>CAYJUP010000155.1:0-5395 GCA_964373365.1 uncultured Nitrospiraceae bacterium
CCCCTCACCCCCACCCGCTCCCCCGCAAAGCGGGGGCGAGGGACATTATGGAGGGTTCTGCACCCACGGAAAACCCGGAAGAACCCAAAAATATTCGTGGTCGTACTCTAAAAATTGCTCGTGGCCGTACTCTATCGCCGGTTTGTGCGAACGGGGAGCGCCACCGCCACGGCTCCCTCTGGTGCCACCGCGGCCACTGAAGAAATCAGCCACCGGACGGCTGCGCAGGCGGGATCTTGTACACCCGATAGCCGCCGTGCTTGTGGATGAGCTCCATAGCTTGCGGCTCAAGAGGCGTCGAGTTCGTGAAGGGCAGCATCTGCGCGAGCAGTGTGTTGCCGCTTTTGTCATCGCGGAGGAAATAGGCGCGCATCGCCTTCTCGGAGAAAAATTGCAGCGTGTACGCTTCGTAGTGGTTGTCTTTCATCCAGGCCTTCAGTTGGCCGATCATCCCGTGCACGTTGCCGTTGTTCGGGAAATCCTTGTAGGCCATGTCGAGGCGTTCCGGGCGCATTAGCCCCAGCTTATAGATGTCGGCGACGTGGACCACCAGATAGGCCTCGCGCGGGCCGGCCAGCTCGCGCAGCATCGCCACGCCTTCGTTCGTGTCCGCCGCCAGCGCGTCGGCGAAGCGCTGGAATTTCCGACTCTCTTCGACCGGCGCCGGGGCGCCCCAGAACTCTTGTTCATATTTTTTGATGGTGTCGCCGCGTCCCCTCCAGTGTGAAGGCGCGATCATCGGCTCGCCGAGGTGGGACGTGAACAACGTGTCGCGGCCGGCGAGCAGTCGCACTTGGCGCGAGGTGTCCCACCATGCAAGGACGACGGCGTCTTTCGGCACATGCGTGGCGATCGCCGTCGCCAACGCGGTCAGCTCGGATAGATTGCTGTCGATGGAGACGACCGGTTCGCTGGTGAGGTTCTCCCAGTTGAGCAGCACGGGCGGGGCGTTGCCGCGGGTCGCGAGATGGGCCACGGCGATGGGCTTGTCCACTTCTTGCACCCGCACTTCGTGCTTGCTTATGGTCAGATCCGGCCAAGCCTCCAGCCCAAGCTTGTCGAACTTGCCGACCCCGCCCTCCTCGACCAGTTGGTAGTGGTAGGGCACCGGCCCTGGTTTGAGCCACAGGTAGGCGAACCAGCCGAGCACAAAAAGACCTCCCGTCACCAGGAAGATTCCCAGTGACGGGAGGAGTCTGGTGCCTGGTCGCGTCAGCGCTCCTTCCATCGTCTGCGCTGCGCCCGCTGTCAGCGCCCGCCGTTCTTCTTGCGCCTGCGCCAACCGGCGAGCGCGATGGTGCCGGTCAGCAGCATGCCGCCGCCCAGGCCGCCGAGCGAAAGCTTCCCGCCTGTGCTGTCGAGGTCAAGCAGGCTCGCGCTGCGCGCCTCGAGCTTGACCAGCCGTGCCTGCAGTCCCATCTTCTCGTTGAGCTTGGTGTCCTCGTCCATGATCTCGACATAGGCCCGGTTCATCGGCCCCCAGCCGAAGGTGTAGGTATAGCCACCCGGGTGTTGGTGGGCGAGCCCCACATGCAACTGCACCAGATGATCCTCAGCCATTTCAAAGAGCTTGAGCTCGATCGCTGCCGGGTTGTTGCCCTTCGACCAGAATATCTGGAAGAATTGCTCGAACCCGTCAGTGATTCCCGGCGGGGGCGCCGGGCGGTTGGTCTTCTGGCCGGTGAGCAGGCCGGCCTTGTACTGCTTTTCGACCACCGCGTGCGCCTCAGCGTATTTATCAAGCCCATGTTTGGTGCCGTTGTCCATGAATTCGAGGTAGGCGCGGGCGAAGCTCTCGGAGTGGCACTGGGTGCAGGTCTTGACCCAAGCATCCAGGCGCTTGTCGGCCCAGTCGGTGGCGATGTTTTCTCGGACGCCGGGCACGAAGGGGTAGTTCGCCCAGCGCACCTTGCGCACCACGTTGTGACTGAACTTGCCCTGGTACTCCATGTGACAGCTCGCGCAGGTGGGTATGGTCTGCCCGCCAATGGCGCGCTGGTCCTTCATTTGCACGTTCCAGTTCACCTTCAGTTTGTGATTAAAATACTCCGTGCCGTGCTTCGACAGGGAGTAGGCTTCCGCATTGTTGTGGTCAGCCCCGTTGTGGCAGGTGAAGCAGGCCTCAGACTTGCGCGACTCGGCCACCGAGAATTCGTGCCGGATGTGGCAGCCGTCGCACTTGTTCTGACTGACGTGGCACATGGTGCAGCCATCGGCGATCTCGCGTTGCGGCATCCCGGCATAGACCTCCACCGAGTTGTTGGCCATGTAGTCCAGCGCGTGCGACGGGCGGCCCTTGGGCCACTCGTTCTTCGGCCAGGTGATGGTGTCCCGCTCGGACTCCCGTTCGGCGAACTCCTGGAGGTGGCAGGTGCCGCACACGTTGGCGGTGCCCATCCGCAGGTCGACGCGGTGGTCGGCCTTCTTCTTGGTGTTGATGTCGTAGTGGCAGTCGATGCAGCCGACTTCCTTCAATGGCTCGTTCGCGCCCAGTTTGCCCATCGAGCGCAGGTTCTTCTCGATCGCCTCCAGCTTCTCTTTCTTGTAATAGATGTCATCCTTCGGCGTGAGCTTGCGGATCTTGTCCAGATTGGCGTGGGTGCTCTTCTTCCAGGCGGTCACCCAGCCGGGCGACTCGTCGGTGTGACACTTGACGCACTCCTTGCGCGTCGCGATATCCTTGACCGTCTTCGGCGGCTTGTAGAAGGACAGAGGATCAAGGTACTTGCTGAAGGGGATCGGCTCCCAGTACTTGCCGAGCGGCCCTTTCCCGGCGCCTTGGGCTGGATCCAGGTAGCGTTTCACCAGCGCCTCGTACAACACCTTGGGCTCGACCGACCGATCGAGGTTCAGCGCCTCGTAGGTTTCCTTGGGGACGCTGGGGAAGTCCGCCTGCGCCGGCGCGGCTTGCAGCACGCCGCAGACGATCAGACCACATCTCAGCCAGAATTTGACAGTCATGTGAAGTAGTCCTTTTCTAAAGTGCAATACTTCTTTGTTAGGTGAAATGTTCCTTTGTTAAGACACTTTTTATGGTCTTGAGTGAGCCTGTTGCTTCGCGTGCGGCGCACATATATCTCAATGTGCATCAAGATGTCAAAGAAAATTTAGTGCAATAGGCTCATGGCTGAATATGCAAACTCAGTGCCAGAATGATAGGCCTTAGCGTAGACCCGCATGAGGGCCTCGAGATCTTGTTTCTCCAGAGCGTCCTCCGCCCGACCAAACGCAGCCAGCACCTCTGTCACCGTGGGATGCGCGACCACCACGGCATGCTCCGACATCACGTGACCGTCATGGCCGGTTTCCGACGCGGGTCGTGGTGGAGCCCCACGGCTTGAGCACACTCCGCCGAAGTAGCTTCGGCTACGAAGGCCGGGCAGCCGTGGTCCCCACAGAGCTTCGGCGTAACCCGCAGAGCCTACTCCGCCGAAGTAGCTCCAGCTACGAAGGCCGGGAGCGTACCCTCCATCGCCACAGGCTTTGGAGGGTTACCCACCTCGCATTCATCGTCCGACGCCATAGGCTTTGGCCGACGGCGTCCACGGGTTGACACCCGTGGCGCTCTGCGTAGGCGGGTAGATCGAGCCGCCGAGTGAGTCGTCCTGCTCGACCGTCACGAATCGCAACTCATGCTCCTTGGCGGCCGGTGATGCGGAGCTGCCGGCCGGTTCGGCGCCGACGATCACACCATCCAGCTCATTGGCGCTCCCTTTGTTTTTCCGGATGGACGCTCTCGCCCGCGCTCCCTGATCGCCCCCCTTGCGAATCAGCCCCATCCCACCCAACTCGCCGGCGATGAAGATGTCGGGGACATTGGTTGCAACGGTCGGGGTGACGAATGGGAGATCGATCCCACACTGCTCCGTCCCGAACACCGGCTGGATCGCTTCGACGGGGCACGCCGCCTCACAGCCGCCGTGGCCGATGCAGTGGTCCGGCTCCACCAGAACCGCTGTGCCTCTCACGATCCCGATCGCATGTTCCGGACAGGCTCTGACGCAGGCGCTCGAGCCGATACACTTGTTGGTGTTCATGACCGGATGGAGCGTCAGGGGCTCTGCGATCCCCGACGTGACAGTCTCGGCCAGGCGAGTGCGGTCGTGGGTTTCCTTCTTGCTGTGGCGACGGTAAGAAAGGACCAGGGCAAGGATCAGCGGCAGGAGGTCGCGCAGCGTGGTGATAGAAGAGAGAGACCTGTGGGCTTCCCGGCGCTATGGTCTTTCACGATCGATGACGACGGTGATCCCATCCACTCCAGGCTTCACCGGCTGACTCATCCCCTCCAGGTCTCCACTTTCCGGCATGGCTTTGCCGGACTTCGACAGACGGGCCACAATCACCACCGCGCCTACGTCGGAGAGTTTTCTGGACGGCATCGGGCTGGTCGAGTCATCGAGCCGGAACGTGAAGGGTAAATCTTTCTTCGTCGCGCGCACGATGGCCACAGGCATCGGTGGGCCATTCACCTCGCGTGCAAACACGAACAACGTGTCCGGCGAAGATCCTTTGCCGGCCAGGCTCGGCGCCATAATCACCTTGCCTCTGATCGCACGCGACGGTCCGGTCTGCCCGGTTGGCTTGGCCGGCGCCGCCGGTTCCGCATTCGCGGTCATCGTCTTTGGGCTGCCACCAAGTCGGCGCTGGGCTTCTGCGATGCCGGCCATCAGTTCTTGTGTCGCCTCCGGCTCTGCGTCCGCAGGAAGGTTCGCGCGAGCCTGTTCCCAGTCCTTGGCCGCGCGCGCATAATTCTGTCGGTTGAAGGCCACAGTCCCTGCCAACATCAGCGCCTTCACATTGCGTGGATCGATCTTCAGCGCCTGTTGAATCAAGACGTCGGGTTTTCCTTCCAGCTTGCGACCCTGGTGGACACCGAGAGCATCGGCATAGTCCGCAAGTAACTGCGCATCATCAGGAATCAGTTTCACAGCTTTCTCGTAGATCGACACGGCGTCGGCGTGACGCCCCATTGCCAAATAGGAGCGCGCAAGCAACGCCCACCCCACGCCGTCGCTGGGATTCTGTTCGAGCTTCTTCTTCAGTCGCTCAACCAACGCATCGAGTCCGTCAGACAACTGATGGTCATCCTCAGAACTTCCTTGGGAGGACAACGAGGGCGCGGTTGGCTGCGTCATGGCGAGCGGATTCCCAAGTTCCCAATAGAGCAACCCACTGACAGTCGGGACGATCATGGCAAGTGCAAGAGCCACCAGCCTGCTATTCACCTGTCGCCGTGCCATTGTGAGCGTCGTCTCCGTGGCGCCCGTTTCTTCCAGCAGACGGCGCTCCAGCTCACGTCGTGCTAGCCGATACTGTTCGTCGGTGAGCAGGCCGTTTGTCTGGTCCTGCTCCAATTCCGCGAACTGCTGTCGGTAGACAGACAGGGTCTTCTCCT
>CAYJUP010000156.1:0-1746 GCA_964373365.1 uncultured Nitrospiraceae bacterium
CTAGGGTCGCGGCAATAATGATGATCACCACAACAGTGATCACCTCTGGTAGAGTCAAGCCACTCTCTGCTGTCCGACGCGATCCCCATCGATCTGTTAAGTGTGTAGGCATCACCACTGGTAGCCACAGCAAGCGCTGTGCCGTCTTGATTACGGAGAGAAAACGAACACAATCCATTGATTCTCAATAGAGAGTTGGACTCGTACGAGCATACACGGTAACCGATAAAATGCCAAGAGGCGACAAATTTCGGCTCAATTCTCATTCGCCCGTCAGTACTTCTCCAACCATGTCCCAGGAGCCACATAGACCAGAGGCATCCCCCGGGCCAACCCGCTTCGCAGGTCATAATTGTACCAGACTTCCAGCGGGCCTGAAATCTCAGAGGATTGCGTCACCTTTCCACCTACTACCAGAGCCCCGTACAGTCTCGGTCGCCCTTCGAAAGAGAGATCGCCCGGCGTGTACAGCGCGCCCTGGAGATGCACGCCGGTCAATTCGACCGGGACCCGACTCGCCAGCGAGGACATTCCTTCACTCGGTGGACTCAGCACAGGCACCGACTTGCCGGTCCCCTTCGGCTTCAGGTGCAGATGCGCGTTCACGACGAACAGGCCCTCCGCGTACTCAGTCTCAAGCGACAGGGTCCCGAGATTATCCGCTCCGGGCGGACGCTGATCCAGGGTGTCAACAAACACCAGCCCATGGTGGTCTCCCACCGCTTCGGATCCGAACACCTCATCGGCCGTTCGCCCGAACCCAGGCTCGACCATTCCATTCCGATACAGCAACCCGTCCCGTTCCAGCGTATAGTAGGAGCCATAGAGGAACGCCTGCTTCTTCATGGTCTCGTAGTCCCAGCGGTCCTCACTCAAACCGGGGATTGGATCCTGATGTGAATAGACGTTCGCTGGATTCCCCGCCGAAGCGTTCGATGCTGAGAGCGAGAACACCGCCTCACCCCCGACCCACACGTCCAGCCACCGATCCTCTCGACGAGCCATCTCGGCATAGGACTGCCCGGTCACCGGCGCCAGAGCCGTTTTGGTCGGGATCTCGTCGCGCGTCCCGAAGCGAGCGTCCCCCTTCAATTTCAGGTCTCCCCAATGCAGCCAGACCGGCAGCGGACCGCTCGGTGCCTGGGCCACGCCATTGGTTCCGATTTGAACCCCTGCCCGGAGCGATGGGATGGTGCGCGCCCCAAGCTGCACCGAAATGGTCCGCGACATTCCGCCCGTCCCGCCCGCCGTTCCGGCCGTGACTTCTACCGTGCAGAGAAGGCCGGGACGAGTCGGCCCATAGACTCTCAGCTTGAGGATGCGTCCCAGCGAGCGTAGCGAGCGAAACCATCCGTGGACAGGGTCATTCAGCAGCCGGTCGTCCGCCGGCCTCGAGGCGTCGTACAATAAATCGGGCTGGTCAGCCGTTCCGATGAACTGAGAGACCCCATTCGCATCGAAAAAGGAAGGTCCGGCGTGAGGCAGGTCGTAACGCTTCTGAAGGAGGCTCCCGTCCGTTCCGACAGGGGCCGACTTCGGGTCGTGGAACCACTGGACCACCAGATCGGAGCCCGCCTCAGCGAGATGCCGCGCCACCGCCTCGTCCCGGGCCGCTCCCACGCTCTCGATCTCCAGGGCCGCGAGGTTCAGTGAAACAGTCCCCAGCATGGAAAGAATCAGCATGATCAGGATCGCCCCGATCAGGGCGGCTCCTTGCTCTCCAGATGATGTCAACCGTGATCCGTC
>CAYJUP010000156.1:1846-5383 GCA_964373365.1 uncultured Nitrospiraceae bacterium
GTCCTGGGTTGGCTTCCCGTCTTTGTCCAGATAGCCGAGCCGAAACCACGTCACGTCACCGACAAGGGTGCTGGCTCCGCCGTCCACCTGACGCATCAGGTTGGTTGTTCCGTTGCGATCCTTCCGTAAGTAGAAACGAACATGGTTGGACACAAAGACTGAGCTTCCGGTCGGAAAGTCCCTTCCTAACGGAGCGGTCAATCGGAGAAGATGCTGCTGACCGTCCCGAGCCAAGCGGCTCTCCGCGCACCGATCCTCCATGCAGACCACGACTCGCTTCCCTTTCGGCCAGTCGGAACCGTCGCCGACCTGTAACTCGTCCTGGCTGGGTGACGCCGGCGCGGACAATGTGGTGACCAGCCCTGCGAGGTTCGCCTGGAACTCAATCTCTTGCGGGTCCGCTTTGAGCAGGCCGATACCGATCGCGGGCGCGCCCGGACCGGCAACGCGCAACTCCGCTTCCATCACCCCCATGCCAACGCGCAGGTCCTGGTGGTGAGCGATCGCGTCATGCTGGGCCCACAGCCGTAGCTGGAAGTGATTCAGCGTCTGGATCGTGGCCGAGAGCACGACCGCGCCGGCAGCCATCGCGATCATGGCCTCGGCCAAACAGACGCCGGCGCAGTCTCGAAGGCGCCAGACCCGTGATGTGTGATGCGTGATCAGTGACGAGCAGCGCGACCTATGATTCATAACTTTTCGCCCATTACGCATGACGCATGACCCATCACGAGAACTGTCTCGTTCCCATTGCCTCTCGCCACCGGCCTTTCATCGCATCCCCACATACAGCGGGTTTGCCCGCAGGGTTCCGACGCGGATCTCTCCCCACCGACCCCGACCAGTCGGATATCTGGCCTGCGCCTGAATCACAACCGACCCTGAACTCCGGAGCGAACCCGCACGATCAGTCTGCACGGTCCAGACCAATCGGATGCCGTCCACCTCAATACCCGCGCTGTAAATCCCGTCTTCGGCGACCGCATCCGGCTGTCTGCCGTCGTCCCGCATGGTGCACTCCGGCATGCCATCCGCATCCAGGTCGTCCGTCAACAGCGCGTCCCAGGGGGTCGTCCGTTTGGCTTCCAATCTCGACTCCGCCATTGCCAGCGCGCGCGTGGCGTTGTCTCCATGCCGCAGGCCGTGGTCCGCCCATTGAAACATGCCCATCACGCCCAGGATCGCAAACGCCAGGATGACCATGGCCAGCATCACCTCGATGAGGCTAAACCCTGCCTCTTCCGGGCAATGCAAAATGTAAAATGCAAAATGAGCCCGAGTGTACCCATTGAGTTGCCGCCTTAGAACCTTGGCTCCTAGCTTGTCCATTTCGTCAGCCCCAGTTTTCCATTTTTAATTTTGCATTTTGCATTACTGGATTGAGACCCTTCCGATGATGCTCACCGTGAGCTGCCAGCGTTCGTTACGATTGTTTCGGAGCGTAACCGTGGTGGGGGTGGCCGAACGACCGCTCGGATAGAAGACAACCGATGAGCCGTTGGAAAGTTGCTCCACGACGACGCCCCTTTCTCGGAAGTCGTACTGCCGGAGCGGCGTCTGCGGCGCGTCGGCCCGCTCCGTCCGTACCCTCCCGGACTCCGATTCAAACACCACACGAACCTGCTCCCGTCGTTTGATCGCCAGATAGTGGGCGGCACGAAGCTCCGCCGCCAGTTCCGTTGCCACCGCTTTGCCCTGTTGCCTCGATGCCGCAGCCACGAAGCTTTGTCCGGCAAACGCCAGCATCACGCCGACCAGCCCCATGACCATGATCACCTCGACCAAGCTCGTGCCACGTTCCTGCATGCGATCCTCCTTCAAATCCCGTATTGCTGAGATGGATGAGTACCCGGAATCCAAATTCCGTGCCGGACTGTGAAGGGAGAGTGCGGGACGGTGGGCGATGGGCGGAGGCAAAGGACAAACGGAAGGCTGCTCAAGCGGACTGGGCTGCCGCAAAGAGAAAAGTAGGATTCAGAAGCGAATGAAAAAATCGAACTGAGGGGCGGGGAGCGAAGAAAAGAAACGCGAGAGGATGTTGCTGTTCAGATACAGACGATCATACGTTCAGATACAGGCAGCCGAGTGTGTTTGGCCAAGGGCGAGAGGCGATAGGCTAGGGGCTACGGTGTCATTGCGAGCAATCCGAGATACCAGGTCAACACTTCCTGGTGGAAGAACAGGGACACGATGGCCCCGAGAGCCAGGAACGGGCCGAAGGGGAGATACTGATCCCTCCGCCTCAGCTTGAGTGCAATCAAGCCAACGCCCACCACCGAGCCCACCACGGCCCCGACCATGATCGTGAGCAGCGTCGGCTTCCATCCCAGGAAGGCACCGATCATGGCCAGGAGTTTCACGTCGCCGCCCCCCATCCCTTCCTTTCCGAACAGGTACGGGCTGGCCCAGGCCAATCCCCACAAGATTCCACCGCCCAGCAGGGCCCCCAGCACCGAGTCCCGCAGCCCGACCGGCAACACCGTCGCGGCGCAGAGGAGGCCCAGCGCGATCCCCGGCAGCGTGATCACATCGGGGATGATCTGATGCGAGAGATCAATGCAGGTCACCACGAGCAGGGTAGAGAACAGCAGCGCGTAGACCGCCGCCGGCCACCCCGATCCGAACTGCCAGAGAATCAGACCGTAACCCAAGCCATTCGTCAGCTCGATAATCGGGTAGCGGAGCGAGATCCGGGCGCGACAGGCCCGGCACCGCCCTCTCAGCAGCAGATAGCTCAGGACCGGGATGTTGTCGTAGAGCGCGATCGGGCCGGCGCAGGCGGGGCAGCGGGACGCCGGCCACACCACCGATTCGTGTCTGGGAAGGCGGTGGATGCAGACATTCAGGAAACTCCCGATGGCCGCCCCGAATACACACACGATGACGTACGGCATCATGGCCGGCATTCTATACTCCTTTCTCCATCCGTATGCTCCCATTTACTTTGCACGGGTGGCCTGTTACAATTGCTTACTTATTTCGTCCGTCTCACCCCTCTTGCCGCGCTCACCCATCCTCTGTGGCTCGAGCCGGAAGAAGGAGAATTCTCGATGAGAAATCAGAGGTCGCTTGCGATGACCGGGCTCGGAAGGAAAAGGCGAGAGGTTGGCCCGCTCCCTCGGCGCAAGCGCCCTGAGGCCCTGACCAACCGGGAACACGAGATCCTCCAGCTCATCTGGTCAGGTCTTAAGAACAAGGAGATCGCGCAGCGCCTCAAGATCAGCGTGAAGACCGTCGAAGCGCACCGGGCCAACATGATGAAGAAGGTCCGCGTGTCCAACACGGCTCAGTTGCTGAAAGCGGCGATCCAGGGGGGCATGATCGAAGTCCGGTAGCCACGGTCGGGGCCTCGTTATCCTCTTCGTTGCCGAACCGCCTCAAACATCACAATCGCCGCCGCCGCCGATACGTTCAGCGACGAGACTTGCCCCAGCATCGGAATGCGGACACGTTCGTCGCATTTCTCCAGCACCCCGGGCCGAACCCCCTTCCCTTCCCCGCCCAAGACCAGCGCCAGAGGGCCGCGCAGATCCAAGG
>CAYJUP010000157.1:0-5357 GCA_964373365.1 uncultured Nitrospiraceae bacterium
GTCAGCACCGGCAAGAAGAAGGTGAAGAAGCTGAACGTGACCAGCGCATAGAGACTCACCAGCAGTCGCAAGCTGGACAGTCGGTCACGCAGAAGCTCGTTCGCCACAAGAAACGCCACGAGCACGAAGAAGAAGACAGCCGTGGTGGTCAGCGAGGCACTCTGCGAGTAAAAAATTGTGTACGCGCTGAACAGTCCGCCGAGTAGGAACTGGATGGCCATCGGATAATACGGCCGCGTACGCGAGATGAGATTCGAGACGTGCCTTGCGCTTGTCAGCGCTGCAGCCGCGTCGCTCCTCCCGATATCGGCCCGGCCGGTGAGGACGATCAGCAGTCCCAGCAGACTCAGGTACAACAATAGAATGAGGTTATCCAGCAGACGATCAATGCGGGTGAGCGTGACGGTGTCATAGGTCACGCCGGCGAAGAAAAAGACCACCGGCAGGAAGGGTTTGGCGAGAGCGGCTCGGACCTTGGCAACAGATAGCATACGAGAAGACCGACAACGAATCAGGGGAAAGGCGGGAGGGGCGCGTACGTCACCGGGAGACCCAGAAGCGTCTCCATCCAACCGGGCATTTCCTCTTCCCCAAGCGGTGCCCGGTTCAATCTGACTTCGATCTGAAATCCGCCCTCGCTCCCCATGATGCCGATGATAGCCCAGGCATCCTCTCCATCGGGTACCAGACGCTGGGTTTGGAACTCACAGAGCGTCGCATAAAGCCGGCCAGCCGGCGCGATGGCCTGCAGGACTTCCGGCAGTTCATCCAGCGGACAATGCGCTGAGCAGCGATAGGCATAGCGGGCTCCGGGTTCCACGCTTTGAAACTCCTCCAACGCCGGCTCGGGGAACCCGGTCAGATAGGTACGAACCGTCGCGGGCTCCTCGCCGTACGTGGCCGCCAGTCTGCTCGCCGGCACGAGAAACTCGAATGCATCGGAGGTATTGTATTCGAACTGGCAGGGCCCGAAGGCGTCCGGCCATGAACAAAAGAAGGCCACACGGTGATCGGCGGATCGTAACACGAGGCTTTCGTTGTGCACCGAAATTTCGATCGGCACCTCCAGCACCGTAATCGCCGCCTGAAAGGCGCGCCGACGCTCATCGATCCACAACTCGCGCCGGTCGTCGCCCCGTGTCTCACCCGGTGTGATCACCTCGGTGGTATGCAGACGCACCCGGATGAAGCCATGGGCGTGACGAAACCCGAGCCAGAACATGCCTCGTCGGTCATGCGTGCTCAGAACCTCCTGCAGTTTCCAGGGATGGCTCACCGAACAATAGGTCCCGAGCGCTTGGTGCCGTTGATAGACCGTGTGGTACGCGCCCGCCAACAGGAAGAAGTCCCCGCGCCAGGCCTCACGGACGTGAACCAGCGTGACGTCCTCCGTCGGCCAGGGGTCCAGCCGATCGAAATCCTCAGGGGCCTCCACCGGCCACTCTTCGATATAGCAGATGACATTCTTCTCGGGGGCCGCCGGCTCCAACCTCAATCCGGCCAGCCGCTCCCCCAACGCCAGCACATCCTTGAACTCCAGCTTCGAGCGGGATTCCCACCGTCGCTCACGCATCAGCGCAACTCCACGCTCGACGCGGTCTGCGTGCTCTTCGTCTGATCCGTCGCTCTCTCGTCTCCATCATGTGAGCCATCGTGATCGGTTTTCCACCCGGGACGCCTACGAGTGGCGGTATGCGGCGTGAGTCTAACTAACTTGGAGGGGTCTGACAAATTCCACTTGAATGGGTCGTTCTCCTCGCCGCCACTGAAACCGGTACTCGCATTGAGACAGCGCGACCAGGAGCACGGCAACGACTAGGATCAGGACGCCGATGCGTGTCGCCGTCGGCAACCCGGCTTGGTCCGTCGCGACAGGGATCTCCCGTCCGCAGAATCGACACACGACTGCGGACGGCTTGATCGGCTCCGCGCAGAACGGACATGGCCGACGACGCGCCGGCAACAGGAAAAGCAACAAGCCGATCAAGGGCGTCAACACCAGGGCCAGGAAGAACCACCCTACGCCTGAGCGGCCGAATTCACGGGACGCCAGGAACCCGACGGCTATCGCGAGCAGCAGCCACAGGCCGGCGCCAATCTCCATGGTCATGGGATGATCACGGGGAGGAAGGCCCGAAACGTTTCACGGCCGATGTCCACCAGCCGACCTTCCTTCATCGCAGGGTCATCCAGGCGTACGAACCGCGCCAGCTTGAAGAACCGACGGCCTGAGAGGACGGCGGATACTTCCGACTTGCGATCATGGGTAAGCGGCAGCGTATAGCCCTCCCCCCACTTCCACTCCCACAGGGACGGCCCCAAGCACAGAGAGACCTGGCGGTCGGCCACCTTGTGGTACCGGTTGATGAGGTTCTGCTGATAGCGCAGCAATCCTGTCCCCTCCAGGATCAGGGCGAAGACGAAATGATGGCCCCACCAGAACAGCGAACGGAAGGTAAACTTATCATCGCCGGCAAAGTGCTTGGGAAAGTCCAGATACTGATAGGGGAAGTCCTCCAGGTGCTCTCCCTTCACAAACTGAAATTTCTTCGGGTCGAACCCCTCCGGGGCTAAAAGATTGATGCCGGCGAGATCGGCCCTTAACCCGACGTACAGGGCATCCAGCGTGTCCCGCACCTTCTCCATGATGCGGGCCTTCGCTCGAAAAAATTTCTCGTCGGCCACGAGACCGATTTCTCCGGGCGTGAAAAGAATAGGCTGGTCCATATTCAGGGTGATGATGAACGCGGAATGCCGAACGCTGAATGGAGGACTCTTCTATTCATCGCTCAACATTCATCATTCAGCGTTGAGTGTTCACCGCTGGTGGGTTTCAAACACCGATACCTCGAGGTCATAACTCCGCCGACACTCCGCGCATCTCAGCCCGACCGACTCGTTGACCACATCCATCGCTCGCACGCCTAAGGCCGCTGGATGAGCCGCGGCACACTGCGCGAGTTGGTCCACGGCCCCACCCTGCGCTCCCGCCTCCGCGGCCGGCGGAAGGAGTGCACCCGCGCGGACGGTGAACACGCGTACGGTCAGACGGTGGCGCATATTACAAGCGGTGCAGGCGAGGATGACCTTTTCGGGCAACTCCAGCTTTTTAAGGTTCAGACAGAGGGGATGGGACGAGAAACACTGCTGGGCAAATGCGCCGCTTTTAAACGTTGGCGACATCCTCCCCTCACCTCTCCTTGACCGGCTCACTCTCCAGGGTGTCTGGTCGTGCGTATCCGGTGGAAGATCGAGCGAGACTCCTAGGAGGCCAACCGCGCGAGACCAAGCAGGGCAACAGCACCGAGTGCGTACGGAATCATGCAGGAGTATAGGAGCGCTTTGAGGGGGCGGGCACTCGACGGCTCTGGATGCCGTGCGCGTTGCTCTTTGTACACGAACTCGTAGGCGAGAACGAGGACCGTCAAGGTTAAGACGAGGACCCGACTGGTGCGTGGCCAGGTGTACGTACCGCTGAGCAGGAAATCGGCAGTGAAGAACCCGCTGGTAAGAAGGACGACGGGTGCGATGACCAGGCGGACCGCCTCCGCGAACCAGACCTGCCACCCCATTTCACTTTGCACGTGTGGCGGGTGATCGGCACCGGCGCGGAGCGTCACGATCCGACCGCCGGTTTGATCATCTCGTGAAGAGGCGCATGCGCCTGTGCCTCCCGGCACGCTTTGCACACCCGCGGGCGCATTTTCAGGAATTTCGTCTTCCCACTGGCCAGGCAACTATAGTGCACGAATCGGTCGCAGACCGAGCAGCGCGACCAGCCGCCCCGGAACAGGGTAATATTCCGGTACAGGCCCTTACCGCACACGCGACAGCTCCGGGGCTCGATCCCCAGCAGCATCGGCTCCCAGTCACCACCGGCTTTCCGAATGCTCATGGGCGGCAGTATACCGGCAAGGAAGGCGAGAGGCAATAGGCGCGAGGCGAGAGGCGCTGGGCCGTGTGCTCCCACCTCTAGCCCATAGCCCCGTGCCTCTCGCCTCTCCGGTCGTTTGACACATTGGGAAACCATTTGTTAGTCTCTCGCCTGCTTTGAGCCCAAGGCCGAGATTCAGGCTGAGGATGAGGAAAGACTTAATCCTACGCCGTTTCCTTCTGCCTCAGCCTCAACCTGCTTAGTCGGACATGGATATCGCCTCCTATCTCGACCGGAAACGCGAAGAAGTGGATCGGTTTCTCGACACGGTGATTCCCACCGCGCAGACCGCCCCCACCACACTGCATGAAAGCATGCGCTACAGCCTCTTCGCCGGTGGCAAACGCATCCGGCCGATCCTGGCCATCGCGGCCGCGGAGGCGGTCGGGAGCCCGTCAAAGGTCGTGCTGCCGATCGCGTCGTCGCTCGAGCTGATTCACACCTATTCCCTCATCCACGACGATCTCCCGGCGATGGACAATGACGACTACCGGCGGGGAAAGCTGACCAACCACAAGGTGTACGGTGAAGCGATGGCGATCCTGGCGGGAGACGCGCTGCTGACCCTGGCCTTCGACCTCTGCAGTCGCGCGGACTTGGTTGATAATCTGGATCCGATTCGCCAGGTGCAGATCATACATGAGCTGGCGCTCGGGGCCGGGGATCTGGGCATGGTCGGCGGGCAGGTGCTGGACATCCAGGCCGAGAACAAGGACATTGATCTGGCCACGCTGCAGATCATCCACACGCACAAGACCGGCATGCTCATTCGCGCGGCGGTGCGGATGGGGGCGATCGCCTCGTCTGCGACGCCCGCGCAATTGAAACATCTTACCGCGTACGCCGAAGACGTGGGCCTCGCATTCCAGATCGCCGATGACGTGCTCAACGTCACCGGCACTCGCGAGGAACTGGGCAAGAACGCCAACACGGACGCTCAGCGCGGCAAGAAGACCTACCCCACCTTCTATGGCGTCGAGGGCGCCCGGACCCTCGCCGATCAATGCGCCAACCGGGCAATCAGCCGGCTGGAAACATTCGACGCGAAGGCCGATCCCTTGCGGGAGCTCGCTCGGTACGTCACCGCACGCCGGAATTAGAGACCCGGGGTAATGGGATAACGGGGTAGCGGGGTAAGGCAGGTGAGGAGCGAACGGCACCCTGTTCTGCGCCATACCCCGCTATCCCAAGCGAAGCGTTACCCCCTTACCCCATGTTGTAAAAGGAATCTGAATGAAGGTTTTAGTAACCGGCGCGACAGGATTCGTGGGAGCAGCGGTCGCGCGCGCGCTGATCGCCGCCGGCACGGAGGTGTGCGTGCTGATTCGACGCGACAGCGACCTCCGGAACCTGGGCGGGCTCACGGTAGAGCAGGCTCACGGTGATCTGCGGGATCAGGACTCGCTGCGCCGCGCCCTATCCG
>CAYJUP010000158.1:0-5290 GCA_964373365.1 uncultured Nitrospiraceae bacterium
TGTGTGACATCATGTTGTTTGGCAGAATTCTCGTCTTCGCTCTCTGGATCACCGTGGGCTGGACGACCTGGCGGCCGGGGTCGCCATCCGGCCGAACAAGGACCTGTTGGTCGCGATGAAGTTCCAGTGGATCAATTGGGAGGCGGCCCTAAACAACGTCATTATCAACCTGAGCAACGGCACCAACCCGGCCGCGCCTACCACCCCGATCATCCTCCAGTACAAGTGGCGCGACCAGTACGTGGCGGCGGTGGGGGCGACTTATGACGTGACCGACCGATTGAACCTGCGCGGGCGGGTACAACTTCGGGAACAACCCGGTCCCCAAGAGCACCATGGACCCGACGAACGCCAACATCGTCGAACACCACTTCGTCGGCGGCGCAGCCTACTGGGTCGCCTCCGACCTCAGGCTGGAGGGCGCGTTCACCTATGCGCTGACGAACGAGGCTACCTATAACAGCGCCACCTGGGGAAACAACACGAAGCTTGAGGTGGGCGGTTATGACCTGATGTTCACGTTGAGCTACCGACCCGCCTGGTGACACGACCGCTGTACAGGAAGAGCATATTGCTTATAGCGTATGGCTTATAGCGCACATACGCGTCTATGGCTGATAGCTGATGGCGTATGGCTCAGAAACAGGGTGCTCTTCGGCGGTCCACTCCAGTGTCGTGTTAGACCGCACCCTCTGCCAGCGTGAGAACGAGGAGGGAAGCCCCTGCGTCAACCTCAAAGACTTGGATCTCTGTGCGCTGACTCCGCAGAAACTGAAGGATGGCCTCCGTCCCGACATTGCCGACCGAAAGCCAGATGACTTTGGGTGGAGCGCCGTGGAGGAAACTGAGCTGGCGAAAGTCGTTGTCTTTGGAGACGATCGTATACGCGTCTTGCCGCGCCCGTTCCCAAATCGCGGCGTCCGTCGCACCCCGCAGGCCAAGTGCGCGGACATGGGCACTGCCCGGATACTCCGATTCGAGGGCTTGGACGAACCTGGGACTCAGGTTCTCGTCGAAAAGCAGCTTCACACCGCTGAGGAGCTCGCCAGCCGACGTTCGCGGTCAGCGGCAAAGGCCAGGCAGGCGCGGATGTCTTCCGCCGTAAGGCCCGGAAAGTCGGCAAGGATCTGAGCTTCGGTCATGCCACCGGCGAGGTATTCGAGAACGTCATACACGGTAATGCGGGTCCCCTTGATGCAGGGTTTTCCGCTTCGAACCCCGGGGCTGACGGTAATGCGATCTTGCCAGCGCATAGCCACAAGTGTAGCCCCCCTTGGCAACCGATGCACGCGCTCCTTCCCTCTTGGTTATCGACTTCTCCGCTTCATGACAAACACGACTCCCGCCCCCTTTCGATCCCCCCTCAAAGAGCTGATGGCTGATAGCATATGGCGTATAACCTTCGATCTGACAATTGTCCGATACCGACTACTTTGTCTGTTCAGTTGACGCCGAGTTCAAGAATCTCTCCGGCGGCCACGTTAAAGAAATGGCCTCGCGTGATCTTTCTTCGCTCACCCTCATAGCTCCTAGCCAGGCAGACCAAGTACGTGAGCCAGTTAAGCAGTGAAACCTGCGCGACAATTGAAACTCCATCTGCGGCCCAAGCAACGGTCACCAGGTGTCCTACTCTCCTTCTCACGCCTTCATCCGAGAGAATCGGCTGCTGACTTACCCTGACAAGCTGGTAGGACGCAAGGAGGCCATATCTCACGAAGTTCCGAATCTGATCGAAAGATGTTTGTCTAACAAAATCGCCGCCTTCCCAGTAAGCGAGGTAATTAAAAGCTATCTTCGCGACGCCGCGCAGAATTGTGTGGTCGATTGTGCCCTGCACCTCGCAGAGCAGGGAAGCCGATTCGCTCGCTGACACCACATCACCGGCATGTTGAAACGAAATCCCTTTATCGGCAAGCCTCTTTGACAACTCCTCTGCGCTAATACCGACAGCCCTAATACTCTCCGGGTGTTGCAAGTCAAGACCAAGGTCTTCAAGCTGTCTCTTGTTTGGGAGTTCGTCGAGCGGAAAATACTTGTATTCCGCTGACTCTCTCTGACGAAAACCTACCTGTGGGACAGGTTGGAGAGTGACACTCCCATCTGTCTCAGAATAATCGCGGAACGCGTATGCCCCTTTGAACTCTCCTTCAGCAATCTTGATCCTGATTCGGCTCCGGCACCCAGGAGATGTGAAGTCCTCGGCTCTCTTGACTCCGAAATCTACTCGGGATTGCCCCTCTAGCGTGTCACGGGCAAGGGCTAGCTCAACATTGTCTCCAAAGAATAGGTTGCATGCATCGCAGACCAGCCGTATTAGCGTGAGGTTGTTCTTAAATTTCCCAAATGACTGAGAAAGAACATGCTCAGCCTTTGTATACGCCGACGCCGGTTTTTTCTCTCGGCAATAGATGCACTCGATGCTTGACTGCACTGAGTCATCAGTTCCCATCACGACTAATGCCCTGCCTAAAACCAAGACGCCATTACAAAAGCTGACCTTCCGAGGGCGGCTGGCGGCCATTAGCGCCGTCAGCCGCTTCCATACTTACTTTTTCTGAGGTGCGCGGGTGGACGGGATGGGCGCTGAGGCTCTCGACCTGGCGCAAGCTGCCTGCCAGTAGCTGACCAAATGCCCCGACGCCGTTCCGACTAAATCCGTGGAGGCGTCGGGGCCAACAGTATGACGCCATCGGCCACCTGACATCATCGCATCGGGGCGGGGCCGAACGCGCCCGCCCGTTGTCACCCGCGTCCGACTGTCCTTCATCAACCGCGCCTGCGCCTCATCCGCCCACACCCGCTTCCTTCAGCACCTGCCCGGTGTATGACTGCGTAACGCGCGCCAGGTCGGCCGGCGTGCCTTCCGCCACGATCTCGCCGCCATGGTCGCCGCCCTCAGGCCCCAGGTCCATGATCCAGTCCGCGTTCCGGATCACGTCCAGATTGTGCTCGATCACCACGACGGTGTTGCCGGCCTCCACCAAGCGATTGAGCACATCCAGCAGCCGCTGAATATCCGCGAAGTGCAATCCTGTCGTGGGCTCGTCCAGGATATAGAGCGTCCGCCCGGTCGCGCGCTTGGAGAGTTCGCGAGACAGTTTGACTCGCTGCGCTTCCCCGCCGGAGAGCGTGGTGGCGGACTGGCCCAGCTTGATGTAGTGCAGCCCCACGTCATGTAAGGTCTGGAGCTTGGTCTTGATGGGGGGAATGTGCTCGAAGAACTCCAGCGCCTCCTCGATTGTCATGTTCAGGATATCGGCGATGCTCCGGTCCTTGTGCCGAATCTCCAGCGTTTCCCGGTTATACCGCTGGCCCTTGCAGACCTCGCAGGTCACGTAGATGTCCGGCAGAAAGTGCATCTCGATCTTGATCAGGCCGCCACCCTGGCAGGCCTCGCATCGGCCCCCTTTCACATTGAAGCTGTACCGCCCCGGCTTGTATCCACGGACGCGTGATTCCGGTAGCTTCGTAAACAAATCCCGGATAAACGTGAACAGGCCGGTATAGGTGGCCGGGTTCGACCGCGGGGTCCGCCCGATCGGCGACTGGTCAATATCAATGACTTTGTCCAGGGCCTCCACGCCCGCCAGCTCTTTGCAGCCGTCAATCTTGGGCTTCTTGTGGTACAGCAGTTGGGAGAGCGAGTGGAACAGCACCTCCAGCACCAACGTACTTTTCCCTGACCCGGACACGCCGGTCACGCAGGTGAACAGCCCCAGCGGAATGCGGGCGGTGATGCCTTTCAGGTTGTGCTTTCGGGCCCCGACGATGCTCAGAAATCCATTCGGCCGGCGGTCCCGTTTGGGAAGATCCACCGCCATCTCGCCGCGCAAATACCGGCCGGTCAGCGAAGCCGGACTGGCCATAATATCCGCGGGCGTGCCCTGGGCCACGAGACGGCCACCCTGGGCTCCAGCGCCCGGACCCAGATCGAGGATGTAATCCGCCGAACGCATGGTCTCGGCGTCATGTTCCACCACCACCACCGTGTTGCCCATGTCGCGCAGCCGGAGCAGCGTCTGGAGGAGCCGCCGGTTGTCCCGTTGGTGCAATCCAATGGAGGGTTCGTCCAGGATATACAGCACGCCAACCAACCCGGATCCGATCTGCGTGGCCAGGCGGATACGCTGCCCTTCTCCGCCGGACAGCGTGGCGGCGGGCCGGTCCAGCGTGAGATAGTCCAGCCCGACGTTGACCAGGAACCCCAGCCGCTCCCGGATTTCCTTCAGAATGCGATTGGCAATGACGCGCTCCCGCTCGGTCAGCGCGAGCGAGCCGAAATAGTCGGCTGCAGCCCGAACCGAGAGTTGGGTGAGCTCCGCGATCGACCGCCGCCCTACCTTGACCGAGAGACTCTCCGGCTTCAGCCGCGCCCCTTTGCAGACCGGGCAGAGATCCAGCAACGTGAAATCCTCCTCCATGTCATCTTGGGGGCAGCCCGGCGTCATGGCGTAGCCGATCCCGTCGCAAGCCGGGCAGGCGCCGTGCGGGCTGTTGAAGGAAAAGACGCGGGGCGTAATTTCCGGATAGCTCACGCCGCACCGCACGCAGGCCAGCTTTTCGCTGTACAGAAACGCTTTGTCGCTTTCCGTCAGCACACCCACGAGGCCATCCGCCAGCTTGAGTGAGGTCTCCACCGAGTCGGCCAGTCGCCTCACCAGTGCCTCCCCCGATTTCATGACCAGGCGGTCCACGACCACCTCGATCGTGTGCTTCCGCTGCTTGTCTAAGGTGATGTCCTCCCCGAGATCCAGAAGCTGACCGTCGATCCGCGCCCGTACGTATCCGGCCCGCCGCGCGTCCAGCAACTCCTTCTTGTACTCGCCCTTCCGCCCGCGCTCGATCGGGGCCAGGACTTGGAATTTCATGCCGCCCGGCAGCGTCCGGATCGCATCCACCATCTGCTGGACCGTCTGGGCCGTGATCTCCTCGCCGCAGTTGAAGCAGAAGGGGCGGCCGATCCGGGCGAACAGCACCCGCAGATAATCGTAGATTTCGGTCACCGTCCCGACCGTGGAGCGCGGGTTGTGGCTGGTGCCCTTCTGCTCGATGGAGATGGCGGGCGAGAGCCCTTCGATTGAGTCCACGTCCGGCTTCCCCATCTGTTCCAGGAACTGGCGGGCATAGGCGGACAGGGACTCCACGTAGCGGCGCTGGCCCTCGGCATAGATGGTGTCAAAGGCGAGCGAGGATTTGCCGGACCCGCTCAGGCCGGTGATGACCACGAGCTTGTCTCGCGGAATCTCAACGTCGAGATTCTTGAGATTGTGCTCCCGCGCCCCTCGGATGA
>CAYJUP010000159.1:0-5265 GCA_964373365.1 uncultured Nitrospiraceae bacterium
GTTGCCCAGATCGGAATCGTCTCATCAGGATCGAGGCCTGTTCAATACGCCGATGGGACGAAGGACACAGTGCCTGTCGCCAAAGCCGACATCGCGATTAACAGCCTGGAGACCGCGACGATGATTTTGTGCGGCAAGCCGAACTCTCTGATCCTGTTAGGAGCGCACACGCTCGAGGGTCTTGGCCTTGGCGTGGACCCTATCCGCAAGCGCCTGATCCCCATCGAAGCCCCGATGGCCTCCTCATAACCCCCCTCACTCCATCCCTCTCCCTCCAGGGGCGAGGGAAACTTAAGCAGGATGTTGCCTCGGATGGAAGGGGTTATCTTACGGGCGGGTGGCCAGGTGGCCTCAGACTGCGCGGGTCATCACCCGTTGCAGTTAGAAGCGCAACGGGTACCCGGCACTCCATCTTCCTAGGCCTGGAACGATTTAATCCTGAGTGCGCGACGCGCGAGCACGTGAGGCCACCTGGCCACCTAGCCCGCTAAATGTTCATCGCCGCTTTCACTTCTTCCAGCGTCCGGTGCGACACCTCCGAAGCGCGCTTGTTGCCCTCGCAGACGATCTCTTCGACTTGATCCGGGTTTTTAGACAGCGTTCTCCGGGCTTCCCAGATCGGATTCAGCCGCTCCACCATTGCATCCGCCGTCAGCTTCTTGCAGTCGATGCAGCCAATCTCGGCCGTCCGGCATTCGCGGTTCACCCGCTCGATCACCGCCACCGGCGAGAAGATCTTGTGGAAATCATAGACCGGGCAGATGTCCGGGTTGCCGGGGTCGGTCCGCTTCACCCGCGCGGGGTCCGTGACCATCGTCTTGAGCTTCTGGCGAACGACCGGCTCGGAGTCGGAGAGGTTGATCGTGTTCCCGTAGCTCTTGCTCATCTTGCGGCCGTCTGTCCCCAGTACTTTGGGAAATTTCGTCAGGTGCTCGTGGGGCTCCGGAAAGACCGGTCCGTACAGACTGTTGAAGCGGCGAGCCAACTCCCGCGTCAGTTCTAGATGAGGGAGCTGGTCCTTACCGACCGGCACGTAGTCGGGCTTGTAAAGCAGGATGTCGGCGGCCTGAAGAACCGGATAGCCCAAGAACCCGTAGGTAGAGAGGTCGCGTTCTTTGATCTCTTCCTGTTTCTCCTTGTAGGTGGGGTTCCGCTCCAGCCAGGGCACCGGCACGATCATCGAGAGCAGCAGATGCAGGATGGCATGGTCCGGGTTGCGCGACTGGACAAAGACCGTTGACCGCTGCGGGTCGATGCCGACGGCCAGCCAGTCGATCAGCAACTCCCGGCTGAATTCCCTGATCCGGCTGGGGTCGGCGTAATTGGTCGAGAGGGCGTGCCAATCCGCCACCAAGAAGAAGCAGTCGTACTTTGCTTGTAGTTCTTTCCAATTGTCCAGCGCGCCCAACAGGTTGCCCAGGTGCAGCAAGCCGCTGGGCTGCATGCCGCTGAGGACACGTTTCCGCCCGGCTGTCTTGGCCGTCTTCATCGCGCGACGCTATTGCAGGACTGTGCGCGGGACCGTGCGCTCACTGCACCACCGTTGACAGAATCGTGCCCGCCATGACGTGGACGAGCGTGCCGGTGATGGTCCGGATCACATGAATCTGAGGATCCAAGATGATCAATCCCACAATGATCATCATCCCGTAGGGTTCCAGGCGGGCCAGCGCCATCGCGGAGCGGCCGGGCAGCAGGCTCGTCAGGACCCGTCCTCCATCGAGCGGCGGGATCGGAATCAGGTTGAACACCATCAACAGGACATTGATAAAGACCGAATAGAGCGCCATCGCCGCTAGGGGGAGCAAGAGCATTCCCAGGAGGTCCCGGCGCGGGGCCATTCCGGGCAGGGGCGGCCAGTAAGCCGACAGCGAGGGATCGATGAACAGGAGCAGGCTGAGCAGCACCGCACTCGCAATTGCGAGCAGCAGGTTCATCCCCGGGCCGGCCGCAGCGACGAGCGCCATGTCGCGGCGCGGGTTTCGAAGCCGGGCGAAATTGACCGGAACCGGTTTGGCCCATCCCAGGAAAAATCCGCCAGGAAGCAGCAGGCACATGAGCGGAAGGATCACGGTCCCGACAGGGTCCACGTGGGCCAGGGGATTGAGCGTCAGCCGTCCCTCCAGACGCGCGGTGGGATCGCCGTAGCGGTTTGCGACCCATCCGTGCGCGTATTCGTGCAGGACCATGGCCAGGAGGAGGGGCAAGCCCATGTAAGAAATCGTCTGCAGGATCTGAGGCAACGAGCTCATCGAGCGAATTGACTCCTCGCGTATCGTCTACTCAAGCTGGACGAATTTGCCGTTTTTCACCTGAATGAGATAGACCCGCCGGTCGAGGATGCCTCCCGGGCCGAACGCGGCCGGTCCTCCCAGCGTGGGCAGGTCTTGGAGCGTCATCAGTTGGTCGCGGACCGCTCGACCGGACATGGCGCCCTTCAGAATCGCTTCCAGCACCAGCCGCGTCGCATCGTAGGCCAGCGCCGAGAACAAGGACGGGTTGGACTGATACCGACGCCGATACCCCTCGACGAAATCCTGAATGGTTGGGTCCCGACTGTCAAGGAAGAATCCGTCCACGAACACGCTTCCCTCAACCGTGCGGTCGGCCAAACGCAGCAACTCAGGGGAATTCCAGCCGTTGCTGCCCAGCAGCGAGACGTTGACATCGTAAAACGCCAATTGGGCTGCGATCAGCGCAATCTGCGTGTAGTCGCCGGGCAGGAAGATCGCGTCGAAGCCCGGCGTGTAGATGATGCGCGTCGCGCCCTTGCTGGTCTTCATCGAGGACGACCGACCATGGCGTCTGAGATCCTCTGCCTTCAACCGTTTGATCTGGGGTCCGAAATCGGTGTCGGTTTCTTGATAGGACTCCACCGCAATGATTTCTCCGCCGCGCTGTCGGACTTCCTGACTGAAGAGGCGGGCCTGTTCATGGCCGTAGGCGGTGTCCGGGTAGAGGATGCAGAAACGGCGATGGCCTTGCCGGACGACGGCGAAGTCCGCGATGCGACGCACCTGCAGCGGATAGGTGAGGGCGGTGCTAAAGAGAAACGTTCCGTGCCGTCGCACGTCGGGCAGGGTGGCTGCCGGCGTGATGAACGGGATCTCCATTTGCTCCGCAAACCCCGCCACCGCTTGGAGATCGCGAGAGAGCAGCGGACCGACGACCGCGAGAGGCTGATACTCACCCACCATATCGGCAAGCTCGGACCGGAGCAAGGTCCGGTCGGTGGCGCTGTCTTTGACCGCCAAGCCGACCGACTCCAGGCCCAGAGTCTCTTTCCCTTTCTCGAGCGCGAGCCGGATGCCGTTCAATGAGTCGGTCCCGAAGGGGGTCATCCGTCCGGACAGGGGAAGAACGGCGGCAATCACATATTGGCTGGCTTTGAGCCTGGCTTTGAAGGAACGAAGCATGTCCGAGGCTGTCTGCGCATAGGCATGGGTCGGAAAACGGTTCAAGAAAATGCGGATGTTCCGCTCCGCCAGATGCTCTTCCCCACGAGCGGTGAGCAGCTCGATCAGTCGGATCAAGGCCGCATCGCCCGGGAATGCGGTCGGATAGACATCTCGGAGCCGAAGCAACTCCTTCCTGTCCATCTTGACCTGCACCAAGCTGTGAATGCGCTCGCGGATCTCGGCTCGCTGCTCCTGCGGAGCGAGCGCCATCTCATCCAGCCAGGCTTGTATCGCTCTCAGGAAGTCCCCCTTCCGTGCCTGGATCTCCCCCATCAGGCTGAGGGCCTCGCGTTGTGTCTGAAGGTCGGGCGAGAGACTGCGGGCTTCCGCGAGCATGGGGAGCGCCACGTCCAGGTTGCCCAACTGAGCATGCGCGGCGCCCAGCATGAGGCGGGCACGGCCGGCCAGGTCGGACGTCGGAAATTCGTTCAGGAGCTGATCCAGGTAGGTGATGGCCTGAGCGTGCTCATTTCTTCCGCTCAAGGCCGCGGCCATGAGCAGGTAGGCGTGGTCCAAATACTCATCGCTAGGGGACGCCGCGATGAAATCGTTGAGCAGGTCCACCGCCGCATCTGCCTGATCCGACTCAATCAAGGTCTTGGCGCGTTCAAGGGTTGCCTTGGCGGGGTTCTCTCTCGCCGAGCCGCTTTGATCAGTCCCGGGGACTGCGGCCTTCGCTGATGAATGCCCCCGGAGTGAGAGACCGCCGAGGAGAGCCGTCACAAGCAGAAGGGGGAGCAGCAACGCGAACGGGAGATGGGCGCCTCGCGGTGCGCGTCGTTGTGCGCCTCGTTGCACTGGAGGAGGAATGAACATTGGCTCCGAGCATATCGGACACTCGAACCGAATCAGACTTTACTATAGGGAACCAGCCTTGAGAGTGTCAAGGCGATCGGACCGCACATCCTGTTGTCTTCGCGGGCCTTCTTGGTTATAGTCATGCAGGCATTCGATGAATTCTGATCCATCAGAGCATGCCGACCGCGCTCGTCCCGCCGACCCAGACTGCGCACTCATGGAGACCCTCGTTGACAGATACCTGAGCGCTCTTCGCGTGGAGGGCGGCTTGGCAATGAATACGCTGGAGGCGTACCGCAGGGACCTCCGCAAGCTGCAAGCGTATCTGGCAACGAGGGGCATGCACGACCCTGCCGGTGCGACGCGACAGACGATATCGGAGTTCTTCGGGTATTTGAAACGATCGAATCCCTCGCCGGCCTCGACCGCGCGCTGCATGGCGGCGCTCCGGGGGTTCTATCGTTTTCTGTGCAAGGAACGTCTCGCACGGGAGAACCCGATGATCCATCTGGGCGCGCCTCGACCGTGGGTCAAGCTTCCCAGGACCCTCACGCAGAACGAGGTGACCAAGCTGCTGGAACTCGCCGATGGATCGCGGCCGGAGGAACAGCGCAACGCGGCGATGGTCGAGCTGCTCTACGCGACCGGTCTCCGGGTTTCCGAGCTGGTGAATCTGGAGTTGTCGCAACTGAACCTCGCGGTGGGGTATGTGCTGGCCTCCGGAAAGGGAGCGAAGCAGCGGGTGGTGCCGATCGGAGACCTCGCGCGGCGGAAAGTCGGAGCCTATTTGGAGACGGCTCGAGGCATGCTGGTGAAGCGACGGGAGTCTCCGAACGTGTTCGTGACACGGCGTGGGGGTAAGCTGACGCGGCAGGGGTTCTGGAAGTTGCTCCGCCTCCGGGCGCGAAGAGCCGGCATCTCCAAGCCGATTTCGCCTCACATGCTGAGACACTCTTTCGCCACCCACCTCTTGGACCACGGGGCGGACCTTCGATCCGTTCAGGCGATG
>CAYJUP010000160.1:0-5263 GCA_964373365.1 uncultured Nitrospiraceae bacterium
AGTCGCCTTTCCCTTCCCGAACTCTTCACTCAGCGGGGCGACAGGGCTGCCTCCTGCTGCGCGCGTCATCACCCGTTGCATTTGTGCAGAGCAACAGGTACCCGGCACTTCCGATGTGCGCGGTGCGCGAGCACGGGAGGTGGCCTTGTCGTCCCGCTTCCCCGCGCTCCTTGCAATCACCTTGGGCCAGCGGTACCATGCCCGCTGCGTGCCTGCTCAGCACCTCTCTGGAGTCCGGTATGGCTACTCAGCAACCGCCACAGAGGCCCTCGTGGCAAGACATCGAGCAGTGGTGGGTCGGTATGGCCAAGCGCCTGGGCGTCCTGGAGCGCGGCCAGCTCTTTTTAAAGAACGCGCTTGGCCAGGACGGTGTGTTGGAACGCGTGGAGCGGGTGGGGGGGGATGTTCACTACATCCTGTTTGTGCTGCTTCGCTATTGGATCCCCGCGGTCCTCCCGCCCTCGGGGCGGGAGCGGGTGTCCAAGAACGACCAGGACTACTGGTTGGAATCCGAGCAGATTCTGAAGAGCGCGGTGGCGCGGTTACGCGAACTCAAGCCGCTGATCGAACTGCTGACGGCCTCGAATCCCCTGGCCACCGACTCCCCCTCGGAGTCGCCCCAGAGCAAGCCGGTTGTGGAGGTGGAGCTGACGCGCATGCTGGAGGGCATCGCCGAAGTGGCCGGGAGCTACGGCGGTCCCGACTATACGTCGGTCATCAAGAACTTCGATCCGATCCCCCTCCGGCAGACCCAGCCCTTTAAGCACAACAAGAAGAACAGTGCCGAGCTCTGGGTCGTCTTCTTGTTGCGAGAGCATTTCAAGGCGCTGGGTCTGGGGAAGGACCGGTACTGGCCGCTCATCGCCGACGTGATCTCGGCCGCCGGCATCCGTCAGCCCTCCGGGCAGTTCTACTCCGCGGATGAGCTCAAATCCTGGTGGCAAAAGAACTGGCCGCGCACCTACACCCAGCTTGAGCAACAAAGCGCCGCCGCCGAACCGAGCGTCGCCGCCTACCAGCATGACTTTGAGTGGTTCCGCTCCTGGCTTGCCTGGCAGGTGTCCCGTTCCTTGCAGCCCAAGCGCTGAACCAGACCACACGCGGTCAGAAGAAGTTGCGGGCCGGAGCTTACTGGGACCCGCGGCCCGGGAATTTTCCTTCGCCGGGCGGACTCTCACGAATCATCTCGATCAGCAGGGCCAGCACGAGGAGGTGCAGCGCCACCCCCAGCCAAATGACATAGGGCTGGACCCCGCCCAGATCCCGGAGTAATCGCTTCTGGGCGGCGCTGTCGAGGGTTCCCCTCGCGCGGATCTGCGCCAGGTGCTCCTTGACGTGCCAATAGTACAGGTAGTTGGCGCTCACCCCCGCCACGATGCGCCAGACGATCCCCACCGTGACATCACCGGTTAGATAGGCCGAGAGCACGGGCCCGACCGCGTACACCAGCGCGTACAGATACATCTTGCGGTACAGGAACCAGAGGAACGGGTCGAACAAGAACGCCGGCCAGTGCCAGGTCAGGGCAAACCGAGGCGTCGCTCCGGCCGAGAACTTGCCGAACTGTTCCAGGTAGCGATTGGCATTCGGGCCGATGAACACACGCCAGAGTTGGGCCTCATCCAACGGGAGCGAGGCAGTTTGCTCCTTCAACGGGGCCGAAAATGGCGAGCCGCACGAATGACAAAAGAGGGCATCATCGGGGTTCTGCTGGTCGCATTTTTCGCAGGCTTTCATCGCGTGAGCTTATAGCATTCTTGCGCCGGGGGCTCAAGTGTGGGCGAGCACGGGATGGACGAAATTTCTCAATGGTGATCACAGGATACAGAACGCCTCACCGGAGTTTCGTGTTGCTTTGGCGTCCGCCGATGTGTTACCTTCATCGAATTAACGCGGGGATACGCGCGACATGCCAACCGAGGAATTGCGACTGGACGCAGAACGGTACGTGATGAACACGTACGCCCGCGAGCCGATCTCCATCGTGCGCGGGCGCGGCAGTCGCGTTTACGATCTGGAAGGCCGGGAATACCTGGATTTCGTGGCCGGCATCGCGGTCAACACGCTCGGCCACTCGCACCCGGACCTGGTCTCGGCCATTCAAAAACAGGCGCAGCACCTCCTGCACGCGTCGAACCTCTACTACACCGAGCCCCAGGTCAGGCTGGCCCAGGCCTTGGTGGACCACTCGTTCGCCAAGAAAGTGTTTTTTTGTAACAGCGGAGCGGAGGCGAACGAAGCGGCAATCAAGCTGGCCCGTCGGTACGCCCATGAGAAGTACGGCCCAGACCGGTACGAGATCGTCACGATGCTGCAGTCCTTCCATGGTCGGACGATGGCCACCCTTACCGCCACCGGTCAGGAGAAAGTGCAGAAAGGGTTCGAGCCGCTGGTCCCCGGCTTCACCTACGTCCCCTTCAACGACCTGCAGGCGGTCGAGCAGGCCCTGACCAGCAAAACTGCGGCGGTGATGCTGGAACCGGTCCAGGGCGAGGGGGGTGTCCACGTCGCTGATCGCACGTACCTCAAGGGGTTGCGCGAGTTGTGCCGGCAGCGCGACATCCTGCTGATTTTTGACGAAATCCAGACCGGCATGGGTCGCACCGGCACATTGTTCGCCTACGAGCAGTTGGGCGTCCAACCGGACGTCATGACGCTGGCCAAGGGGCTCGGCGGGGGGGTGCCGATCGGCGCCTGCCTGGCGACGGACGAAGTGGCCGTCGCGTTCTCGCCGAGCACGCACGCCTCCACCTTCGGCGGCAATCCGCTGGCCTGCGCCGCGGCCTTGGCGGTGCTGCGCGTGCTGCTGGAGGGCCGGGTGCTCGAGCAGAGCCGCCGCATGGGCGACTATCTGGCTAAAGGCTTGCTGGACTGCAAAGAGCGCCTGCCCATCGTCAAGGACGTCCGCGGATTGGGGCTGTTGCTGGGCATGGAGCTGACGATCGACGGAAAGCCGATCGTGACGGACTGTCTTGCCCGTGGGCTCTTGATCAACTGCACGATGGAGCGGGTGTTGCGGTTCGTTCCACCCCTCATCATCACCCAGCGCGAGATTGATCGATTGCTGGATACCCTGTCGCAAATTCTGGGCAAACGGCTCTAGGAGGCCTCATGACTGGACGACCTGCCCAGGCAACCCGCCAGGCGTCTCTTCACTCGTTCGGGGGCGCGCTCGGGAAAGATCTCCTGACGGTGGGCGCGATCTCCCGAAGCCAGGTCGCGAGGCTCTTGCGGTTGGCGCAGGAACTGAAAGCGATGCGACAGCGTGGCGTGCCCCACCAATATTTGATCGGGGCCACGCTGGGCTTGCTGTTCGAGAAGCCGTCCACACGAACCCGGGTGTCCTTCGAGGCCGGGATCAATCAGCTCGGCGGTCGGTCGCTGTTCTTGTCGGCCACCGACATTCAACTCTGTCGAGGCGAAAGCATCGCGGACACCGCCCGCACGCTCTCGCGGTATCTGGACGGCCTCGTGGTCCGAACGTACGACCATGCCACGGTCGAAGAGTGGGCGCGCCAGGCAACCATTCCGGTCATCAACGGGCTCACAGACCTCTGCCATCCATGCCAGGCGCTCTCTGATTTGCTGACCATACGCGAAAAGAAGGGCGCCCTCAAAGACGTGAAGCTGGCGTACGTGGGAGACGGCAACAACGTCGCCAACTCGCTGATCGAAGGCGCGGCTAAGATGGGCATGGCGATCAGCCTCGGCTGTCCGAGCGGCTACGAGCCGGACCAACGGATCGTGGATGTGGCTCGCATCGAGGCGGGTCGGAGCGGCGGGTCGATCGAGATCAGTGAGAATCCCCAGGTGGCGGTCAAAGAGGCTGACGTCGTGTACACCGACGTCTGGATCAGCATGGGGCGGGAGCGGGAACAGTCCCGTCGTCTGAAGGCCCTGGCGCCGTACCAGTTGAACGAGCGGCTGCTGAAAGGCGCCCGCCCGGATGCGATCGTCATGCATTGCCTGCCCGCGCACCGGGGTCAAGAAATTACCGCCAGCGTGCTGGACGGGCCCCAGTCCGTGGTGCTGGACCAGGCCGAGAACCGGCTGCACATGCAAAAAGCAATTCTCGTTGAATTGCTTCAAGGCAAAAAGAAAAACCCGTGACGCGTGATCCGTCATGAGTGACGAGTCCAATACTCATGATCCATCACTCATCGCGCGCTTAACGGTCCAATGAAGCGAGACTCTATCAAGAAAGTGGTGCTGGCCTACTCGGGAGGCCTGGACACGTCGGTCATTCTCAAGTGGCTGCAAGAAACCTATGGCTGCAAGGTGGTGGCCTTCTGCGCCGATTTAGGCCAAGGGGAAGACCTGAAAGCGGTCAAGGCGAAGGCGCTGGCGGTCGGAGCGTCGAAAGTGTACGTCGAGGACCTGCGGGAGGTCTTTGTCAAGGACCACATTTTCCCGATGCTGCGGGGCAATGCCGTGTACGAGGGCAGTTATCTCCTGGGGACCTCCATCGCCCGGCCGCTGATCGCGCGCCGCCAGATAGAAATCGCCCTGAAGGAGGGGGCGGATGCGGTCTCGCATGGCGCGACGGGGAAGGGCAACGACCAGGTCCGGTTCGAAGTGACCTACCTGGCGTTCGATCCGAGGGTCAAGATCATCGCGCCCTGGCGAGAGTGGGCGTTCCGCTCGCGGCGGGAGCTGATCGAGTACGCCTCGACGCACGGCATTCCGGTGACCGCCACCAAGGCCAAACCTTACAGCATGGATCTGAACCTGTTCCACGTGAGCTACGAGGGCGGTATCCTGGAAGATCCCTGGGAGGAACCCCCTGACGAAATCTTCCAGATGACGGTTTCGCCGGAGAAGGCCCCCAATAAGCCACGCGTGGTCGAACTTGACTACGAACGGGGCGACCCGGTCTCGGTGGACGGCAAGCGGATGAGCCCGGCCACCTTATTGGCCCATCTCAATCACCTAGGCGGAGAGCACGGCGTCGGTCGGGTGGATCTTGTCGAGAACCGGTATGTGGGCATGAAGTCTCGGGGTGTCTACGAGACGCCGGGTGGGACAATCCTCCATGTCGCGCACCGGGGATTAGAATCGATCACGATGGACCGTGAGGTCCTTCATCTCCGCGACAGCCTCATCCCGCGCTACGCCGAGCTGATTTATTACGGGTACTGGTATACGCCGGAGCGAGAGATGCTGCAGAAAGCGTTCGACGAGGCCCAGCAGGACGTCAGCGGCACCGTCCGCGTGAAGCTCTACAAGGGAAACTGCACGGTGGTCGGCCGGCGATCGGACCGCT
>CAYJUP010000161.1:0-5260 GCA_964373365.1 uncultured Nitrospiraceae bacterium
CGCGCGGCATTAGCATCAGCATGGACGGGCGCGGGCGGGCCGCTTTCACAAGGTGGCAGACAACCTCGAGGTCAAGGAGGTCGTGGTCGAGGACCGGCGCTACGTGGTCTGTCGCAATCCCGCGGAGGCGAAGAAGGACGCGCTTGCCCGGACCGCGATCATCGAGAAGCTTGAGACGACCCTCGCGCACGGGCCCAAGGCCGTCATCGCGAACAAGGGCTTTGCCAGGTTCATCACAGTGCAGAGGGGCAGCGTGTCGATCAACCGGGCCGCGGTGGAGGCGGATGCGCGGCTCGACGGCACGTTCGTCTTGCGCACCAACACGATGCTGACGGCCGAGGAGGCGGCGTGCGCATACAAGAGCCTGTGGCGCGTGGAGCGCACGTTCCGCGAGGAGAAGTCGCCGCTAGAGGTGCGGCCGATCTTCCACCACCGCGACACAACCAGCGCGGGACACCTCGTGGCCTGCTTCCTAGCGCTGCGCAAGGTCGACGTGTCCTGGCCGGACCTGATGCGCGACCTGGCCGAGGTGCGCGCCGTCGAGATCACGCTGGACGGCGTGCGCTACAGCCTCCGCACCGACCTGCGCGGTGTTGCCCATCATGCGTTTGCTGCCGCCGGCGTCAGGCCGCCGCCACGGGAATGCACCGGTCCACTGTGAGGCAGTTTACACGCTCTTCTTGTAAACGATCAAACCAATGACCAGAATCACGATCATCACGAGCGCGAACGTTAAGAAGGTACTATCCACCATGCTACTCCTTTCGCTCGAGCCATTACGCAACGAGATAGTATATCACGGCAAACCCCGTAAGGATTGAGGGAGCCTGGCGCCTTCTACCTCATGGATCGGGGCTATCCGGATTTCGCTCGGCTGTATGCGCTGCATCAGGCCGGCAGCTCCTTCGTCACCCGCGCCAAGTCGAACCTGGACGCCTACCGTGTCTCTTCGGCAGCAACGGATCGGGCCGCGGGGTCATCTGCGATCAGACCATCGCCCTCAAGGGCTATTATACCCGACGCGACTACCCCGATCATCTGCGTCGCATCCGCTTCAAAAATGCCGACTCCGGCAAGACGCTGGTGTTCCTGACCAATCAGACCACCCTGCCGGCGCTCACCATTTGCGCGCTCTACAAGAGCCGCTGGCAGGTGGAACCGTTTTTCAAGTGGATCAAGCAGCATCTTCGTATCAAGCGGTTCTACGGCACGTCCGAGAACGCCGTGAAGTCGCAAATCCGGATCGCCGTGTCCGTGTATGTGCTCGTCGCCATCATCAAGAAGCGCCTCACCTTCGACGCGTCGCTCTACACGTTGCGACAGAAACAGGACCAGAGACAGCAACAGAACTGGGGCAGCGCCGTTCCGCTGCGTGTGAAAGGGCACCCTCTTAAACTTGGCTTAACAAGTTAAGAAGCATTTTGGGGACACTGTGCTCGCGTTCATCTCGTACGTTGGAACACGCCGATCCGCCATCCCGTCTTGCGACGGGGACGGATCGGCGTCACGCTTACGCTTGCTTACACCCCCGACCTCCTCGTAAAGACCGGGAGGACGGGACCAGCTATATGGTTGATGAGGCGCTCACCGGAGGCGGTCCAAGACATCAGCAGCCCTGCGAAGCGTTGATCCGGATCGTGGAGTATGTCCACCAGCCGCTGCACTTCCCACAGCGCGTCCTTCGACTCGATCTTGATCTCGCGGGTTGCACCTGGGTTGATCGGGGACTCGTTGTCCAGCGTCAAGCCCGCTTGCGCCACGAGCTCAGCCGGGTAGTTCGGGTCGAGTTTGGCTTGGCCGACCTTGTTGAGGAACCTGATGCCTGCCGTCGTGAACTCTCCGATGCTCACGGGTTGATCACCGTTGTTGGTAGCGCGGAGATGCAAGCGCATCGCGCGACCCGGAACATCATACTCCGCGTGGATCACCTCGACCACTAGAGGGTTCGGCTTCACCGGCAGCGGTTTAATCTTTGTTTCGCCGGCCTGGAGAGGGACGGTAATAGGGTACTGGGCTTCCGCAGCGAAGTAACCGATCGCCACCAACGCAAGGGTTACTACCAGAAGGCCGGCCCCCACTTTGCGGTCGATCGGGTCAAGCAGCAGTGCGTCTCCCTGTGACGCCAGCACCCGGGCGCGAATGAGGAACATCGGTCTGACCGCGAAGAAGCCTACCCAGAATATCGCGAGGGCACCCCAAATGACGTGCCACATTATCCCGGTCGCAGTTCCCATGGTCTCCGAATCGTAAGTTTCTCCCGTCAGCGTCTTGATCGGGTTGGTAAAATCACTTCTTCGGCCCGTGATATCCATCCAGCCCCCCGGCCCGGCAACAGGGCCGGCCTCTTTGACGGAAAACATCGGGTGGATGTGGTGGTGACCAGGTATCCGAGCCTTCAGCGTGACCTCGTACTCGTAGTCCCTACCGATCTCTACCGGGCCCGAGGTGAACATCGGCGTCCCGTTCACTTTCGAGCTGAGACGCACGAACACCGAACTCGGGGAGCCCACGTTGAGGAACGTACGGTGAGGCTTGACGACGGCCCGCGGCCAGTCTTCCGACAAGTGGAACTTGCCCTTCAGCGTCGCTATACCATTGACGGGAGTCGACTTCCCTACCCACTCTGTGTCATACCAATTAACAGTCCGCATCCGCAGGAACGGTTCCTGGGATCGCTCCCCGTGGGCGGCAGCGGGAGAGGTGTCGAGCACCAGGGAGAACGCCAGTGTCGCCATCCCGCAGAACCCGATTGCGCACAAATTGAATACGTTTTTGGCATTCATGATTTCCCCTCTGCAAGTTTAGCCCTCTCTGCACGCGCCAGGTCGCCGTACGCGAAGACATCAGACACCTTCGTCGTTCGGTTCCTGGAGTCCGTGAGGTAAAAGTACGCGGTGCAGAAGAACTTCCCGAACTGCCACCAAAGGATGTACATCAACGAGGAGGCGAAGGCCGCGAAGAAGGCGGAGATCATTGTGCTGTGCCCGCCGAACGTGCGAAGCGACCCCACCTCGATCATCCGGACGTACTCAGGCGTCCCCGTACGGACATAGAGGAAACCCATGTAGTCGGCCCACGAGAGCAGCTGCCCATCCACTACGACCGGTACCTTGCTGTACGCGAATAGGGCCCAGTTGGTCGGGTAAAACAGCGCCGCGAACAACCATGCCCCGACCACCGCCGTGATCACCCAGCTCCTGGTAAGCAACAGGACGATGTCGAGGACCAACGCGCTGGGGAGCAGGGTGGCGGGCATGACGAAGTTGTACGGATAGTTGGACCACCACCACCAGGCGGCAACAACCGTGACCCACTTTCCGGCGAGGAGCGCCAGGATAGTCAACGTCGCGCCAAACGGTTGTCGATAGTTCACCCAGAGGTAGTATTGGATCGCGGCGCAAAAGGTGATCGCCGTGACGGGTGTCACTACCACCCACCACTGCCGGTCCTTCCAGTCCAGCCAGAAATCCCAGTCTCCCGCAAGCAGGTCGAAGTGCATGTGAAAGGTCCCGACTATGGTGACAAACAAGATAGGGAGGAAATAGATATAGTCTATGTGTCTGGACATTGCGACGCCTTCCGGCGGCAGCTTGGCGGCTTTGATAATCTCGGCGGTTCTAAACATAACTGACCCCTCCCTTATCCCTTATTCCAACCGGCCGGTTGGCCGGCCCCGTTCCCCGGCATCCGGAGAACGGAGCCGGCCTATCGACAGACGACTAAGCGTTAGAACGGATTCAGAATGGCCTTGGACTCGCGGTTCCAGATCACATCCGCCAGGTTGGACATGCGCGAGACGATCTGAGCCGCAACCCCCCCAGCCGCACCGAACAGGCCGCACCAGCCCAGGATCACGAACCCCCAGTGCAACGGCGCGGAGAAGATTTCATCCACGAACCAGAACGCATGGCCCCACTCGTTGAGCCCCACATTGGGCAGGATAAACATCGGCCCCACGACCGCCGCCACCAAGGGAAACGAGATCGCTTTGTCGTACAGCGGCAGCCGGGTCTGGGCATACAGGTAACTCGCGATCCCGCAGGTGATGTACAAGGGGAAGGTGCCGTAGAAGGCGACGATATGGCTGGCGGTGAAGCTCGTATCGCGGATGATCACCTGGTGCCATGCCGCGTCCTGCTCCAGGGTATAGCTCCCCGCGTAATACACGCCCCAGATATAACAGGCGAGCCACATCATCCAATAGAAATACCGCTTGAGCTCCAACTTTGGGTCCAGGTTGGCCAGGTTGCGATCCCGCGTCGTCCAGAGCCACCCCATGGTAACCGTAAAGAATGTGGCGTTTGCGATGATGTTAAAGCGCCACAGACCCATCCACACCGATTCGAATTCCGGTGTCATTGAGTCCAATCCGTACTTCATGCCGAAGGCGCGCTGGTACAAGATCCAGAATACGCCAATCGCCAACATAGAGAACCAGCCTATCTTGAAGGTCCTCGAACTGTACCACTGCGATATGTCATACCCACCGTCCTTACCCTTACCCTCGAATGTCGCAGCCATTTTCCCTACCTCCTTCCTTTTCTATTATGAACCACCCCTACCACCACCCCGTTCCGGCGAAAAATTCCCACCGTTTGCATTCGCGGAGAGAGACGTTACCGATAAAGTTCTTGTAAGTCAAGCAAAAAATATGGCTCTTCGTGGAAATGAAATGAGTGGGTAAATTGACCCTGATCGTCTCCGGAATCTGTTGACGGGACGTGAGGTTATGGTGTTTGCTCTCGCCGGAAAAACTGGGATCATTCTCTCATGCAAGAACACCGTCGCCTCCACGATGCCTATCGCTATCAGCTCGCGTGGCTCCCGATCACACGCATGACGTGAGAGCCCCTGGCACCCCCTTCTCAGCGAACGACGTATACCTAAACGTACATCTGATTGTCAAGGGGGTTTGTGCAACGGGCTCTTATGAATTAGAATTGGAATGACACATCACTGCTACATCGTGGAAACCGGCAACGAGTCCTGGCGCTTCAAGCATCGCGTGGACGAGATTAAGCCCGGGCGGGCAGCGACACGGCCAGTGCTGCGCCAATCAGACCTGCGGCCATCGATTTCTTCATTTCCTCTCTCCTCAAAATGACAGTTGAAACGGGCGCTCCCAATCCGCGCCGTACCCCTTCGCTCCCACATGATGCTCAGTGCGCATGGTCGCCTGGCGGCGGCCGGATTTACTTCTCCCGGTTGAGTTGGTCGATCTGCCGCATCAATGCCCCGATGTCTGTCCTACCCGCCCCGT
>CAYJUP010000162.1:0-5244 GCA_964373365.1 uncultured Nitrospiraceae bacterium
CGGCGGAGTGATCCCTATGGCAGGACCGGTTGGCGGGGTCGTGCCGATCTCTTCTCCAGTCGGGGGCGTGGTGCCAATCTCCGGGCCTGTGGGCGGGGTGACCCCAATGACAGGGCCGAAAGGCGGCTGAATCCCGATCTCCATTCCCAGGCGGCCGCCTGGTCCCGGAGTGCCGATTTCCGGCCCGGTCGGTGCGCTCACGACCTCTTTGGGTTGGGGAAAATCGGTCTCGATAGATTCGACAAGCGCTTCGATCCTTCGACGTGCGCGCGCCGCCGATTCAAAGTCGAGGGTGCGGAGCCCGGCTTTGGCCTCCGCAATCTCCTCCAACCGCTTCTTCAGCACGCGCAGCTCGTGCCTGGCGCGAACGACCGGCAGCATCAACCCCTTTCCCTGTCCGGTTCGCACCGATAGGAACGGGAGAATGGCGAGTTCCTGCTCGAGAATCTCGGAGGCCTGCTGTTCGAGTACCGTAAGAACGTCGAGCCATGCCGGATCGGTCGCACAGCAACCCAGATACCGGCGGTATTGCAACATGAACATGGCGACGATGCTGGCGCTGTTGGTGAGGGTGACGAGCGGTCTCACCTTGAGCTGATCTGTTTCGACCCGTTTCTCGACAAGCGGCTCACAGCCAGGACCCGGCGTGCTCTGCAGCCGCTCCTGAGCTAGTCCGCCAGGACACCAGTACAAGGCTGACCGAGGGAGACCGGTCCCGCTCGCGATTCCTGCGATCACGCTGAAGAAAAGGAAAGCGAGTAACGAACGCTTCATGGCACTCCTTCGCAGGGCTCGGCGATTGATCATCGTTTGCGGTTCGCCGATTCCATCCATCAGCTAGTCGCAAGAGCGATGCCATGTGCATGGGTAAGTCGCCGAGCAAGACCCTAGGCCCGCCCTGGCTGATTGCTGGCGGACGCGAGGATGGCTACCTTTTCCCCTGTGGCATTTCGCCCCGGAGCGCGGCTGGGAACAGAGGCGAAAAGCCTCTAGAAGCCCATGTCAAATCACGATTGTCATGGACTTATCCGGGCATGCATAATGCTTACTTAAACCACGGATCTCTATTCAACAAGAGAATAGCCGACTCAAAAAAAAGGAGAGCGGTCACGTTCCGGTCAGGTGCGGGTGACAGGCAAACGATCGGGGCGCAGACCGGGCTTGGAGCGGGGACTGAATCCCACGGTCGGGTCATGCCGGCAGAAAGAGCGTCTTGGAACAGTCAGGGATGGTCGCTCGGGCTGTGCCTGATGGGTCTTGTCATCGGTCTCATGACAGCCTGCGAGAAGGCTCCAGAAGAAGCCACCGGGGCGAGCCGTTCTACCTCTCCGCCTCAGACAACCGTCCTCCGCCTGAAGCCCGAAGCTGTGGCGGCTGCGGGGATCGAAGTCCGTCCGGTGGTCCGGGGCAAGTTCCAACTGCATCGGGAGTTTCCCGCGACCGTTCAGCCGAATGAAAACGAACTCGCCGCCGTGACGACGTTGGTCCGTGGCCGGGTGGTGGAGGTGTATGTCGATTTCGGAGCCGATGTCAAGAAAGGCACGCCGCTGGCCTTGCTGCACAGCACCGACTTGGGCTTGGCGGAGGCATCGTATCTCAAAGCCGGCGCGCGGCTCCATGAGGCTGAACTGGCCTTTGAGCGGGCTCGGGATCTCCTTGAGCACAAGGCGATCAGTCTCGCTGAATTCCAGAAGCGCGAAGCGGAGGTCAAGACTGCGCGTGCGGAAGCGCGGGAAGGGCGGAGCCGCCTCGATCTGTTGGGCGTGCCGGCGCAGGAGATTCAGCGCCTGGATCGTGAACACACGATCCGCCCCGACGTCTCGCTTCGCTCGCCGTTTGCCGGCCGTGTCATCTTGCGGGACATCACCAGAGGAGAGGTGGTGGAGACCACGCAGAAGCTGTTCACGGTGGCTGACCTCTCGGATGTGTGGGTGGTGGGCAATGTCCCGGAGAAGGATGTGCGCTTCGTCCACCGCGATCAGCCCATGGAAGCCCGGGTCTCGGCCTATCCTGACGAGGTCTTTCAGGGCAAGGTCACCTATGTCGGGGATGTGCTGGACCCCGCGACGCGCACGATGCGGGTGCGGGTCACAGTGCCCAATCCCGATCGGCGGCTGAAACCCGAGATGTTCGCCACGGTGCGCATGTACTCCTCGTCACCTTCCGAGGTGCTCACCATCCCGCTGGCGGCGGTCCAGCGTGACGGGCGCGGCACGATGGTGTTCGTCCAGCTTGATCCCCAGCAATTCGAAGCCAGGCCGGTCAAGCTCGGCGAAGAGAGAGGGGACGTCGTCGCGGTGTTGGGGGGCCTGCAGGAAGGGGAGCAGGTCGTGATCAAAGGGGCCTTTGTGCTGAAATCGGAGGCCGAAAAACACAAGATTGAGCCGGCGCGATGATCGCCTCTCTGATAGAATTTTCTCTTCGACAACGCGCCTTCGTGCTCGGGCTGGTTTGCCTTCTCACCGGTGCCGGGATCTATGCGTTCCACTCTTTGCCGATCGACGCATTCCCCGATGTCACAAACATCCAGGTCCAGATCCTGACCGAGGCGCCTGGCCTCTCGCCTGTTGAGGTCGAACGGTTCATCACCTTCCCGATCGAGCTCCAGATGACCGGCCTCCCGGGTCTGGCCGAAATCCGGTCGCTCTCCAAATTCGCGCTGTCGCAGATCACCGTTGTGTTCCAAGACGAGGTGGATCTCTACTTTGCGCGCCAACTCGTGCTCGAGCGGCTCGTCGCGGTGAAGGAACGCTTGCCGATGGGCATTGAGCCGGTAATGGCCCCGGTCACGACCGGCCTTGGGGAGGTCTACCAGTACTACCTGGACGAGCCGCGCACCGAGCCGGAGGACCCCAAGGCGATGGAGGCACGACTGACCAACCAGCGGATCATCCAGGACTGGGTCCTGCGCCCGTTGCTGAAGAGCGTGCCCGGCGTGATCGACGTGAACGCGCTGGGCGGGTTTGTCAAACAGTACCAGGTGCTTGTGGAGCCGGACAAGCTCCGCAAGTACGATCTGACGCTGCACACGGTGTTCGAGGCGGTGGCGAAGAACAATGCCAACGCCGGGGGGAATGTCCTGGAGCGGCACGCGGAGCGGTCGATCGTCCGCGGCCTGGGACTCATCAAATCGACGGAAGACATTGAGAACATCGTCGTGAAAGAAGCGGGCGGCACGCCGGTCTTCGTGCGCGATGTCGCTGAAGTGCGCATCGGGCACGTGGTCCGCCACGGTGCCGCGGTCTTGAACGGGGAGCGGGAAGTCGTGGCCGGGATTGTCCTGTTGCTCCGTGGGGGCAATGCCCGGGAAGTGGTGCAGGCCGTAAAGAACAAGGTGGAGGAGATCCATCGGGATCACGTGTTACCTGACGGGACCAGGATTGTCCCGTTCTATGATCGCATCGAGCTGGTAACCGCGGCGGTGAACACGATTCGCGATGCGTTGATCGAAGGCATCGGCTTGGTCATTCTCGTCTTCCTCGTGTTCCTGGGCAGTGTCCGCAGCGCCCTGGTGGTGACCGCCACGCTTCTCGTGACCCCGCTGGTCACATTCATCGTGATGGGTCGGGTAGGTCTTTCGGCCAACCTGATGACGCTCGGCGGATTGGCGATTGCCATCGGCGAGATCGCGGATGGGTCGTTGGTCATCGTCGAGAATGTCTATCGCCATTTGTCCCAGCCACGCAATCATCAGAGGAACCGGCTGGAGATCGTACTGGAAGCCTCCAAAGAAGTCGGTCGCCCGATCTTGTTCGGGATCCTGATTGTCAGCGTGGTCTTCCTTCCACTGATGACCCTTCACGGCATGGAAGGGAAGATGTTTGCGCCGCTGGCCTATACCCTTGTCATTGCGCTGCTGGTGTCCGTGGTGCTGACGCTCATCCTGTCCCCGGTTCTGTCCTTGCTTGTGCTGCAAGGGAAATGGGCGGCAGAAACCTTCCTTACGCGATGGATGAAGCAACGGTATCTTCCGATCGTCCGGTGGACGCTTCAGCATCGTGCGCTGGTGCTGGCCGGGTCAACCGCTCCTCTGCTCCTCAGCCTGGTGCTCGTGCTGTTCGTCGGGAGAGAGTTCATCCCGATCCTGGACGAGGGGGCGCTCACGCCGCATATCGTTCGGGTCCCCAGCGTCTCGTTGCCGGAGTCCATCGAGATCGAAAAGCGCGTGCAACGGGCCATGCTGGAGTTTCCGGAGGTTCGTATTGCGGTCGGCAAGATCGGCCGTTCCGAGATCGCCAATGCTCCCGAAGAACCTAATGAAAGCGATCCGGTGCTCTTGCTGCACCCACGGGACACCTGGACCACGGCGTCTACCAAGACGGAGTTGGTGGACGCGGTCCGTGAGCGGCTCGCGGACATTCCCGGCATTTCGGTGCTCATGAGCCAGCCGATCCAGGAACGCGTGGACGAGTTGATCTCCGGAGTGAAAACAGAGGTCGCCATCAAGCTCTTTGGTGGCGATCTGGAGACCCTGAAGAGCAAGGCCGACGAGATTGCGGCCATCATGAGGACGGTGAGGGGAGTGAAGGACCTCAAGGTCGAGCAGATTGCCGGGCAACCCTATCTGACCGTGGACATTGACCGGCAGAAAATAGCCCGTTACGGAATCAATGTGGCGGATATCCAGGAGATCATTACGACCGCGATCGGCGGAAAACCGGCGACGCATGTCTACGAAGGCGAGCGCCGGTTCCAGTTGATCCTGCGCTTTCCCGAGGCCTATCGCAACAGCGTCAGGGCGATCGGCGAGATTCGCGTCAAGGCGGTGTCGGGTGCACCGATCCCCCTGAGCGACCTGGCGACCATTGAGATGCGGGAGGGACCGGCGCGGATCAGTCGCGAACAGGTTCACCGCCGCATCTACATCGGGTTCAACGTGGTCGGCCGCGATATCGGGAGCGTCGTCGACGAGGGACGGGCGAAGCTTGCCGCGCAGCTCCATCTACCCGAGGGGTACACGCTTGCATGGGGAGGCGCCTTTGAGTACATGGAACGAGCCAATGCCCGCCTGCGAGTCGTGGTGCCTCTCACCATCGGATTGATTTTTTTCCTGCTTTTCCTGGCCTTCCACTCCCTGCGTTATGCCGCTCTAATCATTCTGAATATCCCCTTCGCCCTGGTCGGCGGGGTCGTCGGGCTCTTCCTCTCGGGGCAGAACCTGAGCGTCGCGGCCTCGGTCGGGTTCATCGCCCTGTTCGGCGTGGCGGTTCTCAACGGGGTCGTCATGGTTTCGTACTTCAACCA
>CAYJUP010000163.1:0-5178 GCA_964373365.1 uncultured Nitrospiraceae bacterium
TCTCTTGCCGTCTGATGGAGGTGCAGGAGGCCGAGCGCCGCCACATCGCTCGCGAACTGCACGATGAAATCGGCCAGGTCCTGACCGGGCTCAAACTCGGTTTGGAACGCGCCATGCGCTTGCCGGCCGAGGAGGTCAAAGATACCCTGGACAGGATGCTGCCGCTGGTCAATGAGCTGATGGGGAAGGTGCGCGAGATGTCGCTCGATCTCAGGCCCTCGATGCTCGACGACCTTGGCCTCCTCCCCGCGCTGGCCTGGCTGTTCGAACGGTACTCTGCTCAGACCAATGTGCGTGTCAGGTTCGAGCACGCCCGGATCGAGCACCGCTTCGACCCAAAAATTGAGACGGCGGTCTTCCGCGTCGTGCAAGAAGCCTTGACCAACGTGGCGCGCCACGCCGGCGTGCGCAAGGCGACGGTGCACCTGTGGACCAATCGGGACGGGCTGTACGTCTCGGTCCAGGACCAGGGCGTGGGGTTCGAACCCGCGGTCGCTCAAGCGTCCGGGCACGGCAGCGGATTGACCGGGATGCATGAGCGAGTGAGGCTGCTGGGCGGTCACCTCGCGGTGGAGTCGGCCCCGGGCAAGGGCGCCCTCGTAACCGCCCGTGTCCCCTGGACGGGCCGGACCAGGACGAGCCAGACGACGGATCGGACCGAGACGTGACACGAGCAGGTTGACACCATGCCGACCATCGCGCTGGCGGAAAACCACGCGGTCGTCCGCCAGGGGCTGCGTGCCTTGCTGGAAACCGAGCCGGGTTTCATCGTCGTCGGTGAGGCGTCTGACGGGAGGGGGGCGCTTCATCTGGTCGTGCGCGAGAAGCCGAACATCCTGATCGCCGACCTCATGATGCCCCACCTGAATGGTCTGGAAGTCACGCGGCTCATCAAACTCCGTCAGCCGGACACTCGTGTCATCATCCTGTCCATTCATAGCGACGAGAGTTATGTGCGGCAGGCGCTGAGAAACGGTGCGGCCGGGTATGTCCTCAAGGATTGCGAAGTCTCCGAGGTGATGGAAGCCGTGCGTGAGGTGGCTGCCGGCCGGCGTTACCTGTGCGAGCCGCTTTCCACAATGGCCGACCGTTTTTCCACGGAAATGGCCCACGCCGGCCCGCTGGACCCCTATGAGAGGCTCACGACCCGCGAGCGAGAAGTGCTGCAATTAGTGGCGGAGGGCTTGAGCAGCACTGCGATCGGGGCCCGGCTGAAGATCAGCCCGCGCACCGCTGAATCCCATCGCGCCAACCTGATACGGAAACTTGCCCTGCGGACGCAGTCCCACCTGATCCGCTTCGCGCTGAAGCGGGGGATTATCCCGCTAGACGACTCGTAATCGGAAACGCCCCCATCCCGTTTTCCTCCCACTGTCACGGTCTCCGTACAAGAAACAATGGTTCTATTTTTGAAAAATTCCGTACGTGTACGGATGGACACTCCCGCGCGCTCGCGTAAAATTCGACCCAGCCGCCTCCCTCGCCAAGACTCGTAGGGGGGAGAGCGCCACGTCTCTGGTAGCCCTCACATGCCGCTGCAAGGACAGCCACGTCCCATCTTTTCCTCTTCGCTGCAATCCTTCACGAACGCGTTGAAGACCCGCCGCCTGCTTCATCACCTCACCGGCTGCGGCATCTTCTTATGAAGGCTGCGATGTGGAAACATGATGCCCGGTACCTGGAAGCGTTGGCGGCATGCGAGCGTTATACTAACGACCAGAGCATGCCGGACTGTCCGATCCGCCGCCTCCTGCGGGAGCAGGGCGGTGGTGGCCACGACCCGGGTGCGAAGGCCTGAGCCGGGCCGGACGTATGCGGGAGTGAACGATGCAGCTCGAGCGCCGCAGGACGGAATGGCAGGTGGTGAAAGGACTCTGCCGCGGGCTGACGGATCCGCTCTGGCGGCCGCTGTGGGTGGAGGCGGCCCCGCTGCGTCCGGAGGACTTCACGCACGCGGATTTGGGGAGGGTCTTCACGATTCTGAACACGTTCCATCACGAGCCGGCGAGGCTCGTGGCGGGTCTCCCCGTGGCGCTCCGGAACGAGCTGGCGGCGGTGGGCTTGGGTGGGTTCAGTGTGGAAGGGCTCCTCAGTCCTGCGCCCACGGATCTCGGCCCGTCGGAACTGATCGAGGAGGTGAGGGGGCTACTCCGCGCACACAATCGCGTCCCGTAGTCCCGGCCGGCTTATGCGCACGCTCATTGTGATTCCGATTATTCATACCGAACAGGATATGGGGTCGCTGCTCGAACAGATCAAGCAGGAGTACGTGACCCGGTACGGCCGTGAGAAGTGGACCGAGCATCTCAAGTCGATTGACGAGGTCTGGAGCGGGATTCGCCGGATGATCGCGGCACTGGAGCTGCCCTATGCGAGCGTCCGCCTGTATCAGGACGGGTTGCCCCTCTGCGAGAAGGAAGCGGACATCGTCAAGGAGGTCGCCGCTCGAGGGAGCACGAATCATCAGCTCCTCGTCGCACTCATGGAGCAAGGCGCCCGGCTGATGGGCACCGAAGACCCCCATCTGCTTCTCCAGGAGTATCAGTTTCTCCAAGGCGCGTTAGGCAGCGGGGAGCAGGGCCATGAGCACCAGCGGGAGGACCAAAGCCGGAGACTGCTCGCGGAGCGGGATCGCTTCATCGCCGGGCGGATCAACGCCACGCTCTCGGCCGGTGAGATCGGGCTGTTGTTTTTGGGCCTGGCCCATTCGGTAGAGCCGCTTCTGGATGCGGACATTCTGGTGAGGCATCTGCTCCCCTCGCTCCGGGACAGGCAGGGAAAGGCGGAATGCTGACCGCGGAACGACGACCAGGGGAGGCGCCCATGGACTCCACACCCTCCGTTCCGGCCAAGGTGCTCATTGTGGATGACCTGGAGGAGGCCCGCTGGGTCCTGTCCAATCTCATCCGGCTGGCGGGGTTTGCGCCGGTGACGGCGGCGAGCGGTGAGGAGGCGCTGGCCTGCGTCCGGCACGAGGCGCCCGACGTGATGCTCCTTGATGTCTGCCTGCCGGACATGGACGGCTTCGAGGTCCTCACACGGGTCAAAGCGCACGATAAAACGGTTCCCGTGATTATGGTGACGGCGTACGGCAAGACCCATGATGCCGTCCGCGCGATCCGGGCGGGGGCCTACGACTATGTGGCCAAGCCCTTCAGCAATGAGGATGTCGTCCTCACCGTGCGCCGTGCCCTCGAGGAACAGGCGTTGAAAGGGCGGGTGCAGAAATTTCATGATCGGCCGGGACAGACCGGCTCCCTGTTGGACTGTATGGGGACAAGCGCGGCCGTTCAGCGCATCCAGATGGAGGTGGAGCAAGTGGCGCCGACGAATCTCTCGGTCTTGGTGATGGGCGAGACCGGGACGGGGAAGGAGCTGGTGGCGCGGGCGGTCCATGCCGCAGGCCCGCGGGCCGCCAAGCCGTTCGTGGCGGTGGACTGCGGCGCCATTCCGGAGTCGCTGATCGAGAGCGAGCTGTTCGGGCACGAGAAAGGGGCGTTCACCGGGGCGCATCGCGCCAAGGCAGGGGCGTTCGAGTTGGCCGACGGAGGGACCATCTTTCTGGATGAAATCGGCAACGTGCCCCTGGCGATGCAGGGGAAGCTGCTCAGGGCTCTCGAGGAGCGGCGAATCCATCGGATCGGGAGCACGAACGAGCGGGATGTGGATTTCCGGGTGGTGGTGGCGACCAATGTGGATCTTCGGGCCATGGTGGATCAGCAGGCCTTTCGCCGGGACCTCTATCACCGGCTCGCGGAGTTCACGATCTCCCTCCCGCCATTGCGTGAGCGAACAGAGGACCTTCCGTTGCTGGCCGAGCGGTTCCTGGCCCAGGCGAACAAGGAGTTGGGCAAGCAGGTGGGTGGCCTGTCGGACTCCGCCTGGGGGCTGATCCAGCGGTATGACTGGCCCGGCAACGCGCGCGAATTGCGCAACCAGTTGCGGCGGGCGGTATTGCGGTGCCGTGATCCCGGGGGGGTGATCACGCCCGAATGCCTCGGGATGCTCGACGGACGCGGCAGTCCGTCGGAGAGTCTCGGGCCCGACCACCCGGAGCGGCCTCGCCCCCAAGACGGCGGTGGCCGAGCGTGTCCGCTCTGTGCCCCTGCGGCGCTCTTGGCGTCGGAGGGCAGCCCGCCGCTCAAGGAGTTGGTCGGACGGGTGACCGCTCAAGTGGAGCGGGCGATTCTCCTGCAGGCTTTGAAACGGACCCGAGGCAACAAGGCGCAGGCCGCCCGACTACTCCACATTGATTACAAGACGATTCATAGCAAGCTGAAGGAGTATAATATTTCCTCGATCCGGTTCAGAGTGATCCGGACAGCACGGCGGGATGATGAAGGCTGAACGGCTGAGAGCTGATGGCGAATGGAATTTAGCGTTCCGCCATTCACCCGCCTACGCAGGAAGCCACGGCTGCCCGTCCTCCGCAGTAGCCTGCTACGGAGGGTGGATGAAGCCGTGGAGGAATGCGAAGCGGGTGTCCTCCGAAGCCTTGGCGAAGGAGGACATACTTCGGCGGGTTTCGCCGAAGTCAAGTGTGGGCGCCACGGCTGCCCGGCCTTCGTAGCCGAAGCTACTTCGGCGGAGTGGGCTAAAGCCGTGGGGCTCTACAGAGGAGGGGAGGACATGGTCGGCAAAAAGCGCTCGGAGGAATTTGCGGAGGGGAAACATCGCCTCGAGGAAATCGGGCGCAGGCTGGGGGCGCTGTTCGGAAAGCCGAAGCCTGAGCCATCCGGCATCGGCGGGTTTTTCGCAGGACTCGGCACCCTGATCGAGCAGTTGGGGAAACTGGCGGAGCAAGCGGAACAGGCGGGAGGCGTGGTGACCAAGACCGGCGAGTTCAACGTGGGCTCGGACAAACGGCTCAAGGGGGTCTACGGGTTCTCGGTCAAGTCCGGCCTGGGTGAGAAAGGGATCAAGGTTGAGCCGTTCGGGAACATACGAAGAGATGAGGAGGGTGGGCGGGTGGAGGTGCACGAGATCCGAGAGCCGATGGTGGATGTGTTTGACGAACCGGATCACCTGCTGATCGTCGCCGAGGTGCCGGGGATCATGCAAGAAGATGTGCAACTTGAACTGCATGAGGACATCCTGATCCTTGCTGCCGAGAAAGGAGAGAAGAAATATAGGAAAGAGGTGCTGCTGCCGGCCAGCTTTTCATCCGACAAGATGAGT
>CAYJUP010000164.1:0-5173 GCA_964373365.1 uncultured Nitrospiraceae bacterium
CCATGCCGCCCCCCGAGCCAAACCATCCACCCAACGATCCGGCAGCGCCCTTCACGGGGAGGCCGGACCCATCCCGCTCCTCCCGTGACCGGGATTCGGGCACGGCTGACGATCGTCATTTGAGCACGGCCGAGATGATGACTGGGACGGCGATGATGTTTATCGGCTTTCTGGACGTCCTGCTCTCGATCAGCGGCGGATTTGAGATCAGCGTCTTCCCGCTGATTCTATATTTCGCCGGTGTGGCGATCTGGGGGCACGCCACGATCAAGCATCCGACGGTGCGCTACGCGGTGATCACCGCCGCGATCGCCCTGGCCCTTGCCTTCTTCCACTATGGAGAGGTCCTGTTCTGGCACAAGCAGGCGGTGTTCTGGGCCACGGTGGCCCTTGTGGTCTTTTTCATGTTCAAAACACCCAAGATCGAGTAGGGCGCCATGACCATCTCCATCGTCATTCCGACGCTGGACGAGGAGCGGAGCCTGCCGCCCACGCTCACCCACACCACCGGGCTGGGCTTTGACGAGGTCATCGTGGTGGACGGCGGCAGTCGGGATCGCACGCGCGACATCGTCGCGCAGTTCGACGTTCGACGTAAAAAGTTCGAAGTCTCAAGTTCACCACCTTCTAACCTCGAACCTCAAACCTCGAACTCTGCTGGAACCTCGAACTTCGAACCTCGAACTCATATTAAGCTGCTCACCGCCTCGCCCGGCCGCGCGCCTCAGATGAATGCGGGGGCCGCCGCAAGCCGGGGGGACGTCCTCCTCTTCCTCCATGCCGACACGCTGCTGCCCCGCGACGCCAGACTGGCGATCGAGGGGGCGCTGGAGGATCCGGCCTGCGTCGGAGGCCGCTTCGACGTGCGGTTCGGACGTGATTCAAGGCCGGGGAGGCTGATCGGTCGCATGATCAATCTCCGATCGCGGTGCACCGGCATTGCGACCGGAGATCAGGCGATCTTCGTGAGGCGAGCGGTGTTCGAACGGTTGGGCAGATTCTCGGACATCCCGATCATGGAGGACGTGGACTTCACTCGCCGCCTGAAACGCGCCGGACGGGTGGTCGCCCTTCGGTCGCAGGTCGTAACGTCCTACCGACGCTGGGACGCGTGCGGACCCATCCGCACGATCCTGCTCATGTGGGTTCTCCGACTCCTGTACTGGATCGGGGTCAGCCCGGGCACGCTCAGCCGCTTCTATAGCACGGTGCGGTAGCGTGCGCAGGCGAGAGGCAATGGGCTATGGGCTATAGGAAACATCCAAAGCCGACAAGTCAGACAGATGAGGGCGAGTTAAAATCCGCCTATAGCCTATCACCTATAGCCCCTAGCCCGCAGCGTGCCTCGAGCGCGCTGATCATTTTCGCGAAGGCCCCGATCCCCGGCCAGGTGAAGACACGACTCTGTCCGCCGTTGACCCCGGACGAAGCAGCCAGCTTCCATGGGAGCCTGGTGCTGGACGCGATAGAACGTTCGACGTTCGATGTTCGGCGTTCTAACCGCTACGTCGAGCGCTCACGGCGGAGCCTCGAACCTCGAACTTCGAACTTCGTAGATCGTTTCGTGGCCTGCGCGCCGTCCGCGAGCCATGTCTTCTTCAAGATCATGGAAGAGCGCCACGGAGTACAGCTTCTCGACCAGATCGGCGATGACCTCGGAGCCCGCATGGATCAGGCATGCAACGCGATCTTCGCAAGGGGCTACCAGCGCGTGCTGGTGGTGGGCACGGATCTCCCCACCCTGCCGGCATCGTTTTACGCGCAGGCCCTCAGCCTGCTCTCGGATCATGACCTTGTCCTGGGTCCCGCGTTGGACGGCGGGTACTACCTGATTGGGCTCAGGCGACCGATGCCGGACCTGTTCGTCGAGATTCCGTGGTCCACCGACCAAGTCTTTGCCCTGACCCTGAAAAAGGCGGAGGCGCTGGGACTGAAGATTGGCCTGCTGCCGGCCTGGCGCGACGTGGACACGATCGACGATCTCCTGGCGCTGATCGAAGAAGCGGGGCTGGGGCCTGGGCACGAGGCGCGAGGCGCGAGGCCAGCGGCACGAGGAAGATCTGGCGCCTCGAACCTCGAACCCCGAACCCCGAACATGACCCCTAGCCCATCGCCTCTTGCCCCTAGCCTGTCTAAGCGTACCGCAGGAGTGCTCCGTCTATTGGCCAGCCGGTTGCATGCCCATACCAGCACCGGAGAGACCAAGATTGCCGAACTTAACCATTGACGTTTGGCTCATTCTTGTATTATTGACATCTGCCCCTCCTTATTGTGCGAACCGTTGGCGTGTGAACCCTGAACGAATCAATCGGGACATCAGTCAATGAATCAACCCGTGAGTGCTACCTTTCTGAGTCCGCGACATTGGTCTGTGAGCGCGAAGCTCATCGCGCTGATTGCCCCTCTGCTCCTGCTGTTCATCCTGGCCATTCCCTGGTATTTCTCGGGCAAGCAGCGAATCCAGGCGGTGGAACAGCAGGTCAACAGCACCGCCAAGTCGTTCCTGATCCAGGTTCGGGCAGACCGCGAGTACTATGCCTCCGTGGTGGTGCCGCGGCTCCTCAAAATGAATGCCCAGGTGAAGGCCGACTATCACCAGATTCCTAACGCCTTCCCGCTCCCGGCCACCTTTTTGCGCGAGGCGACCGAGATGGCCGCCCGCACTCCTTCGGCCTACCGCGTCCGGCTTGTGAGCCCCTGGCCGATCAATAAACAGAACGGTATCCAGGACAGCTTCCACGAAGAAGGGTTCCGGTCATTGCAGCAAAGCAAAGACGACCTCTACAGCCGACAGGACGTTGTGAATGAGACGACCTTCCTGCGGTTCCTGGCCCCGGACAAGGCCATCGTCCAGAGCTGCGTGGACTGCCACAACGCACACCCGGACAGCCCGAAACACGATTTTCGTCTGAATGATCTCATGGGCGGGATCGAGGTCAGCATCCCGATCGAAGCCCAGTTGAAAACCGCGAAGCGGGATCAGGTGTTGCTGCTGTGGGCAGGCGCGGGCGTCGGTCTGACCGTGATGGCCTTGCTCGCCTGGGGAACGAGACAGGTGGTCACGAAGCCGGTCCGTCAGCTCACGAAAGAGATGGAGACGATCGTCCCTGCCAAGGAGGGCATGAGCGAGACGCCGGCGCTCAAGCGATGGACCGAGACGGTGATGGGCGAGGAGGTACGGCAGCTCTGGCAACAATTCTGGCGGACGCAGCAGGCCATCAGAGCGCACCTGATCGACCGGACGGTGCAACTGCAGCGACAGATCGAGAAGCATCAGGTGCTCAGCCACCGGCTGCTGGAACTCCAGCAGGTTACCCAGGTCATGCAGCAGGCGACGTCGGAGGAGGAGGTGTACCGCATCCTGGGCCATACGCTGCGACAGGTCTTGCCCCTCCGGCAGATCTTGATCCTGAGACTGAACGCCTCGGAGGACCGTCTGGAGCTCATCTGGTCGTCGCCGGCGCGGGACGACCTGAGTCTGAACTCCTATCCGGTCTGGTCCAGGCCGTTGAGCTGCCCGGTCATTCGATCCGGGCGCGAGTATATAGTCCAGGATGTCCGAGAGGACCTGACCTGCTCGTTCAGTATTTCAAACGATGAGGACGGCGCGTACTGGTGCGTCCCCCTGGTCATCGGAGGAAGAACGATCGGCGTGGTGCATCTGGTCAGTTCCGTGACCCAGTGCTGGACTGAGGAGGCACGGCAGTCGATCGAGTCCCTCATCAACGTGGCGGCGCCGATGATCGGCCATCTCCAGCATCTGGAGCGTGCCAAGCGCCGCGCCCTGATTGACGAGCTGACGGGGGTCTACAACCGACGCTTTCTGGAAGAGTTCCTGGCCAAGATGATCCTGCCGGAAGAACGACGGAAGGGCCAGGTCCTGAGCCTCCTGATTCTCGACCTGGACCACTTCAAGCACGTCAACGATACGTACGGCCATCAGGTCGGTGACGTCGTCCTGAAAACAGTCGCCTCGACGTTGCACCGTGTCATGAAGGAAAGCGACGTGCTGGCCCGGTACGGGGGGGAGGAGTTCGTCGCGGTGCTGCCGCGGACCGGCGCCGTCGAAGCCGCGGGGGTGGCCGAGCGCCTGCGCGTGGAAATTGCGGACCTCTCGCTTCGCTACCTGGCCCCTTCGGCGCCGGATCACATCACGATCAGTTTGGGGGTGGCTACCTACCCCACCCACGCCAGAACCATGAAGGAACTGATCAGGGCTGCGGACGAAGCGCTCTATCAGGCCAAATCCCTCGGCCGCAATCGCGTCGTCTGCACCACCGCCGAAGCCGCCGTCTTCCCTCAGCCGTCAAAAGAGGAGGACGACACTCGGTGACCGACCGCGTGGCCTTGATTACAGGGGGGGCTCGTGGGATCGGCCGCGCGATCGCGCTCGACCTGGCTACCCAGAAATGGTCCGTGGCGGTCTGTTACCGGACCAGCGAGAAGGAGGCGGCCGAAACCGGGAACGCCATCGTCGAACGGGGCGGCAATGCGCTGGCGCTTCGTTGCGACGTGTCCGATCCGGCCGCCGCCCGGAATCTGATCCAGCACGTGGAGCGGACGTGGGGCCGGCTTGACGCGCTGATCAACTGCGCGGGCCCTTACCATCGCGTGAGCCTGCTCGAGGAGACCCCCGAGGGATGGGCCGAGATGTTCGCCCACAATCTCCATCCCATCTTCTACCTCAGCCAGGCAGCCGCGACGGGGATGAAGGCCCGCAAGTATGGCCGCATCATTTCGTTCAGCATGGCCAACGCCGACCAGATGATCGCCCAACCCGACATCACCGCGCACTACATCGCCAAAGCAGGCGTGCTGATACTCACCAGGACCCTGGCCAAGCTGCTGGCCCCCCACGGCATTACAGTGAACGCGATCTCGCCCGGATTCATTGATTCAGGCAGCGCGCCGCCCGGCGAACTGGCAGGCATGGCCAAACGGATTCCGGCGGGCTATATCGGCGAGGTCTCCGACACCGTCGCAGCGGTGCGCTTCCTGCTGTCGGATGAGGCCCGCTACGTGAACGGCACCAATATACACGTCAGCGGGGGGTGGGGTATTTAGGGGCGGTTGATCTGGCCTTGTGCTCCCGGAGCGCGCACACTCAGAAGGTGCTCGCTCGACGGCCGCAGTGAGGCCAGATCAGCCGCCCCTATTTGTGAGTAAAGGGGAA
>CAYJUP010000165.1:0-5166 GCA_964373365.1 uncultured Nitrospiraceae bacterium
GCACCAATCCTGCTAGCGCAATTGTCAAACAACAGAGTCTTGGATTCCGTTTCATGTGAGGATCCTCCTCGGTTTCCCCTTAGCCCGACGCTAAGTCTGGCTTTATCCAAGTCGGAGATGCCGGAAAGAAACAGGCCGGCGGCCGGATAGCTCAGAATAGGCGCCAAACTATAGGGGCTATGACAAAGGATTTAAGAGGGAAGGACCGAGGGAATCAGAGACGAAGAACGGCGGTCTTCAAAAGGACATCCTGTGGGGGGCTGTCCGCGGGATGATCATGCGCGCGGCCCTGGACTGTCAGATCGGATAGGAGAAGCAACGAGGCGGTGTCCTCGGGACAGAGCGTCTGGCAATCAATCGCCGGTTGGTGTTCGGCACCAGCCTGCACACCGAGGGTTTTGAAAGCATCGCAGAACTGGCGCGCAGGCTGCTCCTCTGGAGCCGAGCAGCCGCTCCCCATCGTCACATCCGCCGCCCCGAACAGCGGCACGAGACAGGCGTAGGCGTTGAAGCTCAACCCCAGGAACAACAGGACCAAGAACCCGGCAAGAAAGCCGCGCGCACTGCGCATCAGATACCTCCTTCAGTAAACAAGAACATACTACCACTTCAACCTGCTGTCAATCGTACTAGTCGTGAGCTCAGGCCATAGGACTGTGTCCTCTCGCCTGATTCAGCCAGTCGTCAATAATCCCTCTTGACTCGGTACTATGGTACAGGGTGTAGCATTGCCCGAAGAAAGGAGGTGAGCCACCATGTGTCCATGGGAAGAGCGCCTCGGCTTTTGCCCCTGGTCGGCATTAGCCAGCTTGTGGCAGTGGGTAACTGGATAGAACTGTCAGTTGCCGCAGGAGGGGCGGCTGGGCAGATTGAGCCCAGCCGCCATCCACAAACCAGAATTCTCTTGACTCAGTACCATAGTACAGACTGTAGGGTAGGCAACGGAGCGTGGGATATGAAGCCGGAAATGACGATCGGGAGATTGGCAAAAGCGGTTGGCGTCAACATCCAGACGGTCCGGTACTACGAGCGGCGGAAGCTGCTGACTCCGACAGCGCGGAAGCCGTCTGGGTACCGACTCTACGGCGATGACACGCTCAAGCGACTGCGGTTCATCAAAAACGCGCAGGCATTGGGCTTCACGCTGCACGAGATCGCCGAGCTGCTGAACCTCCGGGTCACCTCGACTGCCCGCTGTGGCGATGTGAAACGAAAGGCGCAGGCCAAGTTGGCTATAGTCGAGGATAAAGTCCGGGACCTGAAAGCTCTGGCCCGGGCGCTCCGAAGCTTGATAGAGACCTGTCAGGCGGGGCAGCCCACCGATCGATGCCCAATTTTACAAACCTTAGAAGTGGAAAGGAGATCACAAAATGGTTATCGCAAAGCGACGCGTTGAGGTGTTTACGGCCGGCTGCCCGATTTGCGATGAGACGGTCAACTTGGTCAAGTCTTTGATTTGCCCGAGTTGCACTCTGCAGATCTATGATCTTCGGCAAGGTTGCGCTACGAACGAATGCCGGGAGAAGGCGACACGTTATGGGGTCACCACAGTCCCAGCCATTGCGGTCAACGGCGTGCTGTTGGACTGTTGCCGGCGAGAGCCAATTGCTGCCGAACTTTTGAGAGCAGCAGGAATCGGTCAGGCGTGACCGACTCGCGACTTATAGGGGGCGGCCAAAGCGTCCAGCTCAGCTGCCTCGTGAGGTCTATTACTTCCATAGTGTAGAGAGGGCTTATGGGAGCTACGGAGCACCAGGATCGTTCAGACTCGGTTGTGCCGATTCGCCCTGCGGCGACGGAAACGGCCAGGAAACTCCTTAATCTAGCGATGATGAGGCTCGGGTGGAAGTGTACTCATGTAAGCCTCGGGACCCGGGAAGAGGCGGTTCGGCAGTACATCCTCAGCCAGTTTCCCCTGCGCGGCCGCGCTCCAAGCCGTCGGGAAATCCTGGAGGCGCTTGCACTCCGCGACCCCACCGAAGTCCAGACGATTCTGGAGCGGCTCGCTGCGCTGGATTTCATTGCTCTGGACCCTGAAAGCCAAGAACTCCGCAGCGCCTATCCCTTCTCCACCAGACCCACGAAGCATCTTGTAAGGTTCCATGATTGGGCCGAGGCAAAGCCCGTCTATGCGCTATGCGCGGTTGACGCGCTCGGGGTGCCATTCATGTTGAATCGTGATGTCTCCATCGCCTCCTCGTGCGCGCATTGCAGTGGGCCCATCACGATTCGGGTGCACGGCCAGACTGTTATGGCTTGCACCCCGGCTGAGACAGTCGTCTGGCGTGGGACCGGAACGATGGACGGAGAATGCGTAGCCACAGCGTTCTGCCCAACGGTCAACTTTTTCTGCTCCTCGGCTCACGTCGCAGCGTGGCAACAAGACCGACCGGACACAGCCGGCTCTGTGCTGAATCTGGGGGAGGCCCTCTACCTGGGCAAGGGAATCTTTGAGGACCTGCTAAAGGAACGGCCTCGGGGGACCTCATCCGCCCCTGAGGCCGCGCAGACCTCTGAGTCGATTAAAGCTCCGATCACGGCCACTGCAACAGGCGGTCTGGTGGCTGCCGTCTTGGCCGCGGTGTGCTGTATCGGACCACTCGTGTTGGCGGCCCTCGGCGTAGGGATCGGAGCAACGGGATTTCTTGCCAGCACGGCCAGTTTCCTGAAGGCCCTGCTGCCCTATCGGCCGTTGTTCATCGGCCTGACAGCACTTCTCCTTGGGGTCGCGTTCTATCTGACATACCGGTCCCCGCGGGCTGCGTGCACAACCAATGCGACATGTGCCTCTGCGTCAGGCAATCGCATGAATCGAACGCTTCTGTGGATCGTGTCAGCCATCGCGCTTGCATTGGTATTAGCACCCTATTGGTTGGGAATCTAATGTAGGTCTTTGTGCCGAACAAAGAGAGGGATAACCATGAAGTCAGGAACGCGAAAGATAGGTTTGTTTCTCTTTGCGGTTTCTTGCCTGCTCCTTGGGCCTGGTGGCTGGCCGATTGACGGTTACACCCTAGCGGCAGAGGCTCAGGAGCTTCAGACGATCACCTTGCGGATTGAGGGAATGAGCTGTGGCGCCTGCGTCAAAGATGTGCGGGCCGCCCTTTCCAAAGTGCCAGGTGTCACAGCAGCAGAGGTCAAGGTCGGAACGAAGTGGTTCTTTTTCAATGACTACTCGGATGCACGCGCAATTGTCACATGCGAGCGAGGCAAAACGACCGCCGATGAATTGATCAAGGCAGTCGAGGTAGCGAGCGGCGCGATCAGTACTTACAAAGCCAAGCAAGTTGACTGAAGGCTTAAAGGAGGGGACGATGAATATAGAGCAGGGGACACGAGAAAACGATTCCATCTTTGCCGAGCTGCGGAGGCTTAGCCCTAAAGTGACGGGTGGCCTTCTCCGCATGCGGCAGGAGGCGTTTCGGGATGGGGAGGTTCCTGCCAAATATAAACTGCTAGCGGCGATGGCCATCTCAATTACGATTCGGTGTGAGCCCTGTATCCGCGCCTATGTCAAGATGGCCTATGATCAGGGCGCTGCCCAACAGGAATTGATCGAGTTTCTCGAAGTGGCCATGACCATGCAGGGCTGCCCGGGGGAAGAATGGGCACTGAAGGCCTACGCAGCTTACAAAGATTGTGTTAGCGGGAAACAATCGACGACTGAGATCGCCTGCTGCGCGCATTGAGGAGGCGGCAATGAGCCACCGAGCTCACGTTTCTTTACGAGTGGAAGGCATGACGTGCGAGGGATGTGCCCGTCACGTCACCGAAGCGCTCAGAGCTGTGCCAGGGGTGGACACAGCCGAGGTCGGATCGTGGCGGGAGGGGTCTGCCAGGGTCGTCGCATCCACCGAGGTCACAAATGACGCCCTGGTGGAGGCTATCCGGAAGGCCGGTTACCGCGCCCTGATCACGCAGCGCGGCGAGCTGGAACCGCCACGCATGGTTCCCGCGTCCAAGGGCAGAGATTACGATCTAATGACCATTGGCGGAGGATCGGCCGCCTTTGCCGCAGCGATCAAAGCGGCGGAGCTTGGAGCCAGAGTCGCCATTGTGGAAAAGGGCACGATCGGCGGCACCTGCGTGAACATCGGCTGCGTCCCTTCCAAGACGCTCATTAAGGCCGCCGAACTCTGTTATCACTCAGCCTACCCTCAGTTTGAAGGGCTGACCGCATGTCCACCGCCCTCGGATTGGCAGCGGGTGGTTCGGCAAAAGGACGAACTGGTCGCGGCCTTACGCGAAGGGAAGTACGTCCGCGTGGCTGAGATGTATCCCAACATAACGATCCTGAAGGGTGAGGCCAGGCTCCTGGGCGGCCGCGAGGTGCGTGTCAACGGGACCATATACGAACCGGGCAAGATCATCGTCGCCACAGGGTCCCATCCCTGGGCCCCGCCGATTCCTGGGCTCGAGGACGCGGGGTATCTTGACAGTGAGCAGGCGCTTTCGCTCGAAGCGTTGCCCGCCTCGCTCATCATCATCGGCGGCGGGAGCATCGGGCTGGAGTTCGCGCAGCTCTTTGCGCGATTCGGCGTGCAGGTGATGGTCCTGGAGGGCGGGCCGCAGGTGGCGATGATCGAGGAGCCCGAAATTGGAACCGTGCTGGTTTCCTATCTCGAGCAAGAAAAGGTGCGCGTCTGTACCAACGTGAGGATCACCCACGTGGAGCGGACCGGCGATGAATACCAAATTCACGCGCAGATTGATGGGAAACCTGAGGTCTGCCGGGCCAAACGCCTGATGGTAGCCACCGGCCGACGCGCGAACACGAGCTGGTTCGGGCTGGAAGAGGCCGAGGTGAAGCTGGGTGAACGCGGTGAGATCCTTGTAAACGAACATCTGCAGACAACCAATCCTGACATCTATGCGGCCGGCGACTGCATCGGCGATCCGATGTACGTCTATGTGGCGGCCTATGCCGGTGGGCTTGCTGCTGAAAACGCGCTCAGTGGCGTGGGCAAGGTGTTTGATCTCACGGCGTTGCCGCACGTCACGTTTACTGATCCACAGATCGCTAGCGTCGGGCTCACCGAACGGCAGGCCAAGGAACAGGGGCTTCGCGTGCAGACCGCCTTGCTGCCGCTGGGGTACGTCCCGCGGGCCCTGGCGTCTCGGAACACCAAGGGGCTGATCAAACTGGTAGCAGAGGAAGGCACCGGC
>CAYJUP010000166.1:0-5097 GCA_964373365.1 uncultured Nitrospiraceae bacterium
GCCGCGTGGAGAGACACAGCTCGAACTCCGAGAACCCGAAGGTCCGCAGCACGAAGAAGGTGAAATCCAGCACGCGGCCGACCTCGGCTTCGATCTGATCGGGGCGGCAGAACAAATGGGCATCATCCTGGGTAAACCCGCGCACCCGCAACAGCCCGTGCAGGACCCCGGTCCGTTCGTAGCGGTACACGGTGCCGAGTTCTCCATATCGGATGGGCAGATCCCGGTAACTGCGGAGATGGGACTTGTAAATCATGATGTGGAACGGGCAGTTCATGGGCTTGAGCTGGTACTCGCTCGCCTCGACCTTCATCGGGACGAACATGTTCTCCCGGTAATAGTCCACGTGCCCGCTCGTTTTCCAGAGATCGAGGCGGGCGATATGCGGTGAGTAGACCAACTCATAGCCCTGTTGCAGATGCTGCTCCCGCCAAAAATTTTCGATCACCAGGCGAATGCGCGCGCCCTTGGGGTGCCAGAGGACCAGGCCCGGCCCGATTTCGTCCTGCATGGTGATCAGATCGAGCTCTTTCCCCAGCTTGCGGTGGTCCCGGCGCTTGATCTCCTCGAGCTTGGCCAGATGGGCGTCCAGGGCGGCTTGCGCGGGGAACGAGGTCCCGTAGATCCGCTGGAGCATCGGGTTCCGCTCGTCGCCTCGCCAATAGGCGCCTGCGCCCGACAGCAACTTCAGCGCCGTCACCCGACCGGTGGAGGGGACGTGCGGACCCCGGCACAGATCGATGAACTCGCCCAGGCTGTAGAGCGATGCCGTCAGGTCCTCGACGTGTTCCAGGATATCAACCTTGTACGACTCCCCCCGTTCCTTGAAAAACCGGATGGCGTCCTGTCTCGGCATCTCCATGCGCTTGAACGGGCGGTCGGTTTTGATGATCTCGTGGGCGCGCGTCTCAATCTTCTCGAGATCCTCCGGCGTGAACGGACGTTCGAAGGCGAAGTCGTAATAGAACCCGTCCTCGATAGCCGGCCCGATGGCGAGCTGCGCGGACGGAAAGACTTCTTTCACAGCCTGGGCCATGATGTGGGTACTGCTGTGCCGATACACATCCTTCCCTTCGGGCGACTCAAAGGTGATCGGCTCCAGCGAGGCATCCTCGGTCAGCACGGTCGCCAAATCCGCCAGCACGCCGTTGAGCTTGACCGCCAGGATGTCCCGGCTCAGCGATCCGCCGGGGCCGCTGAGCGCTTCGCCGGCCGTGCACCCCGCCGGCACACGCCGGCATGCCCCGTCAGGCAACGTAATCTGAATCTGCATGGACTCTCTTGGCATGCGCTAAAAACACGAAAAGGCATCACAACCGCCGTGGCGCCTCTCGAAGAATCCCCTTTCTACTACGGCGAACGATCCAAGGCCATCTGCGGCGTTCTCATCACCAGCACCACCACCCGTTGCACCAAAGCCGGCAACGGGTGCCCGACCGGGGCTGGCAACGGGTACCCGATGTAGCCACGCAATGGGTACCCGAACCCATCCTCAACGTATTGATCACCCGTTGCATTACACGGAGCAACGGGTCCCCGATACGCCTCCGGTGGTTTCGAGCCTGCGGCCTGGCATATAGCCTCGTCTCATTTACCTCGTGACGAAGGGACTCTCCGACGAGCTCCCCCTGGCGGTCCGATGCCCTCGGCGGGATGGTAGGCGCGGACGGTCTTGAACCGTCGACCTCTACCGTGTCAAGGTAGCGCTCTCCCCCTGAGCTACGCGCCTATCGTCCGCGGCCATGCTAATATAGCCTCGCCGGCAGTGTCAAGAATCTCGCAAGCCTATCAAATAAAAAGGCAGCACGACGAGCCGTGCTGCCTTTAATGCCAACCAAAAGTCTCTCGCGAATCCGGAGAGCCTTACTTCACCGCGGACTTAAGGGCCTTCCCGGCGGAAAATTTCGGCACCCGCGCGGCGGGAATGCGAAGCGTCTCGCCGGTTCTCGGGTTGCGGCCGGCCCTCGCTTTTCGCTTCGCGACGGTAAACGTGCCGAAGTTCACGAGGCTGACCCGCTTGCCTTTCTTCAGGGAAGCGGTGACCGAGCCGGTAAACCCTTCCAGCGCATTGCTTGCCGCTACTTTGGTAATGCCGGCTGATGAAGCCATCTTCGCAATCAACTCCTCTTTGGTCATGGTGTCCCTCCCCCCACTGATCGACGACCCGAAGAGAGCGCCGGCCGCGCCATCGTCCCAACCGCCCTAACGCGAGCGGTCATCCTGATTCTCATATGATGGATGTTTAGGTCCTGCGAACCTTTTCCCGCTCGACCGTGATCCGTAAGTCGGTGATCTTTTTTCGCAGGGTATTGCGGTTCATGCCCAGCAAGTGAGCGGCTTGGATCTGGTTCCCGTTGGTCTCTTTGAGGGCCAGGGTGATCAGCGGTCGTTCGACAGCCTTGATGAGCATCGGATGGAGGTTCCGGCCTGAGCCACTCTTCATCTCCTTCACGAAATCGCCGAGCTTGGACTCGATATAGTCCTCGAGGCGATAGCCGTGAGCGGCCCCTTTGGAGAGTCGGCGGTGACCGTTCACCATCGACTCCACGATCCCGGCGGCATGCCGCAGAACGGCGCGGGACCCAGCCAGAATGAAGGTGTGCGCCGGGTCCACGGCGCGTTGCACCTCGGCCAGCTCGTTGCGTTGGCCGCGTCTGGTCTCGAGAATCACGCCGTCAAACGAGCGTTTCGCGGCGGCCCGCGGCACAGACGCGAGGTTCTTCGCCAGAGTGATGGTCGCTGGAACCGTCCCCTTTTTGAGGTCTTGCTCGAGCTGAACCTGAAGATCGGGGTCTGCGCTGAGCAGGAGGAGGCTAAAAACGGATGAACGAACCGTCATGAAGACCCCGGGGCGAATGAAGAGGGCGGGATTATCCTCCACGGGTAAATTGATGTCAATCGGAAAATCTTTTTATTTTTTATTTCCCTGTTTACTTCCCTGCAACGAGAATGCCACACACCAGTGGATACCTGTCACTAGAGTGGTATGACATTCCTACGCGGGTGCTCTGCCGGAGTTGAGCAAAATTTCGGCCAGCGGTGCTGCATTTTGCCGATATCGCGCTGGGGACTGTCATCGAACTCTTGATCACACAACTAAATGAGGATCGGCGATAGAGTGATCGTCACGGAAGTAAGGCCGGTCAGTAAATCCGAGAGCACGTGGCGCCAAGTGATTCAGGCTTTCAGAAGGTACGTTGCCCATGGGGCATCAATTTGTCCGGGACAAAAATATTTTCACAAAGTCAGGCAGACCTCATTCGCCAACACAAACTGACCCTCGCCGGCGTTTCGGCGTGAGAACACCCGGAAGATGAAACAGATGCTCGTGTGAAGAGCTGTGTCCCACACCGATCAGTGGGCGCGATCAAAGGGGACGAAGGTCAGCGGATTTCGCGCCCTCACAATCCACTCTCCGGCCAGCAGCAGAACGACTCAAGAAGTTACAATTTTTATTTAAAAATTTATAAATAAATCGCTCAGATAGGTTTAAACATGGAGTTTCATATGGCCTAAAAAAGTGCTTGACATTGAGTGGCCCCAAGCGGTATACAGTTCACATGAGAATATTTATTTCCTATCGGAATACTCAAAAATGAAGGTTTCGCTTAAAGCCACGTATGGGATCATGGCGGCCCTTGATTTGGCCCTGCACAATGGGACCTCCCCGATTCAGGCCAAAACCATTGCGCGCCGGCAAGCGATTCCTCTTCGGTTTCTTGAGCAGGTCCTGCACGCGATGAAACAGGCCGGGTTAGTGGACAGCTTACGTGGCGCCCGCGGCGGGTACCTGCTCGGCAAGCTCCCTGGAGAGATTGCTCTGGCCGAGATTGTGGAAGCGCTGGACGGTCCGCTGACCCCATCAGCCGGGCTACGAACTGCGCGCGGGATGGATAGCCGCCACGCTCGCGAACGGACCAAGCCCGATTCCCTTCTGGCCGGCGTGTGGGAGCAGGTGCGGCAAGCGGAACTCGGCATCCTGAGCGCCGTGACGCTCACGGATTTGGTGCAGCGCCATCAGCAGCTCGAGCAGGAACGAACGCTGATGTATCACATCTGATAATGAGGCAGGGGCTAGAGGCGATAGATGGAAGGCTATGGGCACGGGGCTATGGGCCGGAATATCTTACCCATAGCCACTAGCCTCTCGCCTATTGCCTTTCCTAATCGCCCATAGCCCCGCGCCTCTTTGCAGACATGACGACATTTTCATAGAGGATCCATGATGAGCACTTTCCGGACGAGTCACCCCGAGATACAGACTATTCCGATTCCGCCGGAGATTCTGGAGGAAATCGAGACCTTCGAAGGCGAAGTGCAGCGCTTGAACGCGGAGGAGGTTTCGGCCGACATCTTCAAACCTTTCCGCCTGCAGCACGGGATCTATGGCCAGCGCCAGCCCGGCGTACAGATGGTGCGGATCAAGATCCCCTTCGGAGGGCTGACGGCGAATCAGTTGCGTCGCATCGCCGAGATGGCCGACACCTACGCCACCGGAGTCGGCCACGTCACCACGCGCCAGGACATCCAGCTCCATTTCGCCCTGCTCAAGGACGTGGGCACCATCATGCGCGGGCTTGCCGAGGTGGGCGTCACGACCCGCGAAGCCTGCGCCAACACGGTGCGCAACGTGACCGCCTGCCACCTGGCGGGGGTCTGTCGGGGCGAGGTATTCGACGTGACGCCCTATGCGAAAACCGTCGCGCTGCACCTGCTGCGCAATCCGCTCAACCAGAGCCTGCCGCGGAAGTTCAAGATCGCTTTCTCCGGTTGCCGGCATGACTGCGCCCTGACCCCCATTCACGACATCGGGCTCCTGGCGTCCCGGCGTGAAGACGGGACCATCGGCTTCCGGATGTCGGTGGGGGGTGGACTCGGGGCCGCTCCCCGCATCGCCCAAGTCCTGCGCGAGTTCGTCCCGATGGACGAGCTGATCCCCACGATCGAGGCCGTGATTAAGGTCTTCGATACGCTCGGCAACCGCAAGAACCGTCACAAGGCCCGGATGAAGTTCGTCATCGAGAAACTCGGCTTTGAGGAGTTTAAGCGGCGCTGGGAGGAGGCCTATGTCAGCATGGGCCATGCCCGCCCCGACCG
>CAYJUP010000167.1:0-5087 GCA_964373365.1 uncultured Nitrospiraceae bacterium
CCACCATGGTGCAGGTGAAATCCCCGGCGCGCAGGACGTTGATCGGGTAGGTGTACCAGATCCGGCCGATCTAGACCCCGGTGTCCGCGAGGCGCAGCAGGCTCTCGCTCGTGTGGGGCTCAGCCCCTTCGATGAACACATTGGTGGCGGCAATTGCCGGCGGCACGTCGAACTGTCTCCCGCCTCGGCTGGAAAGCCGGAAGCCGTTCCGCGGCACGAGCGCCTCAGGGTGCTCCTGCGGATTGATGCCGAGTTTCTCGCGCGCCTGCGGGTCGCGCAGCAGCCGCTGCGTCTCGTAATGGTTCGAGAGCAGGCCTTGCAGCACCCCAGAACGGATCAGGTCGGTTCGGCCGGTGGGCAGGCCTTCACAGGTGAGGCGCTTGCTCCCGACCATGCCACGGGCGGCGCCATGGTCGTAGATCGTGAGCGCCTCAGCAGCGACCGTGCGGCCGAGCTCGCCCAAGAAGGCGGTCTGACTACTATAGAAGGCGTCGGCGCTCAAACTCGGCAGGATAAGGTTGGTCATGAGATCGGTGACCGGTTGAGGGCCCAGGACCACGGCGTAAGTGCCGCTCGGCAGACGTTCGCCGCCGGCGGCCCTGACCGCATTGCGCGCTGCCTCGCCTCCCGCCTCGCCTTTGAACTTGGCCAGATGGGTGGTGGCGGCGTACCCGCTCCCCTTGGCGTTCTTCCGCTCCACCATGGATGTGACGTACGAGGTCACGAAGGTGGACTCGTCGGTCTGCACCTTGGGCATCCGGGTTGAGGCGAGAGCCGTCCGCTGTTGGAAGAGGCTCACGTCCCCGCCCACGAGCAGGCCCAGTGACGGCACCTTATCCTTGGAGCCAGCCATCCAGGCGAGCTGGTCGGACGACGCAAATACCTTCAGGGCCTCGTTGATGACCCGCCATCCGACCTCGACCAGCGCACCGTCTTTCACTTCCATGATGGCGCGATCGTGGTCGCGGGCTGAACGGCGTGGCCCTCGGCCCGGTTTGGATTCCAGCGCCGGCAAGGAAATGAATTCGGGATCGAGGACTGCGTTGTGCCGAGCTTTTTCCAGCGCGCGCCGGATGCCGTTCGGTGAGAGGTCCCTGGCCTCGCTGCCAAAGCCGACACGCGGCCCGTCGTCGCCGGCAAAGACAGCGCGTATGCCGATCCCGAACGATTCGGAAGACTTTGGTTCCTCCACGCCGTTGCACGGGATCTCGGAGGTATAGTTCAGCCGGCACAGGAGCTGCCCGGTGCTGGAGGCGAACACCTCCGCTTCCTGCACATCCTTCATGCGGGCGACCTGGCGAAGCGCTCGCTGGACGGTGGTCTTGAGCGTGGCGATGGGAATCATAGGCCGGTGAGCCGTGCGCGGCTGCGCATGGTCGGGGCGCCGTTGCCGAGCCGCTTGGTCTGCATGGGCTGGCCCTTCCCGCAGTTGGGGATGGGGGAGAGCCGGAAGTCGCGTCCCACCGCATCCACCTTCATGAGGTAATCCTTCGTGTCGGCCGTCATGCCGCCGCCTCGATAAAGCTGGCCGAGCTGGCCGTTCCGGATCTCGTACACCTTCTGGGCCGAGATGCTGAAGTTCTCGCGCGACTCGGCGATCGAAGGCGTGCGGTGGCCCACGAGGTAATAGCCCCGGTCCACCTCGGCGATGATCTTGTCCGGATCGTGGGCGCCGGCCCCGAAGACCGTGTTGGACATCCGAATCAGCGGGACCATCGCCGCCTCGGTGGCCTTGTATGAGCCGTTGGGCTCTGCGTCCAGGATCGCCGCGGTCTGCCGGCTGTTCATGAAGCCGGTGAAGATGCCTTTCTCGATGTGCACCACTTTGCGCGCCGGTGTCCCCTCATGGTCGTACACGTAATGGCCGAGGCCGGGGAGGCTGGGGTCGGAATAGGCCGTCACGAGCGGGGAGGCGACTTGCTTGCCGATCTGCGTGTTTCGGAGGGAGCGAAGAAACCAGCTTCGACCGGCGTAGGCGGTCTCCATCTTAAGCGCGCGGTCCAGCTCGGTTGGATGCCCGATGATTTCATGGGCCTTGAGCGCGTTGTAGTGCGGGTCGGTGACGACGACGACCTCCTTGTCGGAGGCGCGCAGGGGCGGCGCGTCCACCAGCTTCAGGCAGTCCCGCGCGAGGCTGGTGGCGAAGGTCAAGAGGTCCAGGTGGCGGATGAGTTCGCTGCGCGTGCCTTCGGTCACCACTTCCCAGCCGCGCTGGTGGCCGATGTAGTCGAAGAGGGATTGCTCCGCCGTCTCGCTTTCGGCCACGACCGAGCAGAAGCCCAGCGTAGAGGCGAAGGACTGATCAATGACCGCGCCCTCCGAACTCGTGAACACCTCGCGGCTCAGACTGGTGGAGGTGGAGACAGCGTTGAACCGGATCCGCGGGCCCAGGCCTTTGACGGCCCGGGAGGCGTCGGCGGTGTGCCGGGCCACCTCGGAGAGCGGCACCGACCGCGGGTCAATGGCGTATTCAGCCTTGACCGTGTCCTGGTGGACCTCGATCGGGGCCAGCGTCAAGCCGGCCAGGCTGTCGCCCAGCCCTTTGAACCGCTTTCTGGTCTCTTCTTTGTGCTTGGCGTTCGCGATGGCGCGATCATAGGCGTGTCGGAGGCCGGCACGCAGGATGGTCGTCAAGCGGGGTAAATCGGCGCTCCCGAGACGGTGCCCGAAATAGCCCGGGGAGGGCAGCGGATCGCCAGCCAGCACGCGGACCCCGAAGCCAAACACATAGTCATCTTGACCTGACTTTCCGGCGCCGTTCTCGGCGCGCGCCGCCTTGACTTCAGTGATTTCGATGCGAAGGTCAGCATAGCGGCAATGCCGCAGGCTCTTTCCGGCCTCGCGGACCAGGTCCGCTGCCACGCGCTTGATTCTGTCGAGGCTCTCGACGGTAAGCGGTTTCACACCGAGCGTACGAGGCATGGCCCTCAGCCTTTCAGGGTACCGGCCTTTCAGGATATTCTGCTCAGAATCAGCAGCGTCGCGCGTAAGTGCCCAATTTGCGCAAAGTTTCGCAATTATAGGGAAGCGCCGCCCATACCGTCAAGCTTAGTTAAAACCCCTAATGCCTACGCAGCTCTGCGGAGCGCCCCCGGCTGCCCTGGAGTTAGGGCCAATGGCCTACCTGGAAGAAGCCGGGTAGGCCTTCTTTCGACCACGGTGGGCCTTCTGACAAGTTGCATTGATATCCGAGAAGTTATACGATTCAAACTGCTCGTTAAGGGCACGGATTCATGAAACTTCCCGATTGACAAGGTTCAAAGCGCTTTGCTAGACTCAATCCCCTCAAAACAGGGTCAGAAGTAAAGGTTTTTTAACCGAAACACCTATCAGAGAATGACCGGCTGGCTCATCCAGCCAGCACAGAAGGAGGCCGCACGATGAGTCTCGATTACGTTAAGTTCTCAACAGGTTTTGAGAAGTTCATGCCGAAGGAATATCGGGACATGGTCGAGCACGGTCCCTTCGGGAAGAAGGTGACGGTCTCGCAGATGGGGAGCTTTAAGGAGATCCTCGAGGAGCACCCGATGTGCGCCGGCTGCGCGATGACGTTGTTCATCCGGCTGGCGGTCATCTCGTTCCCGAATCCGGAAGACACGATCACGGTGGGAACGGCGGGGTGCGGTCGTCTCGCGATCTCGCAGGTGGCGATCCCCTTCGTGTACGGCAACTACGGCGATCAGAACGGCGTGGCCAGCGGGCTGTCGCGTGGATTGCGGCTCCGGTTCGGCGACAAGACCAAAGACGTGGTGGTGATGGTGGGCGACGGCGGCATGGCCGACATCGGTTTCTCAGGCACACTCCATTCCTGGTTCCGGAAGGAAAAGTTCACCACGATCATGTTGGACAACGAAGTGTACGGGAACACCGGCGGTCAGGAGAGTGGCATGACTAACCAAGGGGCGGTGCTCAAGATGGCTCCGCTCGGCAAGAAGTTTGAGAAGATGGACATGGTGTCCATGGCCAAGGTGGCGGGCTGCGCATACGTCGCTACGGTGGTGCCAAATAACCCGCGTCGAGTGGAGAGCGTGATCAAGAAGGCGGTGCTGATCGCCCGCGAAGTGGGTCCCACCTACATCCAAGCCTACACCTCCTGCAACATTGAATACGCGATTCCCACGGACAAGGTGATGGAGGACGCGAAGAACGTCGAGGACGACCGGTACAAGTTCGCCGAGTACATCACCGAAGACGCTAAGCAGTTCCTCGCGGACCGGTACGGGTACAGAGAGTTCCTACCGAAGCCGGCGACTGCGGCCGCGATTCCCCAGGCCTGAGCGCGGGTCAGTCAGAGACGCGGCAAAGACGACTGAGTGTGAAGGAGGAGAGGCGATGGCAAAACGCTTCAACATCCGGATGGCCGGCGTAGGAGGGCAGGGGGTCGTCACCGGCTCGCACATCCTCAGCACGGCCGTCATCAACGCGGGCGGGGAAAGCACGATCGTTCCGTTCTACGGGTCCGAGAAGCGGATGGCGCCGGTCGAGAGCTACGTGCGGGTGTCGGACGAGCCGATCTACGAGATCGGGGAAATCACCTTCCCGCACATCATCATCATCTTCCACCCGCAGGTCATCACGCACGGCAAGTCCTATACGATGCCGTTCTACTTCGGGTTGAAGGAGGATGGGATCGCGCTGATCAACCACGACGGGCCTATGAAGTTGCATAAGGATCAGGCGCGGGAGTTGGAGGAGCGTCGCGCGCGGCTGTACTACCTGCCGGCCACCAAGCTCTCGCTGGAGGTCGCGGGGATAGACCTGGCCACCAACATGGCCCTGATGGGCGCGATCGGGTGCATCACGGGCCTGACCACCATTGATGCGCTGGCCCAGGCGGTGAAAGACCGCTTCCTCGGCAAGGGATTCGTGGTGTCTGGCGGCACGGCGGCCCTGGACAGCGTGGTAGAACGGAAGTTCAAGAAGAAGCAGGAATTGATTGACAAAAACGTGGCGGTAATCAAAGCCGGATGGGACTTCGCGGAAAAGAACGGCTGGGATGAAGTGAGCAAGGCCGCAAAGAAGGCGGAGAAGACGGAAGCCGCCGCAGCCGCTGCAGCGAAAGTCTAACTCAGAAAGAGGCCTGAATG
>CAYJUP010000168.1:0-5087 GCA_964373365.1 uncultured Nitrospiraceae bacterium
CGCCACTGTCCCGGCCGAGACCTTCAGAAATTGTCTTCGTGACAGAAACATCGTCAGCACCTCCCTGATAAAATGCGCTAGTTATCTAGCCTCCCAATTTCCTTCGGAGCTGATGTTCCACCACCTCCTTTGTTGTTAGACTCACGATCACGATGAAGACACACCACACACTCTCCTTAGATAGTAGTGGCCGAGAGAGCAAGCTTGCTGCCAGCTATGGATGGTCGGTGACACTCAATAGAAGTGCCTTCTAAGGAATTGATTTATTTATTGATTTTTTCTTTTTAAGGATTGACTAACACAGCAGGCTGGGCGGAAATTTCGGTGGTGATGAATACACAGCTATGCGGATGTGGCAATGTAACATTAGATACCCATAAAATTCATTCACTTACGGAGGGTATAAAAAATTATTCTGATGCGAAACTCAGTGGGATTCAAGGGACAGGAAGGGTTTGGATCGAACTGAGAGGCTTCCCAGCATTCGACTCGTCACCGTTCCGAAACAGAGCTGTGGGGGATGCTTTCAGCAACGGCGAAAAAGACAAGGGGACGTTACCAAACCGAAACCTGGAAACTGGCGATGGCCTTATGAGTTGCTGGAATCATCTCGGTTGAGATAGCGCTTTGCGAGGAGAGAAAAATGTTGGCGCGGGATCCCGCTCTGCTCGGCCGCCTTGGTGATGTTGCCATCGTGCATCGCTAATTTCATCCGAAGGTAGGCGGTCGTGAAATCAGCCAAGATCTTTTTTTTCGCCTGCATGTAGGGCAGCGTGGCGTAGGCTGCTGTCTCGTCGGTTGAGCCGGTTTTCTTTGAAGATGGGAGCAGTGCCTGAATCTCGGCCTGCGTGATGCCCTCGTTGGTCGCAAGCATTACGGCCCGTTCAATGACATTCCGAAGTTCACGAACGTTCCCCGGCCACGGATACGCAGTCAGCTCAGCCATCGCCGAAGAATCCAGGTAGCAACGCGGCTTTCCCATTTCCCGCCCGAACTGAGTGAGCAGGTGGCGGGCGATCACCGGAATGTCCTCGACGCGATCCCGCAACGGCGGCACGCGGATCATGATGACCGCAAGGCGGTAGTAGAGGTCTTTCCGAAAGGCGCCGCTCCGGATCTTTTCTTCAAGGTCCTGATTCGTGGCCACGATGAACCGCATGTCGACCCGCTTCACCCGTGTCCCGCCGACCGGCCTGACCTCGCTGTCTTCCAGAACCCTCAAGAGCTTCGTTTGAAAGGGGGTCGGCAGTTCGCCGATTTCATCCAGAAACACGCTGCCGCCGTTGGCCAACTCGATCAGTCCCGGCTTGTTGGCGACGGCACCCGTGAACGCGCCCCGCACGTGGCCGAACAATTCACTTTCTACCATGCCTTCCGGCACAGTCGTGCAATCAATCACCTGGTACGGTTTGTCCCGCTCCCGGCTCTGCTCGTGAATCGCCCGGGCGATCAGCCCCTTTCCGGTCCCTGTTTCGCCTGTGATCAGAACGGTGGACCGTACCTGGGCCGCTTCACGAATCAGCCGCATGACCTCCTGAAAAGCTTCACCGGTCCCGACCAGGCTTCCGGCATGCACATCTTGACGCACAATGCGCTCGAAAGCCGAATTGCGGCGGATGATCTCCGAGACCCGAATGGCCCGATGCACCCGCATGCCCAAATCGGTCGGATTCACCGGTTTGAGCACATAGTCATACGCGCCGCGCCGCATGGCGTCCACCGCCGTCGAAACGCCGCTCATGCGGGTGATGACGAGGACGGGGAGGTTCCTGTCTATCTCTTGGATCTGACTGACCAGGTCCAGTCCGTTCATCTCGGGCAGCATCATGTCGGTCAGCACCAGATCCACCGGCTGCTCGCTCAGGGCGCGCAGCGCCCCCTCGGCGGTGGCCCTCACTTCGAACTTCACTTCCCCTTCGACCGCTTTCAGTTCCGCCTGCTCGAGAGCGTGAAGGAGCAGTTCGGTATCGGTCGGGTCGTCCTCCACCACAAGAATCGTAAACGGTGCCTGGGCCCTCCGGAATGTTGTCGAGCTTTCAACTGTGGGCGTCGCCATGAAGCTCCTTTCCGTCTGGTGAAGAAGCTGGTGCACCACGTTGACACTCAAGTTCGCCGGCCCCGGCTACCGTGCGAACCGGCGGCTGATCACCGGAGAAATCTCCTAAGACCGGCAACGTGAAGAGCACCATGCAGCCCATCCCGCCGTGCGACTCAATCCACACTCGCCCATCGTACAGCTCCACGATGCGCTTGACGATCGCAAGCCCGATCCCGCTGCCCTTGGCCGACATCGGACTCAGCCGGACGAACGGCTCAAACACCCGCTCTCGGTGCTGGACAGGGACGCCGATCCCGTTATCGGCCACCGAGAACTGGACATGGTCACTCTTTCTCTGGGCCGCAATCACGATCGTGGGGGCGGGCTGATCGCCGAAAAATTTCATGGCGTTGGAGATGAGATTGTCGAACACCTGGCGCAGGTAGGCTCGATGACAGGCGACCATCGGGAACGCCTTTTCCACTTGGACGCGTACCTTCCGGCGTTCGAGCTCGCCGGCGCTTGCTTTGAGCACATCGTTGACCACCATCGCCGGATCCACGGCCTCGACGGCGACGCGGCGGGCCCCGACCTTTGCAACCGCCAAAAGATTTTCGACTCGCTCGGAGAGCTCTTGTCCATTCTCCTCGAGCATCTTCAACCATCGCGTCGCTCGCTCGTCCAGTTTGCCACCGTACTCGGCCAGCAGCGCGGACGCCAAGCCCTCCATGCGTTCTCCTGGCGCCTTGAGGTCATGGGCCAGCGTTTCTGCGAGGTATTCAAGCTCCCGCAGACGCAACTGAAGACCTTTACCCTTTTGCTGCACCGCTTCATAGAGGCGAGCGTTGGCGATCGCGATGGCGGCCTCGTCGGCAAAGCCTTTCGCCAATCGCACGTTCCAACTCTCTCTGGGAACGTTTCTTTCCTGAAGGAGCACCAGGACTCCGAACGGCGCGCCCTGCGACAGCAGCGGGATCGACAGCATACTGTCGCCGATCAGGTTGCGACGAAGCACCTCAGGCCGCTGATCGCCCCGCAGATCTTCCCCGATGGCCGGTTGCCTGGTTTCGAACGCGCGCACCGAGACCGGGAACTCCTCCCACAACAACACCGATTTTTGCAACCGATCGTTCCAGTCCCCGGAGGCCGCCTCCACAATCCAACAACCCATCTGGTCATTCCGCAGCATGACGAGACAGACATCCGCCTGAAGGAGCTCGGCCGCTCGGTCGGTGATGCGCCGGAGCACGCCGTCCAACCCGTCCGCTCCGATGGTATTGATCTCGTGACCGATCGCGCTGACAGCCTCCAACTCCATGATGTGCTGCCTGATGCGACGGACCATCCCCTCGAAGGAGCGAGCCAAGTGCCCGATCTCATCGGACGAGCGGATGGCGATGGGCGTTGTCTCCCGATCCATCTGGCCGGCATGCTCGCCCAATGTCACGGCCGATGCCTGCAGGACTGCCAATGGCTCGGTGATGGACTTGGCTAAAAGCCGTGCACCGAGCAGACCAAGGGCCAGCCCTCCAACCACCGCCAGCAGCAACCCCCAGAAAGCCTTCTGCGCAAGCGCGGCCTCATTGACCTCGAAGCTTTTCAGCCTGTCTTCCAGGCGATCCTCAATAAGCCGAAACTCGCCTCGTAATTCATCTGAGATGGCGAGACCTTTCCCCGACCGGACATAATCCAACACCTCGTTCTCATGGCCGGCCTGAATCCGCCGAATAAGCGCCTGCTTGGACTTCAGCAACTCATTCAGTCGTTCACTGGCGTTCCGAACGTCTGCCGCCAGCTCCGGAGTGGGCTCAACCAGCTCCATCGCACGGGCCACGGTGGGTTTGAGCTTGGTCTCCGCCTCCTCCAGCGGGCTCAAAAACCATTTCTGCCGCGTCAGCAGATAGCCGCGAAAGGCGTCCTCGATACCGACAGCGAGTCGCCGGAGAATGAGGATCTGCTGGCGGACCGTCACGGTTTGGCGGTGCTGCTGCTGGACGATCAGGAGGTGATTAATCAGGCTGATGTGAACGGCGAGAGCAGCCACCAAGGGCACGAAGACTCCCAGCAGAATGGCCCAGACCTTCTGCTGCACTCGGAGGTGATCCCACCATGCTCCAGCGAGGCGGATCATCTGGCGATCGTTCCAATCATATTAATCAACCCCCCGCCATCCCGCCCGCAGCCTCCAGAGTTGCGAGCGGCTAGGCTTGAATTCGCTGCAGGGGAGGCTCTCTGGAATCCATTTCATAGAAAATACCTCATGCTAATCCGCACCTGAGAAGGCTGTCAAGGAGAGCCCCTCCCATAAATTTCTCTCTGTGATTCACAGGAGACTCCACTCGTTCGGGGCAATGGGCCTCACGTCGTTCATGACCACGTACCGTTCCGACCTGTCTTGTGAGATAATAGCCCCATGCTATTGAAGCGGTTGTTGGTCGGTCTCCCGCTCAAGACGACCCAGGCGATTCACGAGCGGTTATCCAAGCGTCTCGCCCTAGCGGTATTTTCCTCCAACGCCATCTCTTCCGTTGCCTACGCCACAGAAGAAATCCTGCTGGTTCTGGTGCTGGCTGGCTCTGCGGCGGTGATCTGGTCTATCCCGATCAGCTTGGCGATTGTCCTGCTCGTCGCTATTCTCACAATATCGTATCGCCAGATCATCTTCGAATATCCTGAAGGGGGTGGCGCCTATACCGTCGCCAAATCCAATCTGGGCGAGTGGCCCTCCTTAACAGCCGCAGCCGCGCTGATGATTGATTACGTCCTGACGGTCGCGGTCAGTGTGGCTGCCGGAGTGGCGGCATTGACCTCGGCGGTGCCGGCCCTGTTTCCCCACCGTGAGACCTTAGGACTTCTGGCGATCCTGCTGGTAGTGGTTATCAATCTCCGGGGCGTCCGTGAGTCGGGCCGTTTCTTTGCCGTTCCCACCTATCTATCCATCGTCGCGCTTTTCGTCATGCTGGGTGTCGGCTTGACACAAGTTATGATGGGGCAGGCGGCACAGGTAGTCCAGGAAAAGAGCGTAAATCCCGTGCCCGTCGTCGAGAGC
>CAYJUP010000169.1:0-5069 GCA_964373365.1 uncultured Nitrospiraceae bacterium
AGCGCTGGCGCGCCTGTCCTTTCACTATGGGCGCGAGGATTTTCGAGAGGCGGCCGCGAACGCGATCCGGGCCTATGGCCGGCAGATCGCTCGGTATCCGCGAGCCTTCGCGAAGAGTCTGGCGGTGGTGGACCTGCTCCTCACCGGCCCAGTGGAACTGGCCTTGGTCGGGAGCCCCGGCGAGCCCGGCTACGAGGCGCTTCGGGCTGAGGTCAAGCGCGCCTACCTGCCCAACCGAATCCTCGCGTCCCACGATCCCGGTGGACCTGTAACCCAGCATCCACTGCTGCTCGGCAAAGGCCTCGTGAACGGCAACGCGGCATTGTACGTCTGCCGGAACTTCGCCTGCCAAGCTCCGATCACCGACCCGGCGGCCGTGGCCGCGGCACTGATCAGTCGCGACCAAGACGCAGCCCCTGAGCCGGCATCCTCCACCAACACGCTCAAAGGCGCCCGTCTTGGCGGGCGTGCCACTCCAGGTGCAACTGGCGCGTACGCGGTCCGCTCCGTCAACAACCCTGCGGCCCCCAAGAGCGCCGCGTACGGATACCTCTCTCTGGGCTCAACCGGGCTCACCACCAGCCGGCTGGGTTTCGGCGGGTACCGTATCGATACAGAGGAAAAGGAGCATCGCGAGGCACTCGCCAAGGCGCTGCGTGAAGGCTGCAATCTCATCGACACGTCGACCAACTACACGGACGGGGAAAGCGAACGGCTGATTGGCAGCGTCCTGGCCGAACTCATCAGGAAAGGCGAACTCAAACGCGAAGAAATTATCGTGGTTTCCAAGATCGGCTACGTGCAAGGGCAGAACCTGAAGCGGGCTGAGGCCCGGGAGAAGGCCGGCAAGCCATACCCGGAGATGGTCAAGTACGGCGACGGGATCTGGCACTGTCTGCACCCCGAGTTTCTGGCCGACCAACTTGACCTGTCGCTGGACCGCCTGGGATTGGACACGCTGGATGTCTGTCTGCTGCACAATGCGGAGTATTTCCTGTCGGATGCCAAGCATCGCGGAGCCGGCAATCTGGTCCAGTTGCGCGATGCATTTTATCGTCGGCTGCAGGCGGCCTTCGCCTATTTCGAATCCCAGGTCGCGGCCGGACGGCTCCAGTACTACGGCGTGTCGTCAAACACCTGCGCCGCCGAACCGAACGACCCGGAGGCCACGTCGCTGTCCCGGATGCTGGAGGCAGCCCACGCCGCCGCGCGCAAGACCAGCAGCTCCACGCATCATTTCAGGGTGCTTCAGTGTCCGATGAACCTGTTTGAGTCCGGTGCCCTGCTCACACCCAATACCGGCCCGGGCGAGAAGCAGACCGTCCTTGACTGTGCTCAGGCAGAGAGGCTGGCGGTCCTGGTCAATCGACCGCTGAATGCAATTCCTGCGAAAGGCGGTGGCATGATAAGGTTGGCCGACCTTCCGGTTGAGCCCCCAGCCGTCTTGTTCGAGGCCCAGCGCGACAGAATTGCCGATCTAGAGAAAGAATACCGGCGAGAGTTTGTCCCGCACATCAAGAACGCAGGTCAGGGTTTGCCGCCCGAGGACTATTTCCGCTGGGCAGACGAACTGACAAAGGTACGGCCTCGCGTACAGAGCCTGGAACATTGGGAGCAGGTCGAAAATCAGATGATCGCGCCCCACATCAACCAAGTGCTGCGAGCCCTGACGCAGCACCTGACCGGAGACGTGGCTGATCGCTGGCAGGCCTGGCGGGATGGGTACCTTCCCGAGCTGCTGACGCTGCTGAAGGAACTGCGTCGGGAGGCGATGGTCAAGAGCAGAGCAAAGACGGCGGCGATGACGAAGCTGATCGACCCTTTGCTGCCGGAATCGCGCCGAAAAGAACCGCTTTCCCGAAAAGCGCTCTGGGTGCTGACCAGTACGCCAGGCGTCACCTGCGTCCTGAACGGGATGCGGACGCCGCCCTACGTGGCGGACTCATTGGCCGTCTTGTCGTGGGAGCCGCTCCCGGACGCGCGCCGCGTTTACGAGGCAATCAAAACAGCCTGAGTAAGCCACTCGACGTCCCTCTCTCCTGAGACATCTCTAAAACGCCTCGTCTTCACACTCGGAACAGCCCATCAAATTTTACCCATCCGCAATACAGCCTTAACCAGGATGACATGCGCGGCCGTTAGGCTGGTAGGCGTAGTGTAAGTCCAGTGAGCTTCAGGCCCCCCAGGGTTGTGCCCCCTGGGGGAGCACTGGGAGAAAATTGAAAGGGGGTGAGTTCAATAGTGAAGTGTCCCTACTTCGTGGATCACCGGACCACCGGGACGACCTCGCAGTGCTTTGGGGTCATGGTGCCGTTCGAACCCAGTTCGATCGATCAGATTGATTTCTGCACCTCGGGCCGCCATCGGTGGTGTCCATTGTACCGGAATGCCAGCAACGACCTGTCTCTGGCGATTCATCGGGAGGTTGCCCGAGCCATCGGGTAGCCTTCCCAAGCCCATGCCCTGTCTGCGCGGGGATGGCGGTTCTTCCCTGCCCGCTCCCAAGAAGGAGCACGCTTATGTCTCACCACACCCTCCACGAATCATTGGTTCTCGACGTGCTGCACTCTGCCGACTCTCTCACGATGGAGCAGCTGATTGAAAAGCAGCCACACTTGACCTGGAGCTAGCTCTTCCACACCGTTGACGCGTTAAGCCGCCGAGGCGCGATCATTCTCCGGCGTCGTGGGTTTGAGTATGAACTCCGCAGTTGCGCCGGCCATCTTGAAGAGCAAACTATCTGATTTTCCTGTCGAAACCGCCAGTTGACTTGACCGGAGTCCTCCCTTAAGCTGCCTTTCATGACGAAGCTGGCCATTCTGGACATCGGCACAAACTCGATCCATTTGGTTCTGGCCGAAGTCGAGCCGGATTTCTCTTACAAGATCCTGGACCGGTTCAAGGACATGACGCGGCTGGGTGATGGAGCTTTCAAAACCCGCCGCCTCTCGGAAGCCGCGATGGCCCGGGGGCTGGAGGTGATCCGCACGCTTGCCACGCTGGCCCACAACAAGGGCTATGAGCGGGTCGAGGCCGTGGCCACCAGCGCCGTACGCGAGGCCAGAAACGGGGGCGAGTTCATTGAGGAGATAGCGCGGCAGACCGGGCTGACGGTGCGGGTCGTCACCGGCCAGGAGGAGGCCCGGCTGATCTACCTGGGCGTCCGGCACAGCATGGACCTGACTGAACAGCCCACGCTGGTGGTGGACGTGGGCGGAGGATCGGTCGAGCTGATCCTCGGCAACCACAAACGGATGGTGCAAGGCCAGAGCCTGAAGCTGGGCGCGATCCGAATGAAGGACCTGTATCTCAAGCAGGACCCGCCCACGAAGTCCATGCTCCAGGACATGCAGAAGGCGATTGATGCGCAGCTCAAGTCCGCGCTGCAGCAGTTCAAGACGAAACAGTTCGATCGACTCGTGGGTACTTCAGGGATGGCAGGGAACCTCACCGAGATCATTTATCTGCGCCGCACCGGACGGCCGGTGCCGCAGCTCAACCTGGCCACCATCACGCTGAAAGAGGTCGCGGCCGTCGAGCACCTCCTGCTCAACGCCAGCTTCAAAGCGCGGCTGGCCATTCCCGGACTGGACCCGAAACGGGCCGATACCCTCTTGCCTGCCACGGCCGTGATCCGCAGCCTCATGGAGCGCATCGGACACGACGAGATGACGATGAGCGACCAAGCGATCCGGGAAGGGCTCATTTACGATTTCATCGAGCGGAATCGGGAGGGCCTCCGAGCCGAACAGGAAATTCCGAACGTCCGGCGGCGCAACGTGATCTATCTGGCCCGGCGCTGCCACTACCCCCAGAGCCATTCCCATCACGTCGCCACACTTGCGACCCGGTTGTTCGATCAGACCAAGCCGCTGCATGGGTTGGGCGAGCTCGAGCGCGAGTGGCTGGAGTACGCAGCGATCCTGCACGATGTGGGCTACCTCATCAACTCCCGGCAACACCACAAGCATGCCTACTACCTGATCAAGAACAGCGATCTGTACGGCCTGACCGCGGACGAGATCGAAACGGTTGCGAACATCGCGCGCTATCATCGCCGGGCCTTGCCCCAGGATAAACACGCGTCGCTGAAGGCGCTGCCCGCCCGGAACCGAAGGACCCTGGAGGTGCTGAGCGCGCTGCTCCGGATCGCCGACGGCCTGGACCGCAGCCATTTCTCGGTGATTCAGAGCCTGGACGTAAAGGTCGGCAAACCGGTCACGATCACGCTCCAGACCACCGGCGACCCCGAACTGGAAATCTGGGCCGCGCGCGCCCGCACCGATCTGTTCGAGAAGGTCTTTAAGCGTCCCGTTCAGTTCGCCACCAAGGCGCCCGAGGGAGAGCCCGCATGAGTCCGCCTGTCTTGACGTTCGACCAGCCCCATCCGTATCCCGGCAAGCTCATCATCGTCGAGGGCGTTGACGGGTCCGGCAAGAGCACGCAATTGCAGTTGCTCCAGAAATGGTTGGACTCGAAGGGCTACAACGTCTTTTTCACCGAATGGAACTCCTCGGAGCTGGTCCGCGACACCACCCGCCGAGGGAAAAAAAGCAAAGCGCTGACGCCGACCACCTTCAGCCTGCTGCACGCGACCGATTTTGCCAATCGGCTCTATCATGACATTCTTCCGCCGCTCAAGGCGGGCATGCTCGTGCTGGCCGACCGCTACGTGTATACCGCGTTTGCGCGCGACGCCGTACGCGGTGTCTCCCCCATGTGGGTGCGGAAGCTCTACAACTTCGCAATCCGGCCGGACATGGCCTTCTATTACCAGGTGCCGATCGAGGTGGCGATCGACCGCCTGCTGGGCGGCACGAGGGCGCAGCTCAAATACTATGAAGCCGGCATGGATCTGGGCCTCAGTCAAGATATGACGGAGAGCTTCCGCATTTTCCAGTCCCGGATCCTGGCGGAATACGACAAGATCGTGAGCGAGTACGGGTTGATTACGATGGACGCGACGAAGGATATCGAGGAGCAGCAGAATGAAATGCGGCAGGTGGTCTCGAAGGCCCTTGAGAACTATAGACCGAAGCGAGGCACCCATGGGAAACGGGCATTATTTT
>CAYJUP010000170.1:0-5065 GCA_964373365.1 uncultured Nitrospiraceae bacterium
GCCGTCAGTGACGGAGAGCTCAATGACGCCATGAGGATCCACGGGGGATTCTCTGGCGGTCTCCACTTTGCCCTTGTGCTTGACCCGAATGGTGCAGCTCTGGAGGGCCGGCTCTTGGAGCAGCGCATCCCGCACCGCATCGAGGATAGCCCCGTCCCCCATGTGGGTGGCAGGGGCGACATGGAGCCGATCCACGATGCCTCTGACGCCCGGGACCGCGATGGCCAGCTTCATACCCAGCTTCTTCGCCGCCACGTTCTCCATCTCGCCTTCCAGCGTAAGGACGCCGTCCGCGAAGCCCATGCGGACTGGGTAGCGATGCAGGTTGATCCGTCGCTCTCGCTCAAAGGCCGCGCGAACTGCCTTGATGACCTGATCCTTGTCGGGCACGATGCTCTCCGTTCATTGCAATTCTGAACGTTTCTCGAACTTCTTCCCGTGAGCACTTAGGCGCGGGCCTTGGCCCGCTTCGCTTCCAGCTTCGCGAACTCCTCAAGCAGCTCCCGTTGCCGCGCGGTGAGGCCTGCCGGTGTTCGGACCTCCACGATGACAAACAGGTCGCCCTTACCCTTCGCGCCGAATCTCGGCATTCCTTTCCCAGGCAGTCGCAGGGACGCCCCGCTTTGTGTCCCCGAAGGAATCGTCACGCGGAGCGACTCTCCACCCAAACCCTGAATGTAGACTTTAGTCCCCAGCGCGGCTTCGGGAAACGTGATCGTGGTGGTAGTGTACAGATCGTCGCCATGCCGCTGCAGGGATGGGTGTGATTGCACATGGGGCCGGATCAACAGATCCCCAGGTGGGCCGCCATTCGCGTTCGGCTCGCCTTGCCCGGCGAGTCGGATCACCATCCCATCGTCCACGCCGTGTGGAATCCGTACCTTAAGACTGTGTGGCACAAACTGGTAGCCGGTGCCCAGGCAGATCTGGCAGGGACTCTCGATGAGCTGGCCACGCCCCTGGCAGCGGGGACAGGTCGAGAGGGTCACCATCCGTATGCCCTTGCCGGTCTGCACCTGCTGTTTCTGGCCGGTCCCGCCGCACTCGCCGCACGGAGTCGGCCTGGTACCCGGCTTTGCACCGCTGCCGCTGCAGAAGCTGCACTTTTCTGATCGAGTGATCTGAATCTCGCGCTCCCCGCCGCGGGCCGCTTCCTCAAGGGTGAGATCGAGGTCGTAGCGCAGATCCACGCCGCGGACGACTCTTGAGCCGGGCCTAGTCCGCTGGCTGAAGAAGTCACCGAAGATCCCTGACAGGTCGCTGAACCGGCCACCGAAGAAATCCCCGAACTGAAAATCTCGAACGAGATCCTCGGCTGTCCAGCGTTGGCTGACTCCGGCATGGCCGGTCGCGTCGTACTCCCGCCGCTTGGTATCATCGGACAGCACGGCGTAGGCCTCAGCGATCTCTCTGAACCTTGCCGCGGCGTCGGGAGCCTTGTTCCGGTCCGGATGATACTTGAGCGCAAGCTGGCGATAAGCCTGCTTGAGCTGATCACGCGTGGCCGACCGATCGATGCCGAGCACTTCGTAGTAGTCCCGTTTCTGTTCGGTGGTTGCCACGGTCATGCTCCTACCCCATCCTCCTCTTCCCTACTTCCAGATGCCGGCGAGAGGTCTCTTGCACGTTGGGCAGGCCGAATCCCTCAGCCTATTCTCAACGAGCATCAGCCCAAGCCGTTGGACCAGCACGGCCTTGCAGCCCTGGCAGTAGGTGTCTTCACCGCCTTCCTCAGGCACGTTGCCGAGGTAAACGTGCTGAAGCCCCGCCTCGCGGCCGATCCGCTCGGCTCGACGCAGCGTCTCGATCGGCGTGATCGGCACGTCCTCCATCCTATAGGCCGGGAAGAACCGGCTGATGTGCCAGGGGACCTCCTCCCCCAGATCGGCCGAGATGAAACGAACCAAGTCCCGGAGCTCAGCCTCGTCGTCGTTGCGTCCCGGGATTAGCAACGTGGTCAATTCAATCCAAATACCAAGTTCCCTGTAGAGCCGGATCGCATCTACAATGGGTTGGAGTGGAGCGCCGCATACGCGCTTGTAGAAACTGTCACGGAAGCCCTTCAGGTCGATGTTGGCGGCATCGAGATATGGTGCGATCATCCGCAAGGCATCCGGCGCGATAAAGCCATTCGTCACAAAGATGTTTTTGAGTCCGGCGGCGCGTGCGGCTTTCGCGGTTTCGAAGGCGAGCTCGAAGAAAATTGTCGGCTCGGTATAGGTGTAGGCCACGCTCGCACAACCTTGGCCCAGCGCGTTGGCCACCAACAGCTCAGGCGTGACGGAAAAACCCGCAAGCCAGTCAGTCGGGCGATCCTCCATAGCCGGGCATATCGGGTCGGGGGCATCGGCAGGCTGGCTTTTGGGCCACTGAGAGATCTCCCAGTTCTGGCAGAACAGACACCGAAGATTGCAGCCCACTGTGGCGATCGAATAGGCCAATGAACCTGGGAGGAAATGAAAGAGAGGTTTCTTCTCGATCGGCTCTACTTCTTGCGAGATGACACGGTCCGCCACTAACGTGTAAAGGATTCCGTTTCGATTAATCCGCACCCCGCACGCTCCACGACGTCCCGGTGCAATTTTGCAGAAATGCGGGCACAGTGTGCAGCGCACCCGCTGCTGTTCCTCGACCTGGTAGAAGAGCGCCTCACGCATCAAGATCTTTCCTCCTTCTCACCATACCGGGTATTTGCCCCTCGCAAGCGACTCGCAGAAGGACCCCAGACCGTCAAGCCCGTCCTGGATCATGTGCTCAATCGCCGGCCGTATCCGACTCAGCGACACCCCCTGCGTCAGATTGACGGACGCCGCGGCCATGGACGGACGATCAAGTCGCTGGCCGATCGTGCTACACAGCCACACCGTCACCTCTTGTACACCGGAAACTTGCCGGTGGATGCGAACCGCCAGTTCGTGCGCGAGCACGTTGTAAATCTTCCCCACATGGCTGACCGGATTCTTGCCGGCCGCTGCCTCCCCGCTCATTGGACGGTTGAGCGCAATCACTCCGCAGACGCGATTTCCCCGGCCGACCTGACCGGAGTCGCCATGCTCCGCTGAAGTGCCGAGCAGCGTGAGATACATCCCGTTCAGTCCTTCTCCTCGGCGATCGAGAGCATTTACCCGCACCCGCACCTGTCCGCATCCGTGCGGGCGCCCCTGCACGTAGTCCTGGATCGTCCGCAGGATTCGAGCTTTCAGTCGGAAATAGGCGACTTCTGACCGGACGGACTCGGCCAGTACCGGCATCGCCACAGTGACCAGTAGGTCTCGCTCCCGACGGAGTGCCAGGACCTTGACATCTTCCCCGGTTTCCGGAAATTCGCTCTTGAACTTCGCTCCATTAAGGAATCGTTCCAGATCCCTGACGAGCCGTTCGGTAGGCGTCAGGGGAGCATAGCCCACCGCCGCTGACGTGTCGTTCGCAACCAACCAGTTCCGGCGTGCGTCGAAAATGGATCTCAGCTCGGGGGAGGCTGGTTTGAGTTCGACCTGATACTGAACGTGCCGGTCTGGATCCACGCGCCGCAGGTTTTGTTTCAACCAGTCCCGGGCCGCAGCCACGGCAATTTCGGCCACCGGTACTGTCTTGGTTCCCTCCCCCATCGTCGCCCGGTCGCCGATGATGAGGCGCATCGGCTCGACGACCTCTCCCCCGCCCAACCGCAAGGACACCTGCCCGGCAACGAGCAGGCCCTTGTCAATGTTGTGGTGAAGGACACGACCGAAAACCCTGGTGTAGGCCCGAGACAGTTCGACTGAGATACGCTCTGCCACCGCATCACAGATCGTATCCGGGTGGCCCCTCCCTTTCCGCTCCACGATCTCGACCCGCTGCTCTTGGGCCGGGAGGACTGGGGACTCCTGGATCATAATGCCGTAGGTCATGGGATGGCCCTCCCGCACAAGAGAGATTTATAAGCAAAGGCTTGGCCAATTGTGCAACTTGCCCGATCTTTTCTTGAACCTTGAATTATGCATGAATTGCAATGCCCTTCCATTTCCAGGAGCTGATTTTTTGCTTTACTGGGGAGATTTGCCACACAGCAGGGGTGCTGAGAGAGCCAAGATGCTACAGGGCCGACAGGCATAAGTGGGGAAAGGCGTCCGGTGTTAGGCGGAACCCCTTTTCGTGACACGCATCAGACCTCGTCAGCAGAGACCGCAGGACACGTGCACGGGCTGGCATGCAATTTGTAACATTCAGTAGATCATGACCAGAATCCGTTTTCACGGACGAGGTGGCCAAGGAGCCAAGACAGCCAGCCGCATTCTCGGCACTGCCGCCTTCCTGGAGGGCTTCACAGCGCAAGACTCGCCGATCTACGGAGCGGAACGGCGGGGAGCACCAGTTACCGCTATTCATCTCTATTGGGAGGAAGTGACCTGGCGGTAGTCTGGAGTCAGTCCGCTCACGCGGTGAACGCAGCCGTTCAATCGGCAAGGAGGTCGCCGTGACGATCTTACGAAGGCTCAAGGACTATCTCGACGGGCAGAAGGTTCAGTATCAAGTCTTGACCCACCAAGAGGCCTACACCGCGCCGGAGATTGCTCACACCCTGCATGTGTCGGGGAAGATGCTGGCCAAGGTGGTGATGGTGAACGTGGGCGAGCGCTTTGTGATGACGGTCCTACCGTCCAACTGGAAGTTGGATCTCAAGCGACTCAAAGAGGTCTTTGGGACCAGCCATGTGCGATTAGCCACCGAGGAGGAGTTTAAAGGTTTGTTCCCGGATTGCGAACTGGGCACCATGCCGCCGTTCGGTAATCTCTACGGGCTGGAGGTATATGTGGACCAGGCACTTGCGGCCGATGAGGAGATCGTGTTCCAAGCTGGCTCCCACGTAACGGCGGTGAAGCTCCGGTACCAAGACTTCGCCAATCTGGTACACCCCTCGGTGGTCGAATTTCACGCGCCTTTCTTAGGATCCAAGACCGGCTCCTGAGAAGCAGGATCGAGCACACGCTGTAACGAAAAAGGGGCGATATTCGCATGGCGGGCTTTGGACGGCTCAGAAGAGGGAGGAGATTATGGCCAAACAGAACGAGAAGGCTCAGAAGAA
>CAYJUP010000171.1:0-5015 GCA_964373365.1 uncultured Nitrospiraceae bacterium
CAAGGTGTTCCATGAGATGTATCGGGTGCTGCGGCCGGGCGGTCGCTTTACGATCTCAGACATCGTGTCGGATCAGCCAGTCCCTCAGTACCTCGTCCATGACACGGAAAAATGGGGCAACTGTCTATCCGGCGCGCTGCAGGCCAGTGAGTACATGGGGGGTATGGTGGAAGCCGGGTTCCTGGGCATTCATCAGGTAAAGTTCACCTCCTGGCAAGTAATTGATGGCATCCACTTCTTCTCGATCACGTTGACCGGGTACAAGTTGCCAGAGGCACCGGAGCCAAACGGCATCCGATTCGCTACGCTGCGTGGCCCCTTCAGCCGCGTGGTGGACGAACTGGGACATGCCTACGAACGAGGTGTTCCGAAGTCAGTAGATGCGCGCACTGGGCAACTGCTCACGACACCGCCGTTCAAAGATCTGTTCATCCTTTCGGAGACGCCGGTCCCGTTGGTCCAATCTGACATGAGCCTGATCGCCATTTTTCCCGAACAGGCGCCCTGCGTCTGGAAGGGCCACTTCGCGCTGCTGACTGGGCCCTTTGTCGAGGCGGCCGATGATGACCATCATGTGTTCGAGCGTGGGAAGCCTTTGGAGATCTGCTCCAAGACGCTGGCGGTGCTAGAAGCCGATGCCTACCGAGGACACTTCGCGGTCATTAACCGAGCCGGACAGACTGTCACCGGCGAGCCGGCTTCGTGTGGCCCCGGCTCCTCCTGCTGATAAGAGGTGTTTCTCGTGCCTCACCGACGGTTGACGACCCAGCAATGTGCGGAGGTCCTCAGGGCCCTGGGCGATGAGACGCGTCTGCGGCTGCTGGAGTCCCTGCTGATTCAGGACAAATGCGTGAGCGACTTAGCACAGGAAATCCGGAGGGGCCAGCCGCATGTGTCCCATCATCTGCGCATCTTGCGAGCAGCCGGCTTGGTGGAGGGACAACGCGAGGGGAAGCGGATTTGCTATCGTGTGTCGCCGAAGATCAAGCGAGCACTGAAAGACCATCGAGGTCAGGCCCTGGATTTCGGGTGCTGTCGCATCAGCTTTCCAGAATCCGTGCTCTTGTCCCAGGCCAGTTAACCTTACCTGCGCAGGACGGCGCAGGCCGGTGCTGAATTCTGAGAGAGCCACTATGGCACTAAGTTTACTTGCCCGACAGAACCCCCTCGCCTCAACCGACGAGCAGCTCCGTCGCCTCGCCAACACGAACTCCTGCACGCCGTTCGAGGCGCGCATGAGCCAAGCCGGTCTGTTCCCGCTGCACGCCACCGGCATCACGGTCTTTCAAATCAATGTCGGGAAGCTCTGCAACCAGACCTGCCGGCACTGCCACGTGGACGCCGGACCGGATCGCCAGGAGATCATGACGCGTGAGACCGCCGAGCTGTGCATTCGGACGCTGGCGCAGAGCGACATCCCGACCGTGGACATCACCGGCGGCGCGCCCGAACTCAATCCCAACTTCCGTTGGCTGGTCGAACAGGCGCGAGGGCTCCGCCGCCACGTCATTGACCGGTGCAACCTCAGCGTCCTGCTTCTCCCCTCACAGGCTGATCTGGCCGAATTCCTCGCCTCCCATCAGGTCGAGGTAGTCGCCTCCCTGCCGCACTTCCGTCCGTCCCAGACCGATGCGCAACGGGGGGATGGCGTGTTCGAGAAGTCCATCCGCGCCCTGCAGCTCCTGAACAAGCTGGGATACGGCGTGGAGGGCAGCGGCTTGACCCTGAATCTGGTGCACAATCCGGTCGGCGCCTATCTGCCGCCGAAGCAAGAGGTGATCGAAGCTCAGTTCCGGAAGGAACTGTCGCGTCAGCACAACGTAGTCTTTAACCATCTCTATACAATCACCAACATGCCGATCAGCCGATTCTTGGAGTTCCTGGTCGAGAGCGGCAACTACGAGGGGTACATGGAGCGGCTCGCGAACGCCTTCAACCCGTCCACGGCTGCCGGCGTCATGTGCCGCTACACCATTTCGATCGGCTGGGACGGCACGCTCTACGACTGCGACTTCAATCAGATGCTGGACCTACCCATCAGCCACGGGGCGCCGCGGCATCTCCGAGACTTCAACCCGGTTCAACTCCACACCCGTCGGATCGTCACCGGGAACCACTGCTACGGCTGCACCGCCGGGGCCGGCTCCTCCTGCGGCGGCGCCGTCACCTGAGCCAGAATGCTGAAACAGGCCCCCAGCTTTGTTCTCATCACCCATGGCATGAAGCTGGGCAATGGGTACCCGTCGAACCCCTCAACGTCCATACACAGGACGCCTCGGGGTCCTCGCATCCCTGCGGCCTTGCTGGATGACCTGTTTGAGCATTCTGAATAGAAAGACGTCGCGTGGACTCTTCCCTGCTCGCTTTGATCCTCGTGATGGCCTTGGCGTTTGTCAACGGCACCAATGACGTCTCCAAGGCCATTGCGACCCTTGTTGGCAGCGGGATCACGAACTATCGGACCGCCATCGCCTGGGGGACGGTGTGGACGATGATCGGCGCCGGGGCTGCGGCATTCGTGGCCGCCGCGATGGTCAAGACGTTCAGCAACGGACTCATTGAATCCGGCATGGCTATTCCCCCGGCTCTGGCTCTGGCCGTGTTGATCGGAGCAATCGGCTGGGTGCTGTTCGCCTCGCGCACCGGGCTTCCCGTCTCTACGACGCATGCGTTGACCGGCGCGATCGTCGGGGCAGGGTTGATCGCGTTCGGCGGGCACGGCCTCATCTGGTCGACCCTCATCGGCAAGATCGCCTTGCCGTTACTGCTGAGCCCGCTCCTCGCGCTGTCATTTTCAGTCCTCCTCCATCCCGCCGTCCGCGCCGTCGCCGCGCGCTGGGAAGGGACGTGCTTGTGCGTGATGCCGACCGCCCGTGCGCTGATGACAGTCAACGCACAGGGCATGACCCGCACCCTCATCCGGACGTCCGCCTTCGGCCAACCTGTCATGGCCGTGCCAGCTCAGTGCGACCGAGCCGGCCTCTCCGGCTTCACCATCGGTCTGGACAGCATCCATTGGCTGTCCAGCGGGCTGGCCTCGCTTGCCCGGGGCACCAATGACGCGCCCAAGATCGTGGCGATCTTGCTGCTGGGCGGGATGACGACCGCCTGGACCAGTTCGACGGCTCAAGCCATCGCCTTCACCGGCGTCGCGTTGGCAATGGGGCTAGGCAGCTACCTGGGCGGGCTCCGCGTGACCGAGGTCTTGGCCGAAAAGGTCACGCGTATGGACCACATGGAAGGTCTCTCGGCCAATCTCACCACATCATCCCTGGTGCTCGTGTCCGCCACCATGGGCCTTCCCGTTTCAACCACGCACGTCAGCAGTTCGGCTATCATCGGAATTGGACTGCTTAAAGGTATTCAAGCCGTCCGGTGGACAACTGTCCGGGACATGGTGCTGGCCTGGTTCATCACGCTACCGGCTGCCGGCATGCTTGCCTGTCTCGCCTACCTCGTTCTGGTCGGGCTTCTGTGAGCGCACGCCTGTGCAGACCCTCCTGGCAAGGCCTGACCGTCACTGCCGTGAGGGCTCTCCTCGGCATCGCAATAGAGCTGGCCGTAGTGTGCGGGGTCCAGGCATTCGACTGGGTCCCCTCCCACGAAGACATTCAGAAATACCGGCGCAGTTGGAATCCGCTGTCGAATGGCCCCATCTTTATCAGCGGGGTGGACATTCACCCCGAGGGGCAGTTCACGTTCCACCCGTTTGTCTTTTCGCAAGTGAGCGAAAAACGATTTACCAACGACCTGACCCTGGACCGGACCACCGCCCGGACGCACTCGTACCAGATCTCGCCACTGGTCACAAATGCGTACGGAATTACGGATCATCTTGAGCTCAACGTCGGCCTGTCCTTGTCCACCTTTTGGGCCAGGGATTCGACCGAGTTCAATCAGGGACGGGGCGGGCCGGTGACCACGAACACCGGGCTTGGGGATACACAGATCTATCTCAAATATCGCCCGATCGTTCAGGACCCGGACGGGTGGCGGCCCACCATCACGACGTTCAACATGATCGTGCTCCCCACGAGCAGATGGGTGACAGGCACAGAAAGTCCTCCTGGCGGGTTTGCACCACTTGGCCGTTTACCGGCCACAAGGTTCGGGGCGTTGACCTGGACTGAAGGCCTGATGTTCCGTAAAATTCTGCGGCCGTTTCGGATCAGCGGCGGGGTGTTCTACTCCTATCACTTACCCGGAAGCGATGCCGGGCAGACCACCTATACATCCGACATCGTCAACACCCGATTGATCGTTGAGCATATTTTGGATGACCAACGGGGCTTCGGCTATAACCTGGAATTCGTGGGATTCCATGGGCTCTCCTGGCGAGCCGACGGGCATCGGATCAACACAGGGGGCCAGAACGGCTTCAACTCGCTCGGCCTCCAACCGACCATTCAATACAGGCTCGGAGAGCATTGGGTGGGCGCAGCGGGCGTTCTGTTCACGGTTGCTGGACAGAACGTCTTGGACGCGATCTACCCTAATTTTTCCATCTACTACTATTGGAGCAAGACGGGCAAGATAATCATGCGGTGAGGAGTCCGGCCCCCGTCAATAGTTCAGCGTCACCCCTCCCAGCACGAGGAGCGGCGCTCCCAGCGTCTTGATCGGACCGGTCTGTGTGGCGATGTATTGCTGATCGGTCAGGTTTTCAGCATCCAGGAAGAGCCGCATCGCCTTTCCGATTCGCTTCTGAAGCGAGGCATCGAGCAGCACGAAATCAGCAATGGGCTGCGTATTGAGATCATCCGCAAACTGCCGCGAGAGATAGCGCCCCATGATGGTGAGCTCCGCCCAGTCCTGATGGCCCAGGGTGATCCCGAGCACGACCTGCTGTCGGGATACGTTCGGGACCCGCCGTCCCTCGCGCGTCTTGTCTCCCAAGAAGCTCTTGATAGCCGAGTCGGCATAGGCATAGCCCGCGGTCAGGGACAGGTATTCCGTGACGCGGAACTTCAGATCCACTTCTCCACCGAGCGTTCGGGTCCGTCCCACATTCTGAC
>CAYJUP010000172.1:0-5010 GCA_964373365.1 uncultured Nitrospiraceae bacterium
TCGATCAGCAGACGGCTGAGGTTCAACTCGGCCAACTGGGCCGCCACTTCGTCCTCCGTGAAGGCGGCCAGCAGAGAATGATAGAAGTCCCGCCGGAGAATCGCCGGCTCATTCGCCGCGTACTGATCCACGACGGCCTGCGCCGCCTCCGGCGTCTCGGGACGGAGGAGGTCCATCACCAAGACGAACGAGCCAGGCTTGACCAGCTTCTTGAGCATGTACCAGAACTGCAAGGGATTCGCCAAGTGATGCACCAGGCTGTTCGAAATGGCGGCATCAGCCGGCTCCGGTAAGGTGAGCGTCTGGAAGCGCTCGCACCGCAGTGCGATGAGGTCGGCCAGCCCGGCAACCCGGACCGCCTCCTCCGCAAGCCGAATCATGGTCGGCGACCCATCCACGCCGGTCACCCGGCACCCCGGCAGCGCGCGAACGAGTCGGATCGGGATGTCGGCTGGGCCGCAGCCCAGATCCAGCACGTGTCCCTCCGCCAGGTCCGGATAGTGCTGCCGAAACCGGTTGACGAAGCCCTGGTTTTCCTCTTCGAAGTCGGCCTTCGCGTAGGCCAGCGCCTGCTCGGGGTCGTCCATCAGTTCCGGCTCAAGTTTACGCTCCATCATCGTTCAACAGTCCAAAGAATGGCTAATGGCCGATGGCGAATGGCTAAAATAAAGATTCCGTTCCACCCATTCCTCCATTGACCATCGACCATCATCCCTCGTGTTCTATAACGACCGCGTCGCCGGGTCGCACCACTCCCTCGGCGAGCACCCGCGCGTAGAGGCGGCTCCAGCCCGGATGCCGCTTCTGGGAAATCCGTTTGTAGTTCCCATCCTTGAACCAGCCGGCATTGTGCTCGCACGGCGCGGTGTAGCTGACTATTTCCAACTGTACGGTCTCCCCTATGCGCAATCGGTCCCCTGGTTTGAGCTGAGGCCAATCGACCCCTGCCAGTGTCAGGTTCTCCCCGCTGGAACCAGGCGCGATCGAATGTCCCTCAGCCCGAAGCGCCTCGATCACCTCGAAGGAGAACAGACAGACCGCTCGGTCGGGTCCGCCGTGAATCTTGGGACTTCGCTGGCGATCCCCGCTTACCCCCTCGGTCGTGATACGGGCCTCTGGCACCGGCAGCTTCGGGACCCCGCCGTCGGAAACACTGAGCTGATGCACGCGTGGATGCGTGGGAAGACGGGACAGACTCATTCCGGTGAGGCATCGTACATGGCGGGACAGGTCACTTCAAGCGCCACCCAACCGTCTCGCTCCCGGCGGCTCAGCACAACCCCATCTGCCCCCGCGAACGCGCCGGAGAGTTCCACCACATGCGCGGCAGCACTCCCGAAAGCAGGAGCCTGCCCCCGCCGAGGACTCGATTCGCACCTCGATCCAGTTCTGCGTCATGTCCGGCTCACTGCTTGACAGACAACAGGCGGGCTGCTAGTTTTTATCAGCAAGGCAACATCACGCCTCACTCATCTGAGTGACACAACTCAGGAGGTTTTCCCATGAGAATGCCAGCACACACCCCCCTTTACTTGTTCCCTGCAGTGGCTTTCGTGCTCGCGCTATCATCCTGCACGACCGATAACACAACCGATACCCTCTCCACAACAACCCCCGGACTGTGGTTCACGGGTGAGGGCTTGGTGAAAGACGACCAAAAGGTGAATGCGTTTGCAGCCCTTAATTTTGAGAACTTGAAGCATGATATGGCGCAAGGGCGGGGCGAATACCTTGCCTCGCTGGGGACATTGTTAGGTGTGCCGAGAGACCATCAAGCGGAATTTTTTGCGCTCACGCAGAAAAAATATCCGATCTTGGTCCAGTCTGATCGGACCACGCCTGGCGAGATGCTGGCTGCACTGAACCGAGAGCTGTCGGCAAACCCGATCCTGAACGAGACGGTCGTGAATAATTAAGCTGTTCACGGTTCTCAGGTCACCCTACCCTCGGCCAAGCCGATCCGCATGTCGTCGGAACGCCCCGGATTCCAGATCGTGCCGGAGCGGACCGGAACTCCGTCACGGAAGACCACGAAGTTGGTTGGGACGGCCGGCACGCGGGGGCCCGGCAGAATCACGCCCACCAAGTTCAAGGGATCAGCGCCTGACAGCGTGATCTCCTGAGGTGTCCTCTTCTCACCCCCTGCTCGCCGCATCGCCCGCAGGGATTCCACCGCCTCCGGCAGCGCAAACTGTTCGCCGGTGAACCCGCTGACGAATCGTCCGCCCCGAATTTCGCCCCGCGACTCCAACCGCCGGTACTGCACAAGCAGATCCCGCCACGCGAGGCTCAGCGGCTCGCGTCCAAGCAGATCGCGGAACACCACCCCGTATCGGCGAAGCAACTGGCGGGCTACCTGGTCAGTTGAGCTGAGAGCTGATGGCTGCCCGCCTTCGCCGTAGGCTTCGGCGGGTCCGCCAGAGCGCGTCGTGCGCGCGTCGGCGGAATGGCTGATGGCGTTCCGCAAAAGCGACCAGCGGCCGGCGCCGTGGCGGGGGCGCCTCGCACGCTCGCGTCCCTGCGCGCGCCGGCGACGGGGGTCCAGCAAGGCGCGTAGGTTATCGAACCCATCCGCCGTGACCAGCCCTGCCGCGGCCAGTTCCCAGAGCCCCTCCTCCACCTGAGACTGAAGGTGGCCGGTGCCCCTGACCAGATCGGCAAAGAAGCTGGCGCCGCGTTCCCGCAAATGCCGCTGAAGATCCTGGGCGATCGGACTCAGCGCCGGCATTCCAACGGTCCGGCCGGGCTCGTTCCCGCTTCCGAACACGCGCAGGAGCCACTCGGCGTCCTCTCTTGGAAACAAACTGATGGGCGCGAGGCTGGTCGGGACGATACGGCGCGGGCGAGCAGGATCGAGTTCGCTGCCTATCTGAGTTTCCAGACGAGGATGGAGCGTGAGTCTTCCCCACATCACCGATCCGCCCAGGCAGAGTCGGTCCAGCAATTCGGGATCGTATTTCGAGATTCGAAGCGGCAGCAGATGGCGCTCCCAGGCCGAGGCGGCTGCTTCAAAGCCGGCCAGTTGGCGGATGATTTCAAGGAGGCCCGCCTCGCCATGCAGCCGTGATCCGAGCGCGACATGCTGCCACTGGAACAGGAACCGCATGAAGTCCGCTGCCGTGACCGGTTCGATTTCTCGCCGGAGTTTCCCGATGGTCAGGCGGTGGATGCGCGCCAGGAGCCGGCGGTCGCACCATTCGACCCCGAGCGCGATAGCGCTCGTGGCAGGCGATGGGCGATGGGCAATGGGCAATGGGTGGGAATCCGTGCCTATAGCCTCGTGCCCCTCGCCTCGCGCCTGGCCCGCTGGCCTGAACTGGCCGCGCAGCACCTGCCCTTTCGCTTCAAGCCTGAGCAAGGCTGCGCTCACCGCCTCGGTCGACAGGTGGAGTGTCCTGGCCAGCTCATCAGCGGTGGTGGGGCCGGTGCTCTCCATCCAACCTTGCGCGATCACGAGTATGGCTTCCTCGCGCTCCGGTCGTGCCTCGGCCATCCCTTTAATCCTCGGGCTGAACTCAGCGTCGGGGAACACCGCCTGCACATCAGCCAACCGCTCAGCCGCTACCCAGCTTTTTGCTACATCAGACGTGAGGAGTGAGGCGTGAGGCGATGGCGAACAGAAATTTTGAATTTTTAATTTTGAATTGTGAATTGTGACCACAGTCGCACGGCCGGCCTGAATTAAGCTCGGCAAGTGGGCAGCCCAGCTCATCGCCTGGACTAACGCGTGATCTTCCGGCACCCAGACCAGCGTCAGCAGCGCATCGTGCAATTCGTCCGCATTGCGCACCACCGGCCAGGATTCGTCTGCCACCTCCGCAATGGCGGCGGGGTCCAGCGCGCCGATCTTCCCCGCCAACTCAGGCGGCAGGCTCCGGCGCATCTCGACCGCTCGCGCCCGGCGTTCCTCCAGCGGCGCGTCATCCAGGTAGGCATAGGGGTTCGCGTTCAGGATCTCATGACAGAAAGGCGACGGCGACGGCGTGTCCACCGCGAGGCACCGGACCTCTCCCCGTTCAATCCGCTCCAGCAAGGCCGTCAGCCCCTCCATATCCATCGCCTCGGTGAGACAGTCGCGGATGGTTTCACGGACCAGCGGATGATCCGGCACAGCCACGTCTCCCTGTCGGTTATCCTGGCAGGCCAGCGCACGCGGAAACACGGCGGCCAGGAGGTCTTCCGCGCGCATCCGCTGGATCTGCGGGGGAACCCGCTGACCGTTGGCAAACCGAAGCAGCGCCAGGGCGCGCGTGGCATTCCACCGCCAGCGGCTGGCGAACATCGGCGCAGCCAGGATGGCCTGGACCAGCACCTCGCGCACGGTCTCGGAGCGCAGGAAGCCGAAGACCGACTCCAGCGGGAAGCTGTGCGACTCCCCTAATGAGATCACGAGACCCTCGTCCGTGGCCGCGGCCTGCAGTTCGAAGTCGAATGTCACGCAGAAGCGCTTCCGGAGCGCCAGCCCCCAGGCACGGTTGAGCCGACCGCCGAACGGCGCGTGCAGGACCAGTTGCATCCCCCCACCCTCATCAAAGAATCGTTCCGCAATGATGGCCTGCTGTGTCGGCACCGCCCCCAGGACCGCCCGCCCGGCCGCCACATAGGCCGCGGCCTGCTCGGCACCCCGACGGTCAAGGCCGCACTCGGCCTGCAGCCAGTCGATTACAGTGGGAGGGGGCCCCCCAGATTGAAGAACCGGCCGGCTCACAGACTCATCACCCATTGCACGAAGCCGAGCAATGGGTACCCGGTCCGCAGACATGACGCCGGGTACCCGCCCGGCGGGTGTTCCTCGCGTCGCGGACCCTCCCGCACCCATCATGGCGGGAGGGGGTCCCGCAGACGCCCCTCCCGTACCCACCGCTGGCTCCTTGTCAGTCGTCAGAAGTCGGTCTACTTCAGCTCTGATCGCGGCCACCTCGGCCGAGAGCTCGGCTGTGCGCGACGGCGCCTCCCCTCGCCAGAATGGAATGGTCGGAGGCGCCCCGTGGGCATCCTCGACCCGGACTT
>CAYJUP010000173.1:0-4982 GCA_964373365.1 uncultured Nitrospiraceae bacterium
TTGCTCTTGCTCTGGACCCGAACCTGGTCACCCTGGATCTGCGCCTGCGCCTTGAACTTGCCGTCCCGGATCTCCTTGGAGATCGCTTTGGCTTTTTCGTCAGAGATTCCGCTCTGGATGGTAATCACCTGCCGGACGGTGCCGCCGAGCGCCTCCTCGATCCTTCCGTACGTGAGGGCTTTCAAGGAGACATGACGTTTGACGCATTTCCCTTTGAGGATTTCCAGCACCGCCTTGAGCTTATACTCATCGTCCGACACCACGACCAACTCTTTTTCCTTTTCCTTGAGCGTCAGCTCCGTCTTGGAGCCCTTGAAGTCGAACCGTTGCCTGATCTCCTTTATCGTCTGATCCAATGCGTTCTTCAACTCCTGCATGTCGACCCGCGACGCCACATCGAACGAGTTCAGATCAGCCACGAGCTCCTCCTCAACAACACCCACCGTGTGGAAGTTCAAACCCATTGCTTGCCATCGGGCGGGAACCAGCCGGCGACGCCCCGCCGCTCATGATGATGACCTCGCTGCTCGTGAAGGGCTGTCCCTGTACCAGATAACAGTACCATTGTCGGACGCTATCAACCAGCACGATGACCGCCAGGAGCGCGACGGTCCCGACCAGGACCGCATCCAGATACAGCGCGAAGGCTTGCCCCGCGTCACTGACGCCTGCTGCCTGGCCGACAAACAACACGAACATCTCATACGACCCGGTCAGGGTGATCGCGCCCACAAACACCATCGGCACTATCGTGATCCAGAGGAAGCGCGATTTCCGCATCTTGATCAGCACCGTCGTGCCGATGCAGAGCGCCAGCGTACCCAGCAACTGATTGGCCGCCCCGAACATCGGCCAGATGGTGGAGATGTTGCCGGTGCCGATCAGGTAGCCCCACGCCCCGACTACCGCCCCGCTGCTCACGATCACGCCTGGCCACCAGGCGAACCGCCGCAGCGGCGCATAGACGCGCCCGCCCATTTCCTGGATCAGGTACCGCGCGACCCGCGTGCCGGTGTCAATCGTCGTGAGGATGAACAGCGCCTCGAACAGCAACGCGAACTGGTACCAGTAGGCCATCAAGCCCGCCATGCCGGGCAATGCGGCAAAGATGGAGGCCATCCCGACCGCCAACGAGACCGCGCCGCCGGGCCGCCCGGCAACCTCCACCTCAACCAGTCGCGATAGCTCTTGAATCTTGTTCACTGGAAACCCCATCGCCGCCAGCGCCTCCGGCCCGAGCATCGTATTGATCGCCAGGTAATCGCCCGGCACCAGGACCGACGCTGCGATCAACGCCATGACTCCCACAAAGCTCTCGAGCAACATCGCGCCGTAGCCGACCGGCGCGTGGGACTCACGCTCGATCATCTTGGGCGTGGTGCCGGAGGACACCAGCGAATGGAACCCGGAAATGGCCCCGCAGGCGATCGTGATGAACAGGAACGGAAAGAGCGTGCCGGGAATGATCGGCCCGCCGCCGTGCACGAAGGCCGTCACGCGCGGCATCTCAATCGTCGGCGCCATCAGGATGACGCCCAGGCCGAGCAGCACCACCACGCCGAGCTTCATGAAGGTGGAGAGATACCCGCGCGGCACCAGTAGCATCCATCCCGGCAGCACCGAGGCCAGGAATCCGTAGCCGGCCAGCAGCCACACCAGCGTGTGCCGCTCGAATTCAAACCACCCGGCCAGATCGGACTGGGCGACTGCTCGCCCCGCCACGACCGCGACGATCAAGAGTGAGACGCCCAGCGCCGACACTTCGCCGACGCGGCCGGGACGGAACTTCTGGAGATAGAACCCCATCAGGAACGCGATCGGAATCGTCATGGCGATCGTGAAGGTGCCCCAGGCATTGCGGTAGAGAGCATTCACGACCGCCAGGCCCAAGCCGGCCAGCGCGACGACCACGATAAACAGCACCGCCACGGCGGTCGCCGTGCCGGTGATGACGCCCAATTCGTCCCGCGCGATCTCCGGCAGCGACCGGCCGTTCCGGCGCATCGAGGCCACGAGGATGATGAAGTCCTGCACGGCGCCGGCCAGCACCGCACCGATCACCAGCCACAGGAAGCCCGGCAGATAGCCGAACTGCGCCGCCAACACCGGCCCCAAGAGCGGGCCGGCCCCTGCGATCGCAGCGAAATGATGCCCGAACAGCACGTACTTATTGGTGGGATAGAAATTGGTTCCATCATTGAGGCGAAGCGCCGGCGTGACGCGCTGATCGTTCAGCTCAACGACGGTGCGTGCGAGAAATCGTCCGTAGAAGCGGAGCGCGAGAACATAGAAGCAGGCTGCGGCCACCACCAACCACAGGCCATTCACCTTCTCGCCGGGATTGAACAGGCCGGTGACGAACCCGAACGCGACCGCGCAGACGACCGCCACTAGTGCCCACACAAGCATCATCCCGCGTCTCATCGCGAGTTATCCTAACAAGCTAGGGGAGCGCTGTAAACCAGATGAGCCGCGTTCATAATTACCTTTCCCTTCCATCCTCAACCTGACCAAGCCTTTCGCGTCCGCCCATGGCGGCCAGGCACAGGAGCCCGATTGCTATCCAGACCAGCTCGCGGAAGCGACGTAAAAGGGCGAAGGTAATCCCGGTCACCTCGCTGTAGCCGAAGACGGTCAGCAGCAGAAGATTGCCGCCGTCCTGGGCACCCAGGCTCCCGGGGATAAAAAACGTCCCGCCTTTGATGAACACAGAGAGAGCCCCGATCGACACCGCCGTCAGCAAGTCTGCCGGTCCTCCGAGATAATAGATCATGACGTACACTTCCAGCGCTTCGGCCAGCCAGCCCAGGAAAAACATCCCGGTGGAGACCAGAAAGCCTCGCCGGTCCCGTGTATAGAACTCCAGGATCGTGCGGTCGAGGGCACGAAGCTTGTCCTCGCGGGCTTCAAGAAACGCGATCCGAATCCTGCACCGCCGCAATACGCCCAGCAGCCCCGTGAACAGGCCGCGGTGTTGCAGCGCCACGAAGATCGCCGTCGCGACGAGCAGCAGTCCGACGCTGACCGACGCCGCCAAGACCGTGCGATCCGACGCGCCTGACGCTCCGAGGCTCCGGAACGCGAGGCCGACGCCCAGCAGGATGAACGCCACCTCGGCAATCGTCATCGTGGTCTTCGCGGTGACCACGGAGGCCAGCCCGTCCACCATCGGCACTGCATGCCGCTTAAGTAAGTAGGCTTTGAGCGGCTCCCCACCGACATAGGCGGTGGGTGTCGTCATGTTCACCACCTCACCCGCGGTGCGGATCGCAAAGAGGCGCCAGAATGCCACGGCGGCGGCGTGCCGGCCCAGCGTGATCCGCCAACCGAGCGCCTCCAGCGCATACATGAGGAGCGAGGGGAGCAGGATGACGAGCAGCGCGGCGGGACCGAGCCCTACGGCCGCATCCAGGATGAGGGATGGACCGATGTGCCAGACGAGACCGATCAGCGTGAAGAGGCCAAGGAGAAGGAGTGTGAGTCTAAGCACGTGCGAGCGTCGAGGGGCGAGTCACCCAGGCCAGTATGACCCAGAACACGTTCGAACCGATCGCCGCGAGCCAGAGGAACCATTTCAGCCCGTCCACGAGCGCAAAGATCAACAACACGACGGAAAAATCTCGGCTGGCCATGTTCTTCAGCATGAAATCCGCCCAACCAGCCTGCACCGGAGTGTTCCGCGCACGCCGGTCACGGAGAGTTTTGGCACGAGTCACCACCCAGAATGAAAAACCATTTCCGATAACCGCAGCCGCCCCCAACATTAACGGAAGCCATGAGGTCCCCGACACCTGCGTCAGATATGTCCCCCACGCCACCCCGGCAAAGATGGCCATGTGGACGACGTTGTCCGCTGTGATGTCCAGTTGCTCGCCGAACCGCGATTGCCTGTGGGTCAACCGGGCCACCTCCCCGTCACAACAGTCCACGATCGCAGAGAGTTGGAACAACAGCGCGCCCATCACGCCGGCCGCGTAGCTCCCAACTCCAAATGACGCGGCGGCCAGCAGACCGATGACCATGGACAGGACCGTGATCGCGTTCGGAGACAGGCCGGTTCGCAGAAAGATACGGGTCAGGAAAGCGGACACCCTCCGGTTGAAATACCGGTCAACGAACCCGTCAAGGTCTGCTTCCACTGGCCTGTGCACGTCCGCCACTTGGTGTACGGTGGGATCCATCGCACACGCTCCTTAATCCAGCTTCGGCAGCACGTCCCGCTCCGCCCGGGCAACATCCTCCGGGAAATCAATCTCGATCCAGGGCAACCCGCCGATTTTTTCAACGCCGACCTGGGCCTGGGCAAAAAACTCACGGAGCGCATCCTCATACTCCATGTCCCATTCGCCGCGGTCAACGTAGGCCTTGAGAGAGCCGATCAGGTGACCGGTATCCGCACGTTGGACTTTCAGGAACCCCACTCCCTCGCCGGCGAAGTCATAGCGGGCCGGCAGGTGCTTGGTAAGCGCCACCACGCGCCCGCCGCGCACGATCGCCATGCATTCCTCGGTCTGTTGGGTCACCGTCTCATCGAGCAGCAACGCGGTCGGCCAGGAGGATTCCATGAGTCGGCGGAGCAGTTGCCGGTGAAACAGCACATCCGCGTCCATGATCAGCACGTCGTCGTCCAATTCGGCCCGAGCGAGCCACAGGGACGTCATGCTGCCTCGCTGATACTGCTCATTCACCAGATAGCGAACATCAACTCCGCAGCGGCCGGTCCGGGCCGCGGCGCGGATCATGTCCTGCTTGTAGCCGACCACGATGACCGCCTGCTTGATGCCGACGCCCGCGAGCGCCTCCAGATACCGGAGCAGCAGCGTGCGTCCTCCCAGCTCGATCAAACACTTGGGACGGTGCTGCGTGACGGGCCAGAGCCGTTTCCCGACACCGGCCGCCAGAAGAATCGCTTTCATGAGCGGACCGCCGTTGTCTCCAGCACCTGCTGGAAGGCCGCCAGAAAGCCTTCGATATCAGTCTCG
>CAYJUP010000174.1:0-4978 GCA_964373365.1 uncultured Nitrospiraceae bacterium
TCGAAGAATCATACGTGGGACTCATTGAAAGACTCCCCGGCATCGGGTATCGCCTCACCTTCCATCGTCACAGAACCTCATCAACGAAGGACCTGATACGGCCGGCGATCTCGTCCCGGACGCGGCGGAACACGGCCCGTCGCTCTTCAGCAGAGCCTTGGGCTGCTGCCGGATCGTCAAAGCTCCAATGCAACTGAGATGAGGCCACCGGGAATACTGGACAGGTCTCCTTCGCTCGGTCGCACACGGTGATCACGTAGTCGAATCGGGTGTCCAGGTATTCGTTCACTCGCTTCGACCGGTGCGGCGAGATATCAATGCCAATCTCGCGCATGGCGCCCACCGCGCCTGGATTGAGCCCGGCAGGATGAGTCCCCGCGCTCGCCACCTCGAAGCGGTCCCCCGCCAGATGCCGCAACAGTCCCTCGGCCATCTGACTGCGACACGAATTCCCCGTGCAGAGAAAGAGCACCTTGCGGTTCATCGTACGTGCTCGGACGGAAACCAGTGCCGAGTCCGATTGCAGACCGCACACACTGACAGCATGACAGGTACCTCGACCAGCACCCCCACCACAGTGGCCAAGGCGGCCCCCGATCCTGGTCCGAACAGCGCGATCGCGGTCGCGACGGCGAGTTCAAAAAAATTGCTGGCGCCGATCAGCGCGCCCGGCGCGGCCACCGAGTGCGGAACGTGCAACAGCTTCATGAGCCCGTAGGCCAGCGACGAATTAAAGTACACCTGCAACAGGATGGGAACGGCAATCAAGGCGACGTGCAGGAATTTTCCGGTGATGTTGTCGGCTTGAAAGGCGAAGATGAGGATCAAGGTGGCGAGCAGCGCGGCGACGGTCACGGGAGCGAATTGGGGCAACAGGGTTCCTTCGAACCCTGCCTGCCCACGCTGTCGGATGAACCATGTCCGGAGCGCTGTGCCGATCGCCAGAGGGATGACAATAAATGCCGCGACGGAGTAGAGCAAGACCGAGAACGGAACGGAAAGAGACGAGGCGCCGCTCACCAACAGGCCGACGATCGGGGCAAAGAGAAACAGCATGATCAGATCGTTCACGGAGACCTGCACGAGGGTATAGGCCGGATCGCCGTCCGTCAGGTAGCTCCAGACGAATACCATCGCCGTGCAGGGCGCTGCCGCCAGAATGATCGTGCCGGCGATATACTGATCCGCTTCTGCCGGAGCGATCCACGGCGCGAAGAGGTGCCGGAAAAACAGCCAGGCAATAATCGCCATTGAGAAGGGTTTGACCAGCCAGTTCACCAGAAGGGTTACAAAGAGCCCTCGCGGTCGTGTGCCGACGTTGAGAACCGCCGCGAAATCAACCTTCATCATCATCGGGATGATCATGAGCCAGATCAAGACGGCGATGGGAACGTTCACCTGGCTGCCCTGAACCAGTTCCAGGTCTCGGAGTGCCTGCACGACGCCCGGAGCCCATTTCCCCAAGGCCACCCCCACGAGCATGCAGAGCCCTACCCAGACCGTGAGGTAGCGCTCGAATAGATTGAGCCGCTTTTCTGACGTTGGTGGTGAAACTGATTCGATGGCGATGTCCATTCCTTCAACCTCTCCTTTCATGTATTGATTTAATGATACACAGCCGATGGTCCGTGAAAGATTACGACCGATTCGCGATGGCTGGTTTCCGAGCACGCACAAAGGCGCTCATGAACTTACCGTCCACGAGAGGAGCAATCGCCTTGATATCGAGCCCGGCACCTGCCAAAAACTCCCGAGCGTCCTCCATACGGTAGATGCGCGTCGGCTTCAGGCTGATGTCGTCGAAGCCGGCCTTGTCTAGCTTGTGTCGGTACTCGGACTCTTCTAATGCTCCCGCCACGCAGCCGATCCAGAGTTCCACGCTGAGGCGGATCTCCGCCGGGATCGGCCCCCTCACCACCACGTCCGAGATCGCCAAGCGGCCGCCCGGTTTGAGTACCCTGAAGGCTTCAGCAAAGACGCGATCTTTATCCGTAGAGAGATTGACGACGCAGTTGGAAATGATGACATCCACCGAATGGTCGGGCAGCGGGATCTGTTCTATGTCTCCCTTCAGGAACTCCACGTTCTCGACCCCGGCCTTGCGCTGGTTTTCGCGAGCCAGCGCCAACATTTCATCCGTCATGTCGAGACCGTAGGCTTTTCCGGTCGGGCCGACGCGCTTGGCCGACAACAGGGCATCGAGCCCGCCGCCTGAGCCCAAATCCAGCACGGTCTCGCCGCGGTTGAGATGGGCCAGGGCTGTCGGATTCCCGCAGCCAAGCGAAGCTGCGACGGCCTCGCTGGGCAATCCGGCAGTTTCGCCGGCATGGTACCGGCTGGATGTAATGGGGTCATGGTCGCGACGTGAACGCTCCGTGCCGCAGCACGAACTGTGGCAGCACGTGCTGCCGCCAGTCGTGGCCTGTAGTGCCGCTTGCTTGTATTCCTCTCTGACGATCTCTTTAATGGTCCGGTCGTTCATAGTGCCCTCCTTTTCTCATTGCCAAATCAACGTTTCTTGATGGATTAGGGCAAAAAAAGGGTCACTCGCAACATTGTGTAGCACCCCTCACTCCATGGCTTCGTGCCTTCAGCGATCCAGTGTACTCCTGTAACTCTTCGATCGTCTCTGGATTGAGCGAGTAATAGATCCACCGTCCCTCCCGCCGGTCCTTCAAGATGCCGGCATCCTTGAGCGTCTTTAAGTGGAAGGAGAGGCGCGATTGCCCGGTCTGAAGAAAGTCTGTCAGATCGCAGACGCATTGTTCGCACTCAAGCAGGCAGTCGATGATCCGCAGGCGCGTCTCATCGGCTAAGGCGTGAAACCAGCGGGCGGTGCGCTCCAGATCTTTCGTTTTGAGCGACGGCATGCCGGCATTATATCAAGAAATATTGATTTGTCAACTGGCGGGATCTGCCGCGGGATCAGCGGCTCATCACGCGTCGGAGCTTTCGTAACGGCGAGCTGCCCGATGGCGGCTGCGAGACCAGGAGACGAAGGCGTCTTCCTGCGAGTTCTTCGATCATGCCGGTCAGTCGCGCCGGAAGCGCGCGGGCGCGCGTCCTCGCGCGGCGCCAGTCCTTCACAATCTTTGCGTACGACTTCAGGCCCAGTGTGCGCGCCAACTTGTGGAACTGCGCGCGTTCCTCGTAGTCGCCCAGCACGGACTGGGCGCGCTTCAACCAGCTCACGAGATCCGGTCGTGCATAGGCCTGGTCTAACGCCCACTCTTCTTGATACCGGATCGATTTGATCATCAACCGGAGCGCGTGCAGTGTCTTGCGCTGAGAGTTGGCCGTCGCCTCGGTGATCAGGTCGTGGAGGGTCTTGGCGTGCTCCCGGCGCAATCGCTCCATGCGCCCCGCCATCCAGTCCGGAGAGGCCGGCGTGGGAGGGAGTGCGTGACGGCGCACGCGTCGCTCGATCTTGCGATAGACCTGCTTCCGGTCCAGCTTCGCCCGTCTTCTGCGAAGACGATCCTTGATCCTCCGCGCATCGGATTTGGAGGCGCCCAGCCGAGCTAAATAACGTTCGAATACCTGCAAGGTTCTCAAGAGGCTCAGGCGGGAGACGCACTTCGCCATGATCTGCGCGTTCCGGTCTTCACCCACCAGCTCGAGGTAGGCCTGCAACCTTCTGAGATGTGTGCGCAGACGATGCACCGTTTTCGGACGGATGTCTCCCCCCGACAGTCTGGCCAATGCATGGAGCGCGACCGTCTGATACCTGGCTGCACGGTCATCTCCAGCTCTGAAGTCCTTCATTTCATTGTGTTTGACGCTCATCCTGGATACCGCCGGTTGGCCGAAAGGGCCCACACTGTAGCATGCGAGGAGAGGGCAATCAACACGCTTCAAGCGAGCCTATCGGGTGTGGTAGAATCGCGCGCTTTGTGAGGCTGTCATGGACTGCCTGCTCTTTAGGCACGGCATCGCGGTGGATCGGGAGGACTGGGACGGTCAAGAGGCTGAACGGCCGCTCACGCCCAAGGGGGAAGAGAGGACGCGCGAGGCCGCTGTCGGGCTCCGTCGGCTGGGCATCGCGCCCACCCATCTGTTATCCAGCCCGTTTGCGCGGGCGCTCGACACCGCCAAGCACGTCCGGGATGTGTTCCGGATGCGTGCGGAGGTGCAGGTGTGTGATGAGTTGCTCCCCGATGCTCCGCCGGACAAACTCTTCCCGGTCCTGGCCTCCTTGCCCGAAGACGCCTGTGTGATCTGCGTGGGGCACGAGCCGCATCTGGGACTGACCGCCGCATGGATGCTGTTTGGCAAGCCCACCCCTGGGCTTTCTCTCAAGAAGGCAGGGGCCTGCTGCCTCCGTTTTGAAAAGGCGCCGAAAGCGGGGGAGGGAGCCTTGCGCTGGTGGATGACGCCGGATCAGCTCAGGAAGTTGAGGAAGAACTAGACGGCTTGCCGGTCTGGGGCTAGGTTAAAGACGCTTCAGTTTGTTCCTCTCTCTGTTGCAGTTGCCGTCCATTCTTGAGGATGGGCAGGATGGTGGCGCGGAGCGCCTCCTGAATCTCGTCAGGCGACTTCCGGACGTCCACTACCTCGAAGTGAAACTCCTCCGCCATCCTGTCGAATTCCTCGATCAGCAAGGCCTGGTATTTTTTGAAGCTGTCATACAGATCGGCGCCCAGCTTCAGGTCCATCCCGGACTCCCAAAAGTTCATGCCTTTGCTCTCGATCACCCGAAGCGCCAGCGTGTCCACGTCGATGCGCAGGTAGCAGACCAGATCCGGGACGATCGCGAACCCGAACACATTCCGGATCCAGGTGGGGTCGCCGCTGCGGACGACGTCACGCGCGAACGCGGTATAGATGTACCGATCGGCCAACACGACGAAACCGGAGCGGAGGGCCGGGATGATCTGGTGCTCCAAGCGGTCGGCGAAGTCGGTGGCGTACAGCAAGCTGAACGACCAGCGATCCAGGATGTTCCCCTGCTTGGCTACCTCGATGGTCTTGGACATCA
>CAYJUP010000175.1:0-4918 GCA_964373365.1 uncultured Nitrospiraceae bacterium
GCGAGACAGTTGGTGAGCGAGCGGCTTTCCCGCGCAATGGAACGGATCCCGGTCGAGTACGGCCGTCCTTTCATGGGGCCGCTGACGACTGGACTGGGTGAAGTCTATCAGTTCACGGTACAGGGTAGCAGCTACAGCGCCATGGCCCTGCGGACGATCCTCGAGTGGGACATCGGGATGAGGTTGCGGGCCGTGCCCGGCGTGGTCGAGGTCAACATCTGGGGTGGCGAGACCCAGCAGTACCAGGTCGTGGTTGATCCGGCCAAACTACTCGCCTACAAGCTGACGCTCCAGCAGGTGTTCAACGCGTTGGAGCGGAACAATGCGATCACGGGAGGCGGCTACATTGAACGCCAGCGTGAGCAAGTGCTCATCAGAGGTGAGGCGCTGGCTACAGGGGTGGAAGACCTGACGCGCATTGTGGTGGCCCATGGGCCCGGCGGGGTGCCGATTTTCATCCGCGATGTGGCCGAGGTCAAAGAAGCTCCGGCCCTTCGCATTGGTGCGGCGACGGCCATGGGAGAAGGAGAAACGGTTATCGGGATGGTCCAGATGTTAGCTGGTGAAAACGCGCAACGAGTCGTCGAGCGTGTCAAAGCACGCGTGAAGGAGATCCAGGCGACACTGCCTGCCGGTGTCGCCATCGAGCCCTACTACGACCGGACCTTGTTTGTCTCGAAGGTTATCCGGACCGTCAGAAATAATCTCCTGGAAGGAGGGCTGCTGGTGGTAGCGGTCCTGTTCCTCTTTCTCGGTGATCTCCGAGCAGGTTTGATCGTGGCGTCTGCCATTCCTCTGTCCATGCTCATTGCCTTTACCGGCATGGCGCAGGCGGGACTGTCCGGAAATCTCATGAGCCTCGGAGCGATTGACTTCGGGTTGCTGGTCGATGGCTCTGTCGTGATGATCGACAACATCCTCCGCCGTTTGGCTCGCACGAGCGCGGCGACCCCCGAAGAACGCGTAGCGGAGATCCAAGCGGCCGGCCGTGAAGTCTTACGGCCAATGACTTTCGCCGTCGGGATCATCATTCTGGTGTACGTGCCAATCCTGACTCTAACGGGCATCGAGGGAAAAATGTTCCGCCCGATGGCACTGACCGTGATCCTAGCTCTCGCCGGGTCTCTGGTTCTGGCCGTGACCGTCACACCCGTGCTGGCGTTCTGGTTCGCGCGGGCCACATCCCCACACGAGGAGACCTGGGTGACCAGACACCTGCGACGTGCCTACGAACCAACGCTCCGATGGGCCATGGTCCATCGAGTCTGGGTGGTGGGTTCGGCTGTGGGACTGTTCGCTGCGAGTCTCGTGATCGGATGGTCGATGGGCGTGGAATTCGTACCGCGGCTGGATGAGGGGGACTTCGCGATCAATGTCTGGCGCTTGCCGAGCGTCTCGCTGAGTGAGTCGGTCGCCACCTCATTGCAGGCCGAGAAAGTTCTCCGCCAGTTTCCTGAAGTCGTGAAGGTCGTGACACGGACCGGGAGTCCGGAGGTGGCCACGGATGTAATGGGGGTCGAGCTGTCGGATATGTTCGCGATCCTGAAACCCCGCGCCGAGTGGACTAGTGCTCGGACGCGTGACGACTTGATCGCGAAAATGAAGGAGGCGCTCGTGGAGGCCGTGCCAGGGGTCGGTCTCGGATTTACTCAGCCGATTGAAATGCGCTTCAATGAACTCATTGCTGGCTCCCGGTCGGATCTGGCAATCAAGATCTTCGGTCACGATTTAGGCGTCCTCCGCCAAAAGGCTGAGGAGGTAGCACGGGTATTGGAGAAAGTCAGAGGAGCGGCGGATGTAAAAGTCGAGCAGGTCGCTGGACTTCCGCTGATGCGTATCATTATCGACCGCAACCAGATCGCCCGCTACGGCTTGACTGCTGATGACGTGCTCACCCTGGTCCAAGTGACGCGCGTGGGTCATGTGGTAGGAACCGTAGTGCAGGGACCACGTCGGTTTGAGCTTGTCGTTCGGCTCCCAGAGAGTGCCTCGGTGGATCCCGCCACCTTGGGTGCCCTCCTCGTTCCGACAGCGCATGGGGAACTCGTACCCCTGTCGCGTGTGGCGGCGATCCAGGTGGATTCCGGGCCGGCGCAGGTCAGCCGCGAAGCTGTCCAGCGTCGCATTGTTGTGGAGTGCAACATCCGCGGACGCGACCTAGGCGGGTTCGTCGCGGAGGCCCAGCGAGCCATTCGCGAGGCGGTTGTGCTCCCGCCTGGGTATGAGCTGAAGTGGGGTGGGCAGTTTGAGCATCTTCAAGAGGCCTCACGCCGGCTAGCCGTAGTGGTACCCATCACCCTCCTCCTGATTTTGGGCATATTGTCTGTCATCTTCGGAGCGATGCGACCCGCGATCTTGATTTTTCTCAACGTTCCGCTGGCCCTGTCTGGTGGCGTATTGGCGCTCGCGGCCCGCGGCCTTCCCCTCAGCATCTCAGCTGCCATCGGTTTTATCGCCCTGTTTGGAATTGCTGTCCTCAACGGCATCGTGCTGCTTAGTCACATCCGACAACTGGAAGCAGCAGGCCTCCCGACGGATCAGGCTGTCACGCAGGGTGCGATGGACCGACTGAGGCCGGTGCTGATGACTGCATTGGTCGCAAGCCTCGGCTTTCTGCCGATGGCGTTGGCGACTAGCATGGGCGCTGAAGTCCAGCGCCCGCTGGCGACGGTGGTCATCGGAGGACTCATCACATCCACTGTTCTGACACTCTTGGTCATTCCAGCACTCTATATGCGAGTCTCTCTTAATCGTCCAAGATCGATAGAAACGTAGGAAGCAGAAGTCCTTTCTGTGCCGGCTTTTGCTATTGATTCCGGTCCGAATTGCTGTATACTGACTCGAATCCGACGAAATACGTCTTTAGTCTGAATGGGTTAGCCTAGATGCTGGCGCGCCTTCTGAATCTGATCTTCGGCAGCAAAAACGACCGCGAGATTAACCGCCTGCGGCCGGCCGTGGACCGTATCACTGCCCTCGAACCGGCCCTGACCCCCCTGTCCGATCTCGCTCTGACCGACAAAACCGAAGCGTTCCGGAAGCGGCTTGCCGCTGGGGAGACGTTGGATGAGCTGCTGCCGGAGGCGTTTGCGGTCTGCCGGGAAGTCTCCAGGCGGAAGGTTTCGATGCGACATTTTGATGTCCAGTTGCTGGGCGGCATGGTCTTGCACCAGGGCAAGATCTCCGAGATGAAGACCGGCGAAGGCAAAACCTTGGTGGCGACCCTGCCGCTGTATCTGAATGCGCTGGCCGGAAAAGGCGCCCACCTGGTGACCGTCAATGACTATCTGGCCAAGCGGGACGCGCAATGGATGAGCCCTGTGTACCATGCCCTGAGCCTCTCGGTCGGCGTGATCCAGCACGACGCCTCATTCCTGTTCGACCCGGCCTACGACGCGCCGGACAAGCGTCTCCAGCACCTGCGGCCGTGCACGCGCACCGAGGCCTATCGGGCCGACATCACCTACGGGACCAACAACGAGTTCGGCTTCGACTACCTGCGGGACAACCTGATCGTCAACGATATCAACCAGTGCGTCCAGCGGGAGTTAAACTACGCGATCGTGGACGAGGTGGACAGCATCCTGATCGACGAGGCCCGCACGCCGCTGATTATTTCGGGTCCGACGGATGAGTCCACCGATCTGTATTATCGGATCAACGCGATCATCCCGCAGCTCAAGATGGAGCGGGATTACACCATCGAAGAAAAGACCAAGACCGCCGCCCTGACCGAGGAGGGCAACGTCCACGTCGAGAAGCTGCTGGGCGTGGAGAACCTGTACGATCTCGCCCACATGGACCTGGTCCACCACGTCGTCAAGGCGCTCCAGGCTCACGCGATTTACAAGCGGGACGTGGATTACGTGGTGAAGGACGGCGAAGTTCTCATCGTGGACGAATTCACCGGCCGTCTGATGCCGGGACGCCGGTGGAGCGACGGCCTGCACCAGGCGGTCGAGGCGAAAGAAGGCGTCAAGATCGCCAACGAGAACCAGACCCTCGCGTCGGTCACGTTCCAGAACTATTTCCGCATGTATGCCAAGCTGGCCGGCATGACCGGCACCGCCGACACGGAGGCGAGCGAGTTCGCCAAGATCTATAACCTCGACGTGAACGTGATCCCGACCAACCGTACCATGATCCGGAGTGATTATGCCGACGTCATCTACCGGACCGAAAAAGAGAAATTCGACGCGATTGTGGAGGAGATCAAGGACTGTTACGAGCGCGGCCAGCCGGTCCTGGTCGGCACCATCTCGATTGAAAAGTCAGAGCGCCTTGCAGGCTACCTCAAACGGCACGGCGTCAAGCACAACGTCCTGAACGCCAAGTACCACGAGAAAGAAGCGGAGATTATCGCGCAGGCGGGGCAGAAAGGCGCCGTCACGATCGCCACGAACATGGCCGGCCGGGGCACCGACATTCTGCTGGGCGGGAACCCGGATTTCCTGTTCAAGCGCATCCTGTACCAGGACGAGGCGCTACCCGAGGACCGCAAGCAAGCGCTCATCGAGCAGATCAAAGCGGACTGCGAAGCGGACAAGAAGGACGTGATCGCGCTGGGCGGGCTCCATATCCTGGGTACGGAACGGCACGAGAGCCGGCGCATCGACAACCAGTTGCGCGGCCGCTCCGGGCGGCAGGGCGATCCCGGCTCTTCGCGGTTCTATCTCTCACTGGAGGACGACCTGCTGCGGATCTTCGCCTCCGAGCGCATCTCCAAGCTCATGCTCAAGCTGGGCATGGAAGAGGGCGTCCCCATCGAACACCGCATGGTCACCCGCGCGATCGAAAACGCGCAGAAAAAGGTGGAGGCGCACAACTTCGACATTCGCAAGCAACTCCTCGAGTACGACGACGTCATGAACAAGCAGCGCGAGGTCATCTACCAGCACCGGCGCGCCATCCTCTCAGG
>CAYJUP010000176.1:0-4893 GCA_964373365.1 uncultured Nitrospiraceae bacterium
GGGAACGAGCAAGTCATTGTCTCGGGCAAGGACCTGGTCAGCGACGGCACGGCCGTGCAAGCCCATCCCTTGTAAGACGTGAAACGTTATTCGTTATTCGTGAATCGCTTAGTTGTTTTGTCCGTTATATCGGTTGAGACAGTTTAGTCCGTTAACGGACGTAACGTTTTCTATTTCACGTTTAACGGTTCACGTTTAACGTTTAACGAAATAACGGTACACCATGTGGCTCACGCTGCTGGCTCTGAGAAACCGAATCGGCATCCTGATGCTGTCGTTGGCGATGGTGGTGCTCGGCGCCACCTCCCTGGATCGCCTGCCTGTGGATCTCTTTCCCAACATCCAAGTGCCGGTGGTATTCGTCGGCGTCATTTATAAGGGCGCTCCGCCCCTCGACATTGAAAAGAGCGTGGTCTATCCCATCGAAAAGGCGGTCAGCTCCGCCTCGAACGTGGAACACGTCGAGTCCTTTTCCAAGCATGGAATCGGGGCGGTCCAGATCTGGTTTAACTGGGGCGCCGACATCAACGTGGGGCAGATGGAGGTGATGCAACGCATCACCCAGATCCTGAATAATCTCCCGCCCGGCATCCTGCAGCCCTTCGTCGTCAAGTTCGACGTGTCCAACATCCCGGTCGCTTTCGTGACGGTCTCGGGCGGCAACCTGGATGAGCGCGCTCTCTACGACATGGCGTTCAACATCATCGCGCCCCAGATCGAGCAGATCGCCAATGTGGCGGCGGCTACCGTGGAAGGCGGCAAAGTCCGCCAGATCAACATCAATCTGGACCCCGCCCTGCTCAACGCGCGCGGGCTTTCGATCCTGGACGTGGTGCGCGCGGTCAAGGCCTCGAACCTCATTCTCCCGTCGGGCGACATCAAAGCCGGGAACCTCGATTACAACGTCTTCACCAACAATCAGTTCACCGCCGTCGAGCCGATCAACGACGTGATCGTCAAGGTCAATGCGCAGGGCAACCCGGTCCGGGTGCGCGACCTGGGCACCGTGACCGACTCCTCTGACATCCAAACCAATATCGTTCGCACGGACGGTCAGCGGTCGGTCTACCTGAGGGTGAATAAGCAACCGATCGCGAACACGGTGGAAGTGGTGAACGCGCTGAGGCGGGCGCTTCCGAAAATGGTTGGGATTCCGCCCGGCGTGCAGCTTGGCGTGTCCTTCGACCAGTCCGTGTACATCCGTCTGGCGATTAAGAATCTGATGGAACAGGCCCTCGAAGGCTCTCTGCTGGCGGCGGCCATCATTCTGGTCTTTCTGCGCAATTTGACCAGCACGCTGATTATTTCGGTCGCGATTCCGCTCTCGATTCTGGTCACGTTCATCGTGTTGTATTTTACCGGCCAGACCTTGAACGTCTTCACGTTGGGCGGCCTGGCGCTGGGGGTGGGACGACTGGTGGACGACTCCATCGTGGAACTGGAGAACATCCAGCGCCACCTCAACACCGGTCAGCAACGCTGGGACGCGCTTCTGGAGGCGGCGCGCGAGGTGGCGATGCCGATCTTTGCTTCGACCGTGACCACCGTCGTGGTGTTCCTGCCGATCTTCTTCGTCGTGGGAATCGCCAAGCTGCTGCTCATCCCGCTCACACTCACGATCGCCATCGCGCTGTTTACCTCCTTTTTCGTCTCGCGCACGGTGACCCCTGTGCTCTGCTTCAAATACCTCAAGCCGGAGCAGGAGGCCCACCGCTCCATGCCGGATTGGTGGAGACGGTTCATGGACTGGAGCCGGGGCCGGTACGAGGCGATCGATGATCGCTATCAGCAGATGCTTTCCTGGGCGCTGACACACCGGAGGGTCCTGATCGGGTCGGTCATCATGATCTTCGTCGGGTCGCTGGCACTGGTCCCGGCGATCGGGACCGAGTTCATCCCCGTGACGGACGAGAGCCAGTTCCGGATTGTTGTCCGCGCGCCGGTGGGGCAGCGGGTGGAAAAGACGGAGCAGCAGGTGATGGAAATCGAGCGGGTGCTCCGGGAGACCATTCGGCCGGATGAACTGGAAACGATCGTCTCCAGCACCGGCGTGTTGGCCCAGGGCCGGTCCTCGTTGTTCAACCCCAACACCGGCCCGCACACGTCCCTCGTGCAGGTGTACCTCGTCTCGCCCGACCGGCGCCGGCGCAACCAGATTCAGATCATGAACGAGGTTCGGCCCAAGGTGCTCACGCTGTTCCCCGGTGTGGCGATGTTTTTCGACCCCGGCGGGATCGTCAAGCGCGTCACCAGCTTCGGATCCCAGAAGGCGGTGGACGTCGAGATCTATGGGTACGAATTCGAGAAGGCCCGCGGCGTCATCCGTCAGGTGGAAGCGATCATGCATCAGACCTCCGGCCTCGCCGACATTGAGGTGAGCCGCGAGGAGAACTATCCCGAGTTGGACATCACGGTGGACCGTGAAAAGGCTGCGCTGCTGGGCATCAGCGAGACGGATGTGGCCAACGCGGTCCTCTTCTCGCTGAACGGGAACGGCCAGACCGACCCCATTATCTATACCGACCCGGAGACCGGGAACGAGTATTACATCAGCGCCTGGTTAGCCGAACAGTATCGGAAGAATTTGACCGATCTGGAGCAGATCCTGCTCACCAGTCGCTCGGGCGCGCCGGTGCTGCTCAAGAACGTCGCGGCGATCCGGTTCAATGCCGGTCCTGTGAAAATCGACCGAAAGTATTTTCAACGGGTGATCCATCTCACCGCTAACCCGGTGGGCCGCGACCTGGGCTCCATCGCGGTGGAATTAGAAACACGGTTTGCCGAGATGCAACTTCCCCCGGGTTTCAGCATCCGGCTGGCCGGCCAGGTGCAACAGCAGCGTGAGACCTTTGCGGGCCTGATCTTTGCGAGCGTTCTGGCGCTGCTGCTGGTCTACATGGTCATGGCGGCCCAGTTCAAGTCCTTGATCGATCCCTTCATCATCATGTTTGCCATCCCGATGGGATTCCCGGGGGTAATCTGGATGCTGTTCCTGACCAACACCACGTTGTCCACCACGTCCTTCATGGGCGTCATCATGATGCTGGGGATCGTGGTGTCCAACGGCGTGCTGCTGGTGGACTACACGAACGTGCTGCGGCGCCGCGGGAGAGCCTTGCGCGAAGCCGTGGTGCTGGCCGCCCGCACGCGGCTGCGGCCGATCCTCATGACGTCGCTGGCGACCGTCTTCGGCCTGATGCCGATGGCGCTGGGGCTTGGGACCGGGGGAGAGACGAACGCCCCGCTGGCCCGCGCCGTGATCGGTGGGCTCAGCGTCTCGACCGCCCTGACGCTGTTCTTAATCCCGACGTTGTATTTGATCCTGGAGGAACGATTCCCCAGAAAGTCAGACCCAAACATGGGCGCGGATGGCGGGAACGTCAAGTCGGAAGCGCCCCTTGCGGTCGAGAACAGCGTCAGGGTTTAGGTGGGAAGGGCGACCTGGTGAGACCGAAACGTGGGCACCGGCTGCGTAATCCTGTGATCCTGGCCAATTCCGTGGGTGACTTTGACCGCGACCCGGCCGACCATTTTGCGGTCAATCACCGCGGTTTTCTCCAGGGAGCCGAGCAGCAAGCAGAGATCGCACAAGGTGTTCACCCGCCGCGGGATCCCATCGCTCGCTTGAAAAATTAGCGAACAGGCGTCTGGAGTGAAAATCTCTCGTGTGCATCCCGCCACCGCCAGACGAAATCGAATGTAGTTCGCCACCTCGGCTTCCGTAAAGGGGCCAAGATGATAACGAATCGCGACTCGCTGATAAAACTGATTCAGGCGCTGGAAGCGGGTCCTCAGTTCAGGCTGGCCCAGCAGCACCAGCGTCAACAAAAATCGATCGTTGAGCTGAAAATTGAGCATCAGCCGAAGCTTTTCGAACATCTGATCTTCGTGAATCACCTGGGCTTCGTCGATGATCAGAACGGTGTCCAATCCCCGATTCATATTATCCATCAACCGCTCATTCAAACGATGGCGAAGCTCCAGTTCGGACCCGGTTGCTTCAATCCCCAGTTGATACAACACTTCCCGCAATAGTTGAGCTTCCTCAAAGGTCGGATCGGCAATCAGCGCGGTATCATATTTCTCCTCAGACAGATGGTGGATCAAGGTCCGGCTCAGTAACGTCTTGCCGCAGCCGATCTCCCCGGTCAGTATCACGGCCCCTTTTCGGGCTTCTATCCCGTACAGTAACCGATGAAGGGCTTCCTCATGATTCGGCGAGGGGAAATAATATTTCGGATTGGGAGTATTTTCGAACGGCATCTCCTGCAGTCCCCAGTGCCCTGGATAGTACCCACGGCCATTCGACGGAGACGGTTCCAGAGACGGTTCTGAACCCCGCACCGAATTGGAGCAGATTCCTTCTCCCTCGCTGGTCTGCACGACCTGATCCTGAACTCCTGCCGGCGCAGCCTGGGCCAGCCGGCCTTCCGCCGGGTCAGCCGGCGAGGGCGCATTCAGTACGGTCAGTTCCTGGTGTTGCCGAATGGCTTCCAAGTCTTCGACGCTGTGATGATTGCCGTTGTCAGGCTGAGTGACGGGAGGGCGTTGTCGTTTTCCGTTAGGCGGTACAAGCGGGGCGTGACTGAGCGTGTCTTGGTCCGTTCTTTGGAGTCGGAGAAGGAGCGGCGCGCTCCTCCGATGTTGAACCTGCCCGAACAGCGCTGAAGCGAGCGCCAAGGCCAGCGAGACCCAGATGGTGTGCGCCAGCGCAAACACACTGGCCGCGCGCACATCAACGGTCACGAACCGGGACCATGTCCGAAGGTCCGGTGTCAGGGCGATCTCTTGAGCCGTCGTGATGATCTGGCCACAGTCCGGCTCCCGCGCAATCTGTTCCGGTGTGGTGATGATCCGACCACGCTCTCCCGGCCATGTGAGTGCCAGATGTTG
>CAYJUP010000177.1:0-2937 GCA_964373365.1 uncultured Nitrospiraceae bacterium
CCTCGTCAGAGAGGTCCAGGAGGTTTTAGTCCTGGGACTGCTGTTGCTGGTGGCCGGCGCGATGATGCTTCCGGTCCGCGTGATCGAAAGCCGCGGGTTCACGATCGTGTTGTTATTGGTCGATACAACCGTGGCCTCCACCGTGTTCTATCTCTCGGGCGATGTCGGGCCCGATCTGTACTTGGCCTTTTTTTTGATCATCCTGATTTCCGCCTCCACCAGAACGCTGAATCAGAGAATCGGCTTCTCGGTTCTCGTCGCTGTGGGCTATGGGGGCATTTTGTATCTGGGAGTCGGCCAAACCCGCCTGCTCTTGGAGGGTCACCTCCTCCGGATCCCCATCCTCCTTGTGATGGGTCTTTTTTACGGGCTTATGAACGAGACGCTCCAAGGGGAACGCCAGGAAAAAGCCGCCCTCCTCGGGTACATCGCTGAGCGCAAGCGGGCGGAGAACCGCCAGGCTGCGCAGTTGGCCGTGAGCCAAGTGTTGGCGGAGTCCGCCACGCTCAGTGACGCCGCTCCCCGACTGCTGCAGGCTGTCTGCGACAGCGTGGGATGGGAATTGGGCGAGATTTGGCGTGTGGATCACGAAGCCAATGTCCTGCGCAACGAGGCCATCTGGCATGTTCCATCGGTGAACGCCGAGGAGTTTGTGGAGATCAGCCGGAAGATCACGTTTTCGCCCGGCGTCGGATTGCCGGGTCGGGTGTGGGCCCGCGGGGAACCTGCCTGGATTCTGGATGTCGTCAAGGATCCCAACTTTCCGCGGGCGCCCTTCGCCGCCAGATCGGGGCTGCATGGGGCGTTTGGTTTCCCAATCAAGGTCGGGAGCGAGATCCGCGGCGTGTTCGAGTTCTTCAGCCGGGAGATCCGGGAGCCCGACAACGCATTGCTCCAGATGATGGCCGACATCGGCATCAAGATCGGCCAGTTCATGGAGCGCAAGCGGATGGAGGAGCAGCTCCACCAATCGAACAAGCTGGCGGCTCTGGGTACGCTCCTGGACGGAGTGGCGCATGAGCTGAACAACCCCCTCTTCATGATCAGCGGGTATACGCATCTGGCGGCTGAAAAGGTCAAGCAGGAGCGGTACGCAGGCTTACCTGAGGACCTGGCCTCGATCCGTGAGGCGACCCAGCGCGCGTCGGCCATCGTGGAGCGGACCATGGCGGTGATGCGCCAGGCGAAGGGGGGCAGAGAGCCGTGCGAGGTGACCGCCCTCGTGCAGCGAACCCTTGAGCAGGTCTCGGACGACCTCACCATGCACCAGATTGAGGTACGCACCCACTTTCAGCCGGATCTACCCAGGGTCCTGGCCGACCGCCAGGATCTGACCCAGGTGTTCCTGAACCTGTTCACGAATGCCGGCCAGGCCATGGCCGCGGCGCATGGGCGGGGGGCCCTCACGGTCACAACCGCCCTTGTCGAGTCCTGGGTGGAGATTCGCGTGGCCGATGACGGCCCTGGCATCGCGCCGGAGCACCTGCCGCGGATCCTCGATCCCTTTTTCACGACCAAGCCGGTGGGACAAGGCATGGGGTTGGGACTCTCTATCGCGCTTCGCATTGTGACCGATCTGCGGGGCACCCTGACCTGCGAGAGTGCCTTGGGTCACGGCGCCACGTTCATCATCCGCCTGCCCGCGTTGTCAGAAGTGAGGCAGTGACGCGTTATGAGTAATGCGCCATCAGAGCCAGTGATCCTTCCCACTCATGACGCCGCACTCATTACGGAGGTTCCCGATGGCTAAGATTCTTGTGGTAGACGACGAGCGGCTGATCTGCGACCTCCTCGAGACGGTGCTTACTCGGCGGGGCCATGACGTGCTCACGGCGACCGGCGGCACAGAGGCTCTGAAGCTGTTTCGGGAGCAGCACCCTCGCGTGACACTGCTGGACCTCCGCATGCCGGACATGGACGGAATCGCGGTCCTTAAGCAGATCCGCGCGATCGACCCGAAAGCCTCCGTAATCATCCTGACAGCAGTGGGCACGGATGCGTTGGAGAAACAGGCCCGTGCGCTGGGGGTGACCGACTTCCTGAAGAAGGGACTCTCGCTTGATACGATCGTGGCATCCCTGGATCGGGCGACGAAGCAGCCGGGGAAAGCCGAGAAAGCGGCGCCTCGGTCCAAGGGAGCGCCGGCCAAGAGCGAAGCAGGGGAGTCCATCTTGGTGGTGGATGACGAGCCGATGGTTCGCGATCTACTCTCGCAGTTCTTGACTCTGCGAGGCTACCGGGTTCGTACCGCCCAGGACGGCTCGCAGGCCTTGGCCATGGTGAAGCAGGAGCAACCACAGTTGATCATTCTGGATTTATACATGCCGGACATGAACGGGCTGGAGGTGCTGCGACAGTTACGGAGCCGGCAGTACAAGGGCGGGGTGGTCGCGCTCACCGCCAGCCAGGATGAAAAGTTGCTGCAGGAGATGTTGGAGCTGGGGTCGGTGGATGTCATAGGCAAGCCGGTGGATCTCGAGCGGTTCGGGCTGGTGGTCCAGATCGGCTTGGCCATGAGTGCATAGGGAGTCCGTGACCGGTCTCGCGCGCCAGAGTCGTGTGCAAATCGTGTGATCGTCCTGTGGGGTGGCTCGGAACTCGGTTCAGGTGCATGGTGTGGATGGGACAGTTGTCGGGCGTGGTCCTGGTCGCAGCCGTCATCGTTGTCGAACAGATCACGACTCCGTGTCTTCCTCTCCCCGTCGCGGACGAGGCCCTGGCCGGTTCCGAATCAGTCAGACTTTCCGCTGACGGCGCCGTCGAGCTGCTGACCCACGAGCTCGCGGTCGAACTGATCCCTGACCGTCACCAGCTTCTCGCCACGGATCGCGTCACACTCAAGACCCCCATCCTTCAGTTGCAACAGGTCTCCTTCTCGCTGAACGGCGCGCTGCGTGTGACTCGCATTCAGCAGCGGCGTGGCGAGGAGCTGATCCC
>CAYJUP010000177.1:3037-4887 GCA_964373365.1 uncultured Nitrospiraceae bacterium
GATCAGAGTGTGCAGGTCGTGACGGTGCAACTGGAAAGCCAGGCGGCCTCCGGCCAGCATCTCACACTGGAATGGAGCTATGAAGGCGTCATCAACGATCCGCCGCGCGAGCCCCGCCAGCTCCGTTTTGTGACCCCGAGCGAGACCGCGGGGCACATCGGCAGCGAGGGGGTGTATCTGAGCGGGGAGACCCACTGGTATCCGGACCTCCCGGCGTCGCTTCCGACCTACCGGGTCCGTGTCACCACCCCGGAGGGATGGGAGGCGGTCACGCATGGGAAGCAAGTCTCTCGTCTCTCAGGGAGCCGAACCGTCACATCCACGTGGGAGGTGGCCGCTCGGACTGAAGCGCTCACGCTGGTGGCGAACCGCTTTGTCAAGGCGCAGCGGGACTGGCAGGACCCGGCGGGAAGGACCATCGAGGTGGCCGCCTATCTGTTTCCGGATAATGCGACGCTTGCCGATGAATATCTGGAAGCGTCGGCTCGGTACCTGGAGGCGTATACGAGGCTGTTGGGCCCGTATCCCTTCCCGAAGTTCGCGGTGGTGGAGAATTTTTTCGCCAGCGGCTTGGGGATGCCATCCTTCACGCTGTTGGGGAGCGGGGTCGTCAAGCGGCACTACACGCAGCCCTATGCCCTCGGCCACGAAATCGTGCACTCGTGGGTCGGCAACTGGGTGTTCAACGACGGTCAGACGGGCAACTGGGTAGAGGGGCTGACCACCTACCTGGCCAACTATTACTATGACGAGTTGACCGGCAACGCCGAGCAGGCGCGCGAGCAGCGACGCATGATGCTGCTGGGCTATGCGGTCTATGTGCGGCCGGACACGGACTACCCGGTCGCACGGTTCCGGCAGAAGAGCGACCAGAAGGACAACGCGATCGGCTACCAAAAAGCCGCCATGATCTTCCACATGCTTCGCCGGGAGATCGGGGACGAGGCGTTCTGGGCCGGTCTCCGAAAATTAGTGGCCGACCATGGGGGCTCCTACGCGGCTTGGTCGGATCTGGAGCGGGTGTTTGCGGAGGCGGGCCGAACAAACCTGCGCTGGTTCTTTGCGCAGTGGGTGGAGCGAGCGGGCGCGCCCCGTCTGAAGATCGCGCAAGCTGTTCAGCTGGGTGAGAGGCCCGCAAACAGAGGCCTCACGCTGAAAGTTCGACTCGCGCAAGACGAACCGGCGTACCGATTGCACCTCCCTCTGGCCGTGAAGATGGACGGGCGACAGGTTCATACTGCTGTGGTAGAGATGCAGTCTACCGATGAGACATGGACGCTGCCGGTTCCGGCCAGACCGCTTCGCCTCCAGATTGATCCCGCCTTTGAGACCTTTCGGCGCCTCGCCCGGGAACATCTCCCGCCGATGTTGAACCTGTTCGTCACGGACCGAGAGCGGACCGTGCTGCTGCCGACCGGCGGGACGGAGGTCGAGCGAGCGCCCTACCAAGAGCTGGCGGCTCGACTGGCTGCGGAGCAACAAGGCCAAGACTCGGAGACAAAGCCGGTAACTGTCCAGGCCACCGATCAGGACGCCGGCGCTTCGCGTGGATCGGTGCTGGTCTTGGGGGGCCCAGGCGTTAACCGCGCGGTGGACTGGGCGGATCGAGGGTGCGGCAGCGGGGTCAGCCTGGAACGAGATCGGTTCACGGTTGATGGGCGCATTTACGAAGGGCCGACCATGGCGCTCCTTCTCTCCTGCCGCCATGCTGATCGCCCCGATCATGTGGTGACCCTGTTCTACGGGCTCACCCCTGCCGCGGCGGCCAAAGTGGCGCGCCTGCTGTTCTTCTACGGATGGCAGAGTTACCTGGTGTTCCGCGATGGCGCCGTGGTGGCGCGGGGCGATTT
>CAYJUP010000178.1:0-4786 GCA_964373365.1 uncultured Nitrospiraceae bacterium
AGCCCAGGGATGAATCTTCGTCAAGGAGAGGTCTGATTTGTCAGCGGCGCTCGTTCGTTAGGCGCGGATCCATAGCGTCACGCAGCGCGTCGCCCAGCAGGTTGAAGCTCATCAGGGCGAAAAAGATGAACATACCAGGCAAAAAAACCTGGAGCGGGGCGATGAAGATGTTGGTGGAGGCATTGGTGAGGAGATTTCCCCAGCTTGGGGTAGGGGGTTGAATGCCGAGCCCCAGGAAGCTGAGCGTAGTCTCAGCGCGGATGGCTGCGCCGGCGTCGAGGGTTGCCGCCACGATAAGCGGGGCAAGGGAATTGGGCAGGAGGTGACGCAGCATGATGCGCCAGCGTGAGGCGCCCAGGCATTGGGCCGCCATGACAAACTCCTGTTTCCTAAAAGAGAGGACCGCCGCGCGGGCCAGGCGGGCGGCGTTGGTCCATTCCAGGGCTACCAGAATAATAATGATGTTGAGCAATCCCGGACCGACAATTTTGGCGAGAACCAGTAGCAGCACGATACGCGGTATCGTATAGATGATGTCCACTATACGCATGAGGATATTGTCCAGAAGTCCTCCCATATAGCCGGCCAAAATGCCCACCAGACCTCCTATAATTACGGTGCTGATGCCCACAGTGAGCCCCACGGTCAGGGAAACCCTTCCGCCATGCATGATGCGCACCCAGGTGTCTCTCCCCAACTCGTCCGTGCCAAACCAGTGGCGCGTCGATGTCCCATGCATCCGCTCGCTTAAAGAAACCTCGTCCAACTGGTAGGGGACAAGATGAGGTCCGAAAAAGACCAGCAGCAGCAAGGCGACAAAGAAAAAAAGTCCGGCATAGGCTACGCGGTGCTGCTTAAAGCGGCGCCAGACGATGCGCCAGTAGCCCATTTGATGCCCCGATAGCTGCATGGTTCTTATCCCTGGTAACGGATTCGTGGATCGAGCCAGCCGTAGAGGATATCCGCCAGCAGATTAAACAACACCACCGTGACCGCAATAATCATGACCACGGTCATAGCGACCACGAAATCGTTTCCCATGATCGAGGTGTAGAGCAGTCTTCCCATTCCGGGATAGCCAAAGACCGTTTCTACAACCGTGGAGCCGCCGATCACGCGAGGCATGGTGATCGCGATGATAGTGACGACCGGGATGAGGGCGTTTTTAAGAGCATGTCTTCCAATCACCGTGCGCTCGCTCAAGCCTTTGGCCCGCGCCGTGGTGAGATAGTCCTGGCGCAAGACCTCCAAAAGGCTGGAACGCATGTAGCGCTGCACCTGAATGATCTCGGACATCGCCAGAACAGTGACCGGCAGGATCAGGTGCTTCGCCCAGTCCACCGTCGCAGCCCAGGTCCCCGGGGTGACATCGGGGCTGATCATGCCGGACGTAGGGAGCCAGCCTAGCTTTACCGCGAAGACAATAATCATCATCAGCGCCAACCAGAACGCGGGCACGGAATAGGCCATGAAGGTCAGGGCGGTCAAAAGATAATCTCCGATGGAATACTGACGGATGGCAGAAAAGATCCCGAGGAGGATCGCAAGAAATTTTCCTATGACCACCGCCGTGGGGGTCAGCACGAGAGTATTTTTCAGGGCCGGCAGGATCACGTCCAGGACAGGTTGTCCGTACTCGCGCGAGTAGCCCGGCTTCAATTGGAGCACCTGCCAAAGCCACTTCCAGTACTGGACGTAGACTGGATCGTCGAGACCGTAGAGAGTCCGCAATCGCTTATAGTCCTCCGGTCGAAGGTTGGGAACATCTTCCAGCATGCTGTAGAGGGGATCCCCGGGCATGAGATAGAGGAGGAGATAGATCAGGGCGGAGATGAAGAAGAGGAGCGGGACCATCTCTATGATCCTTCTGGTCAGATACTGAAGCATCGTGGAATACTCCTGCTTTAATTTTTGATATTAGACTTCGTCGTGAGCTCAGTCGAACGATCAAATCCAAAATCGGCAATCCAAAATCCAAAATGGCATAGTCACCAACACAGCTTTCTGACCTATGCCTTATCCCACCGGTACACGTTCCAGGTGGTCGTGTTCTGACCTCCGCTCTCCTGGCGCGGCGTCACGCCGGTCAGCCCCTTCTTGGCTACGTTGATCTCGGGCGTATAAAAGAGCGGCAGGTGGGGGAGGGAGTCGGTAAACAGTTTCACAAACTCCAATTGGAGCTGCTCGGAACGCTGTGGGGTGATGATGGTGTTCAGCTCATCTAAAATCGCGTCCTTGCGCGGGTCATCCCAGCCGGAAACATTCTCCAGGGCGAACTTGTTCTCCGGCGCCGGAATATTCTTGGTGTGAAGGCGTTCAGCCCACTCCTCCACGGTCATGTTGTGTCCTCCGACAAATGCCCCGGGCCAGCGGTTTCGATTTTCCGTCGAATCGAGCAACCGTCTGGGCATGTTCTTAATCGTGGCGCGGGCCCCGATCTTCTTCCAATAATCACTTACAATCGCCTGGGCCTGCTCGTAGTCGCGCCGGCCCGCCGTGGTGCGAAACTCGAACTCCATCTTCTCTCCCTTCTCGTTCACCAAGATGCCGTCAGGCCCCGGTTTCCAGCCCGCCTCCGCGAGAAGCTGCTTCGCCTTATCAGGGTTGTAGTCATATATCGTGGCGGTAGTCCGGGCCTTCTTGTATGCCTTGCGGCTCTGGGAGAGGGGAAAATGGCAGACCGGGACTTCCCCATTGAACAGGCTTTGCACCAGCGCGTCACGGTCTATGGCGTGCAGGAACGCGCGGCGAACGCGAACATCCTTAAACCAGGGGTTGTCGCGACTGAGATTGAGCCAGGTCCAGGAGGGAGGGCTGATGAAGACCTTGCCCTTTCCCTCTTTTTCCCACTGGCTTTTTAAGATCATGGCGCCATCAAAAGAGATGGTGGCGCGCATGCAAAAATCCACCTCTCCCGCAAGCATGGCCGCCAAGTTGGTGTTGGAATCTTCGACGACGCGCATGCTGATGCGCTCGATCTTCGGACGGCCCAAGGCGTAGTCTTTGAACGCCTCCAACTCCATCCGGGTCGCCCCTTCCCAGTCCACCACCCGGTAGGGGCCGGCGCCCACGAACTGTCTATTCCAGGAGGGGTGATTGGCAAAGGACTTCATGTCTCCGGACTTAAAAGCGTCGAGCAGGAGGTGGCGCGGGAAGGCCCGGACATGGGTAAACTGCACGGCGTAGGCCTCGTTGTAGAGATCGTTCCAGTGGATTACGATCGTCCGGTCATCAGGCGTCTCTATCTTGGAGATGAGCTCCGGCACAAGCCGGTCCTGCATAGGGAATTCGGGGTGCTTGGCGATCTGCCAGCCGAACTCAAAGTCCTTCGAGGTGTAGGGTTTGCCATCCTGCCACTTGAGACCGGGACGGAGACGGTAAACCGTGGTCATCGTCCTCTTTTGGTGGTCGATTTTCCATGTTCCCTTTTTGATGGAGGGGAGTTCTGCCGCGAGCATGGGATAACGCTCCATAGTCACCGGATTCTGCCCAACTAGGCCTGCATCGACAAAGGCCACATGCTCCATATCGCGCCTGTTGTGATAGCCCAAGCTTGTGATGCGACTTGACGTGTGGATCACCAGGGCCTTCCTGCCCGGCTGGGCCGCTGCCAGGATCCCGGGCCAGGAGAGCGTTGCGGCCCCGGCCGCCGCGGTTCCCGCCAGCCGTATGAACTCTCTTCGGCTAAGATCATCGTGCCTCATCGGACTCTTGCGTTGATTTGCCATAGCCTTTCCCCCCTTTTTTGTTTATTCAAGCTGCTCCCTTGACACCTAGATTCATCACGCCGATCCCCTCGATCTCCGCCTTGAGAGTGTCGCCAGGGACAAGCTGCTTTTGAAAGGCCGGAGCGTCGGGGTTGCCCGTGGCGATCAGATCGCCGGGGTAGAGCGTGCTTACCTGTGAAAGATAACTTACCAGGACGGCAATATCATTCACCATCGCATCCGTTTTGGCCGACTGCCTGATCTCATCATTGACCCACAGGCGCATCAGCAGGTTGTGCGGATCCTTGATCTCGTCTTTCGTGGTAATCCACGGCCCTATGGGGGCGAAGGTCTCAAAGCCCTTGCGCACGCACCGGCTCCCCGCCATCCCCTTCCCCGATCCGTACCCCCGGGCGGTAACATCCAGGATGATGGTGTAGCCGAACACCGCGTCGAAGGCCTGGGCCTTCGAAACATTGCGGGATTTTTTTCCTATGACGACACAAAGCTCCAGCTCGGGAAAAATGGTCTCCGCCCCTTTGGGGATGATGATATCCTCCTCCGGGCCGACAATGGCCGAAGGCGGTTTTAAAAAGGTCCGCTCGAGAATCTCTTCGGGGGTGGCGCTGCCGGCCGTTCCTCTGCCGCGGGCATCGTCCAGTCCGGTGCTGCCCCTCTTGTAGTTAGTGGCCGCGGCCCAGATCTTCGAGGGCCGTTCCACCGGCGGCTTGAGCTTTTGAGGGTCAAGCTTGAGCGGAGATCCTTTTTCGACCGCTTTTGAGATGGAATCCTTGACAGCGTCATAGCGGGCTATGAGATCGATCATGGATGCGCCTCTCGGTAGCGCCCCCTGCTGAGCCAGCACTTCTCCTATAGGGAGCAAATGGCCATTCCTGACCACGGCAAGATCATCGGGTTTGATGGAAGCTAAACGCATTTTCTCGTCCTTTCTTTTAATTGTTTATTCCATATACGGATGGGAGATTTTTGACAAGTCCCAGGCGGACATTTGAACCCGACCCTTCTCTATGGCATAAAAACTTTGTGCCCGCTTCATGGTTACAGCTTTCCCTTAAGGC
>CAYJUP010000179.1:0-4173 GCA_964373365.1 uncultured Nitrospiraceae bacterium
ATTCCAAGGCCAAGATTATCGCCGGGCCGCACGTGTATGGCGGCCAGTCCATGCCGGTGGAGTTGATCCTGGACGAGGTGGAGTCCGGGCTGACCGGAAAGAAGTCCACCAATGTCCCGATGTCGGCGATCATGGGCTGTGACGTGGATCAGGCGGCGGTCGCACACTTCATGCAGAACATCTGAGCCGAGCTGACGCGGCTGAAAACAGAAGAGCCCGTCCGGAACACCGGACGGGCTCTTCGTTTTTGATCTATTATTATCCTTTATTATCCTTGTAAGTCGTCCTGGATCATCTCTTCGCTGTCCGGCATCCCGTACGCGATGAACTTGGCATACGAGAGATAGATCATGCTGCTGTCGCGCATGGCTTTCGCCCCGTGCGTCATCCGCTCTAACTTGGTCGCATCGGTCGCCTCAGATGACCGCATCATGGCCACCTGTTCTTGCAGCACCTTGTTGTATTGCTCCATCGCGCGTTCGACTTCCAGGTAGGCTTGCATGATCACGTCAGTCATGGTGAGGGCTCCTGACCAGAATGTTAGAGGGGTTGTGTCCGTTTCGTCAGTTCGTCCGTTAAACGGACTGAACAGATCCAACAGACCAAACGGTTTGCAGGATACACCACGGTCTTTCTGACGGTCAACAACCATGCCGCAGTACCGCGCACTTTCAGAGCCTCTTGTCCGTGCCCTGTCCGAGGTCACCGGCTTGGACGGCTCAGAGGTTCCGCCCGCCGTCTGCCGGGGCGTCGCCGCGCTCTCGCGGCTGTTCACGCGTGAGCGCAACTCGCTGGCGGCCTTCTATCTGGCCGACGAAGCTCTCCGCGTGGCCTACCTCGCGTATTACCTGCCGGTCAATCTGGCCAAGGTGCAGGCGCTTCTGGTAGAGATGCCAGCCTATCCGGTCGGGGCATTCTCTCCGGCCAGACCACTCTCCGTGCTGGATCTGGGCAGTGGTCCGGGCACCGCCGCCCTGGGGGTGCTCGACTGGATGCTGCAGAGCCCATCCCTTTCTCCTATCCCGGTCGAAGTTGTGGCGGTGGATCGCTCGGCGCCTGGGCTGGTTGAGTGCGAACGGCTCTGGCATCTCTACACCCGCTCGGTGTCTGCTCCGGGTTCACGCCTGCTGCCGGTGCACGCGGACCTTGAGCGGTCCGGGCGGTTGGGCGATCTCAAGGCAGGCAAGCGCGGCCCCTACGATCTTATTGTGATGGCCAATACCCTCAACGAGCTGTTCCTCACGTCACGCGACCCGATCAGGTGGCGCGCCAAGTTGGTCCGAGCCCTCCTCGATCTGCTGCACGAGAGCGGTACGCTGATGATCGTGGAGCCGGCGCTGCGCGAAGTGTCGCGAAACCTGCACCGACTGAGAGATATCCTGCTGGAGGAGCACGCATGCACGGTCTACAGTCCTTGCTTGCATGAACGGCCCTGCCCGGCTTTGGTGAAGGAAGACGATTGGTGCCACGAGGAACGACCCTGGACGCCGCCCCCGCTCGTGACCGCGATTGACCGGCAGGTGGGGTTCATCAAAGACGCCCTGAAGTTTTCCTATCTGCTCCTCCGCAAGGACGGCCGGACCATTGTGCCGCGGGCACCCACCGTGTATCGGGTGGTCAGTGAGCTGCGGGAGATGAAAGGAGAGAAGCGGGCCTGGCTGTGCAACGAGACCGGCAGGCCTGAGGTCGGACGGCTGGACCGGGAACGATCAGAGTCCAATGCGGCACTCGACGACTGGCACCGGGGCGCGATCGTCCAGATTGATCAGATCGTGCGCAAAGACCGCAAGGGGCGGGAGTCCACGATCGGGCGGATTCCGACCGACGCGACCGTGGAAGTGCTTCGGTCGGTCTGAGTCGAGACCGGGTGACGAACGGCGAGCTGCTTCGGAGTTCGCCCTGATGCGTTGTCCAGGGACTAGTTCCGATATTGTACCGTTGGCCGCACCCCTCATCGGAATAGCAGAACGGGGTGCGGCACCGTTTACCGCTCTCGATAGGCAGTTTCCCGCTATGCCGCGGACCTCAGCGCGCATCCGTTCCACCCGGCCTTAAGGCTTCTATCTCAGGCAAAAGAGTAATAAGCAGGGGACAGGCCGCTCTTGAAGCCTGTCCCCTGTTTATCTGATTATGCTGAAGTCTGGCGGAGGCGGTGAGGCGTTTACCGGCAACGGCGGGCTCTGAAGGACATTGACAAGTCCCCGAAAACCGCAGAGAATTTCCGGAGTCGTTGGAAGTCTGTCGGATCGGGATAGGTAGACCAGCATACTCAATAGTTGGCGGACCCAGGCTCGACCAACATGGTTGCCAAGGAGCCCAAGAACGAGCAGCGCGTCTGCAGGGCGGTGATATGCCTGGTCGCTGACCGCCGGCGCGAGCGCATTATCAGTGCGCAGCCGGTTGACACCCTTGTTCGTAATAGGCCTGCCGTGGAATGGATGTTTGGTACTCCAACTGCCCGGTTCGCGGTGGAGCATACCCGTATCGAAAGCTTTCCGAATCAGATCGCAGAAGGAAAGCAGTTCGCTCAGCTGCTCGAGCCCCTCGAGGCACAGCTGGCCGGCAAGTTGCCTGGAGCGTTCTTTCTCATTGTCGACGTGGGCGCCGCGAGAGCTCCGAGCGCTCAGCACGCTGAAGTCCGAAGAGCATTATCCGAATGGATTCTGGCAAGGGTCACCGCGTTGGACCCTGAGGAGCAGACTGGCTTAGACGGCAACTGCGACATCACGGAAACTCCACTTGGTGTGCCGTTCGAAGTCACCCTGCATCGCGATTCAGATTACGACAGTCGACTTTTCATAATGCAGAACCCGCCCGGCGACCGAAAGCGTCTCCGACGTGACCGAATTCGCGAAGCACTGACTCGGAAGTGTCCCAAGCTGCTGCAGGCTCAGAAAGAAGGCTGTGTCTCCGTACTCATCCTGGAATCAGACGACGTAGCTCTTGCCAATCGACGTGCGATCGCCGAGACAACCGTGGCGGAGCTTTCGGGGAGAGGTGATGCGCCGGACATGGTGATCTGGGCACGCACGAGCACTCACCCATGGAAAGCGTGGTTTCTAAAAGACGGTGCTGAGCTGCATCCTAACGTTCCTGCGGCTGGCCCATTTGTTCTGGATCCAACGTGTGAGGCCGCCTAACTCTGGCATTCAGCCGACGGCCTCTGACCGCGGCTAATGCCAAACGTTAGGCACGTTTCAATGAGGAGGTGTATGTGATGCGACTTTGGAGTGTTCCTTTGATGTTGCTGCTTGTGTCGTGCGCGGAGATTCAGCCGAAGGAGTTCAAAGGTCCGAATGGAAAGACTGCATATTCGATGATGTGTAGTGGTATGGGGCGTACATTGGATGATTGTTATAAGAAAGCGGGGGAGCTTTGTCTAAGTGGCTACAATATCATCGATCGTGCCTCCGGCACTGTTGCTGTTCCTGTGAGCGGTGGCGGAATAATCGCTGCGCCGCAGCACCACCTTGCCGTCGAATGCAAATGAATCAAGCTGATGACTAGATTATCGAAGTGAGCTAACAGTCAGCCTGTTTTAAAAGGCCGTCCGGAGAGGCCGCTGCGGCTCAATCACCGACCGTTTGGCAAAGAGACTTGAATCTGTTCGGAGCTGAGGTATACTAGGGCCATGCCGTTCAACCTCCCTCTCAAAGAGATGACCCTTCAGGAGAAGCTTGCCGCCATGGAGTCGCTTTGGGAGGATCTCGCTCGCACTCCAGAGGCCATTGAGTCCCCTACCTGGCACAAGGATATCCTCGATGAACGCCGCCAGCGGCTCGCCGAGGGAAAATCTCGATTCATCGATTGGGAGACGGCCAAAGCGGCTATCCGCAACAAGCTCTCGTGAGAATCGAGATATTGGATGAGGCCCTGGAGGATTTAAGCCAGGGCTTCCGCTTCTACGAAGGCCAGGAAGCCGGACTCGGGTCGTATTTCTTAGATCAGTTGTTTTTGGATATTGATTCTCTTCTTGTCTGCGCAGGGATTCACCCCCGTACGTTCTCGTATCACCGCTCCCTTGCCAAGCGCTTTCCGTTTGCCATCTACTACAGTGTGGAGGGAGAATTGGTTCGCGTGCATGCCGTGCTGGATTGTCGCAGGAATCCATCGTGGATCAGGAAAAGGCTGGAATAAAAGGGGTCGGGAGTCTTTATTTAACACCGGCCGGGT
>CAYJUP010000179.1:4183-4769 GCA_964373365.1 uncultured Nitrospiraceae bacterium
CAGAAAGCGGTTGAAGGAGGGGAGCTAACCAGCCCATTGGAACTGACGCGGTACTCTCGCGGCTCAGGCACCTGTTACGCAGGCCGATTATCACTAATGCGAGGTGCGATATGAGCATTCCCAATAACCGACAACGGAAGGTTCGCCCCACCCATCCGGGCGAGATGCTGCGCGAGGATTTTTTGCCGGATTACGGGTTGACCATGTCGGGTTTTGCCAAGGCCCTTGGGGTGTCGCGCCAGACTGTGAATGAGTTGCTTCGGGAACGACGCGCCGTGAGTCCTGAGATGGCGCTGCGTCTCTCTCGTTTGTTCGGCAATACCCCTGAATTTTGGTTGAACGCCCAGCGTGCCGTTGATCTCTGGGAGGCAGCCCGGAACGCCAAGAGCAAGATCGAACGGATTTCACCACTGGACGCCGAATAACGACCGGCTGGAGCGGGCGTGCCTGAGCCATCTGCTGGCGCGACGCCGCTCATCACTCAGCGTTCATTATTCAGCGTGGTTTGATCAGTCGGCTTCCGGCTCGGAACTGCCGTGCTGATGGGTCACCTTGTCCTCGTCAAACAGCTCGGCCATTTCCTCAG
>CAYJUP010000180.1:0-4706 GCA_964373365.1 uncultured Nitrospiraceae bacterium
GCGACCTGCGGGTTCGAAGCCCGACGCTCTATCCAACTGAGCTACGGGCGCACAGCATTCAATCCTGCACGTCGCCTTCGGGCTTGTCAAGGAGCGGCGGGGGGGCTCGGAGGTCCAAATACAAAAAGGGACCGCCGTTTTTGTAGCGATCCCCCCTTGTAAGATCCTCATCCCGAACCTAGACGGCCCGTTTACCAGCGATCCCGGTCGCCGCCGCCGCCGCCTCCCCCCCCGCCGTAGGGGCGCTTCTCCTGCGGGCGGGCTTCGTTCACCACCAGGGTTCGCCCTCCCAGCGCAAAACCGTTCAGCGCTGCGATTGCCTTCTGCGCTTCCTCGCCGGTCGCCATTTCCACAAAGCCGAACCCTCGCGACTGCCCGGTGTACCGGTCCGTGATCACTTTCGAGGACTGCACCGTGCCGTACTGCGCGAAGAGTTCGCTCAACTGCTGCTCGGTGGTGGAATAGGGAAGGCTTCCCACATACAATTTGGTACTCACGGCTACCTCCACTGCTGTTGACATTGTCTTGAGAAGAGGGAATGGGAAGGAGAGACACCACGGCGCGGCACCAACTGCACCATCAGGTCACTCACGCTTTCCGGCCAGCTTCCTCTCGCAAGGCAACATCGGTTCAGGGCCCCTTCGCTCGGCTCTCCATCACTCGGCCCCGCAGCGATGAATTGTGCCTCAAGCATAGCATGGCGGGATTTTTAGATCAACAATTGCGCGGTCTTTGCATATGGGCCAAAATGGCCTCCGCAACCTGAATCAGGGACCGCCCGTCCGTCTGGATAACGTGGTCCGCCGCGGCCTTATAGCGGGGTTGGCGCTCCTGCAGCACCGCTTCGATTTCGTCCGTGAAGGACTTGACGCCGGTCAGGGAAGGGCGCTGGGTGTCCCCTCCGATGCGCTCGGTGATGGTCCGGACCTCGGCGGTGAGCCAGAACAGCACACCGTTCGCCTTCAGGCGGTCCACGTTCTGCTGTCTCAGGATCACCCCGCCGCCGCTGTCGATGATCAGGCGGTCTTTGCCTGACAATTCCAGGCACACCTCGGACTCCAAGTCACGGAAACGGTCCCAGCCGAACCGCTTGACGATGTCAGGGATGGAAAGCTTCGCCCGCCTGATGACCTCGGCATCGGTGGAGACCAGTTCGCGTCCCAGCCGCTCTGCCAGGAGTTTCCCGACGCTGCTCTTGCCGGTTCCCCGATAGCCGATCAGGACGATGTTCATGCGAACCGAGATTCCAGGACGGCCCGCATGGCGTCGGCCGGGGCAGCCTGCTGAGTCCACAGCTCGAACTGGGCCACCGCCTGATTGAGGAACATCTCGATGCCTCGGATGGTTCGACACCCGGCCGCTCTCGCCTCTCGGAGCAGCCTGGTCTCAATCGGGTTGTACACGATGTCCATCACCGTGAGGTGCGAACCCAGCAAGGCGCTTGGCACACAGGTTTCCTCCACTTTGGGGTGCATCCCCACCGGCGTGCAGTGGACCATGAGCGCGCTGTCCTTGATGCTGCGCCGGAGCGTGTCCTCGCTGATCGGACCATCCGCGACGCGCAGCCCAGTCCGCGCCCGCAGGTCTTGGACCAGGCCGCGCCGTTCCGTCTCGTCAATCCCGAGGATCGTGAGCCCGGCAATGCCGGTGCCCGCGGTGTCCATCGCGAGGGCGAAGGCGATCGCGCGCGCCGCCCCACCCGAGCCCAGCATTAGGACCTGCTGCCCCTGCAGCGGCATGCCGGCGTCGCGCAACGCCCGCAACGCGCCCGAGGCGTCGGTGTTGTAACCGGTCAGTTTCCCCTTCTCCACGACGATGGTGTTGACCGAGCCGATGTGCTTGGCGGTCGCCTCCACCTCGTCCAGGTGCGAGATGACCGTCACCTTGTGCGGGATCGTGACGCTGAAACCACGCACATTGCCGAGGGCGCGGATCCCTCGGATCGCCCCGGCGATGTCCTCGACCCGGAAGGCCAGGTAGACGAAATTCAGCCCCAACTTCTGAAATGCCGCATTGTGGATGGCTGGCGAGAGGGAATGCTCCACCGGGTTGCCGAGCAGTCCGCACAGTTGGGTTTTTGTATTAATCTCCATTATTGGCTATCGGCTATCAGCCATCAGCTATTTGCTCTTCGCGGTGACCTTCTGCGCAATGTACTGGCTCCCTGTCACGACGTAGGTGACCGTGACACTGTCTCCTTTTTTGACGTCCTTGAGGCCCGTCAGGCCCGGCCCGCCGAACTGGGTCTTGTCAGTCACGACAAAGGTGAACCGCGTGCCGCCCCCGTCCTTCTTCACGCCGAGCTTACCCGCTGTGGCATCCACCGTCAGGACGGTGCCCGCAAAGTCGGTGCCGGTCTCCGACAGGACGGCGCTCGTCCCGACCAGGCCTACGCTCGCTACGAACAAGACCATGAAGAAAATTTCGTAGACCGGCATCTGGCGTTTTGAAGACATCCGCATAGCCATGCCCTCCTCACTGTGCTGTCATGCCGCCGTCAATGGGGAATATCGTACCGGTCACCCAGGCGGACTCCTCGGAGGCCAGGTAGAGGACCAGGTTGGCCACTTCATCCGGAGTACCGGGCCGGCCGAGTGGATAGGCGGTCAGCACCTGGGCTTTCCGCGTCGGATCGTTGAGCAGGGGAGCCGCCATCGGGGTATCCACCAACCCGGGACAGACCGCGTTACAGCGAATACCCTGGTTGGCATAGTCAATCGCCAGGCACCGGGTCAGGGCGTCGAGACCCCCTTTCGTGGCGCTGTAGGCGGCGTTCAATGGGATGCCGACCAGGCCGGCGATTGAGGAGATGTTCACTATGGCGCCCCCTCCGGCTTTCAGCATCTCGGGCACCGCCGCCCGGGTCATCCGGAACACGCCGGTGAGATTAATGGCCAGTAATTCATCCCAGGTGGCGTCGTCCGTTTCGTGCAGCGCCTTTCCGAACGCGCCGATCCCGGCGTTGTTGACCAGGATGTTCAGTTTGCCAAAGGTCCGGACAGCCTGCGCGACGGCCGATCGGGCATGCGTCTCGTCCGTCACGGTCCCGGCCACCGCCCGCGCGTGGCCTTTTCCGCGTTCGATCTCGCTCACGACACGATCCAGCATCTCTTTGCGCCGTCCGGTGATCACGACCGCGGCGCCTTCCTGCGCGAACAGCCTCGCAATCGCCCCTCCGATCCCGGTCCCGCCGCCTGTGATCAAGGCCACTTTGCCATCTAACCGCCTCATCCCTCTTCCTCCTCGCCCATCGCCGCGTCCCCCTCGTCTTCCGGAAACGACGCGGGGCTTGGCGGCCCGCCGGTCCAGAGCCCCGGCTCGACTCTCCTGGCGACCGTGATGAATCCGGAGTGGGCCACCATGCGGTGATCCGGTCGCACGCTCCGCCCCTGGATATTCCAGGTCCGCAGCAGCGTCTCGAAGGTCTGGATCAGCCCGAATACTTTCGCGCGCTCGAGGGCCTCCACGGTCTGCATCACCTGAGGGATCGTCGGGACATAGCTCAGGTAGACACCGCCGCAACGGAGCGCGTTCATGGTATGCGGGATCACTCGCCACGGCTCCGGAAGGTCGAGGACGATGCGATCGAAGCGGTCCTCATCACGTCCCGCTCCCGCTTCAATTCCCTCGTACGCGTCCTTCCTGAGCAGCGTCAGGTTGGGGACCGGCCCCAGATAGCGTTCGATGTTCTTCATGGCGGTTCGGGCGAAATCCTCCCGGCCTTCGTAACTGACTACGGCGCCTCGCTCGCCGACCGCGCGCAGCAGTGCCATCGTCAGGGCACCCGAGCCGGTCCCGGCCTCAAACACGCGGGCGCCGGGGTACACGTCCGCCCAGATCGTGATCATCGCCAAATCCTTGGGGTAAATCACCTGGGCGCCGCGCGGCATCTTCAGGACGTACTCGCCCAACGTGGGCACCAGGGCCACCATCCGCTTCCCCATCGAGAGCGTCACCAACGACCCCTCCGCCTTGCCGATCAGTACATCGTGCGGGATCGTCTCGCCGCTGTACTGGAACAGCTCTCCCGCCTTCAGCGTCAGCGCGTACTGCCGCCCTTTCTTATCCACTAAATGGATGCGGTCGCCGTTTTGCAGCCGTCTCATCGTGTGCTCATTCTAGGAGAACATCGGGGGGTTTTCAACACACGTTCTTGAGTCTTCATTTCTTGACAGGGTCAGAGAGGGGCCGTATGATCCAATCTGACTTCTTCCAGCGACTGTGCGGCTCACTCAACGCAAGGACAGGTTTCCCTTGTCGCTCCCTTCCACTTTCCCAGCTCTGCGTCTTGCCGTCGTCCTGCTTCTCACGCTGCTCATCTTGACGATTCCTCCCGCCTGGGCCGGCTCGTCGGTCGCGGTGGCGACCTATGAGGGCGTCATCAATCCAGTTACGGCCGAGTACCTGCACGACGCGTTGGCGTTTGCTGAGACGATCGGGGCCCAGGTGTTGGTGGTCCAACTCGACACCCCTGGGGGCCTCGACACCTCGATGCGGCTCATCATCAAAGACTTCACGGGCTCGCCGCTCCCCGTGGTGGTCTATGTCTCTCCCTCTGGAGGCCGCGCGGCGTCCGCCGGCGTCTTTATCACGCTGGCAGCTCACCTTGCCGCGATGGCGCCCGGCACGAACATCGGCGCGGCCCACCCGGTGGCCATGGGCGGGGGCGAGATGGACAAGACGATGAAGGAGAAGGTGGAGAACGA
>CAYJUP010000181.1:0-4642 GCA_964373365.1 uncultured Nitrospiraceae bacterium
CGTAGAGCCCGTTGCGCGGGTTCGTCACGATGTTGCCGCCGTCCCACACCAGCGATGTCGTTTCCTTGTTGTCAGGATGCGCGTAGTAGGTGTAGGTCCGGCTCTCCCCCGGTCTGATGGTTTGATCGCCGGGGTTGTTGCCGACGTTCAAGCCCAAGGAGTCCTTTGGGTCGAAGGCCAAGCCTGGCGCAAAGAACGACGCCCGGCTGTTGGCCATCTTGTTCTTCAGATTCACCTTGATGCAGTCCCCAAGGTTCACGCGCAGCGTCAGCGGATTCGGCATCACCGATCCGGCCACCTTGGTGACTTCCTCCTCGAGCGCGAAGATCTTGCCTTCCGGATTGTTCATGAGGATCTTCCGCTCGAAATCCACTTCAATCGCGTCCGGCGCCTTGGGATTCAACTTCATCGGGCGGTCCAACGCCACCACGTTGAAGCTTTTCACCGGCGCATCGGCTGGGCACACCGACTTCGGCGCCGGCTGAATTTCGTCCGACTTGGTCCCGGATGGAAGTTTCTTCAGATCCGCCACTTCCCTGTCTAGCACCCGGAAGATGCCCCATCCACCCTCGGCGAAGTGCGACGTGCGGCCATTGAAGTGGATGTAGTCTCCCGGCATGCCTTGGAAGCCGCCTGCCTTGGTCACCAGGTCATACCGCTCGGCGATCCCGACGTGGATCGAGTTCTTCCGGTTGGCGTCCCCGGCATACCGCTCCGTCAGGAACGTGTGCCCCGAGATGGTCCAGACATGCGACTCGTTCATGAGCTGGTGCAGCAGGCGGAACACGACGGTATCCCCCACATACGCGCGCAACAGAGGCGTGTCCGGGTCCCCGTGAATCGCACTGTTGAACAGCTTCGAGGTGTCCGGGTTGTTCACGAGTCGCCGCGCGAACGGCTCGGCGCGGAAGTTGAGGCCGCTGCCGGTCGTGTGCGTCCCTCCGTTGATGTACGGGTTGGGGGCGTTCAGGATCTTCTCCGGCATCGCGAACGACACGGTCTTCCCGGCCTCCAGCGCCACCTCCACCGGCTGGCCTGGCGGGTTGCCGGCCGTCACGACATTGACTGTATGCGGCACCGTGTCGTGGATGGACACCATCAGCTCGCGGAAGCTGCCGTTCACGCCGTAGCCCACCGGCTCGACCGTGTGGATGTCGGCGATCGGGCCGCTCCGGATCTGCTTCCCGCTCTTCGGGTCATGGTACGTGGACCCGAACGGCTCAATGATCACGCTGCCGAACCCGCCGTGCGGCCAGGTGGTCGCGCCGAAGGCGTGGTCATGCCAGAACACGGTCCCCAGGTCCGAGTCCACCCACCAGCGGTAGCGGACATACTCTACCGTGGCGATGTCGTTCTTGGGGTGATCATGCTTCAACGGCTGGTAGAAGCTGATCGTGTCGCCCTGGATCGCCTTGATCCGGGCGACCTCGAAGCCCTTCACGTTGTCCGCGCCCACTAAGAGTTCGGTGTTCACGTGATACTGGGCCGCGTTCTTCACTGTGACGGACTTGGTGCCCTTCTTGACCGCCTCGGTCAGCACGGTGTTCATCGGCGCCGGCAGCCCGTGCTTCCCCTTCTTCTCGAGCATCGTGAACGGCCGCATGGACTGCTCGTAGGACAGCCCGCTCATCACACCGTCCGATGCCTGGTTGTCGAACTGCATAAAGTGGGGATGGATGTTGATCTTCGACGACTGGAAGTTGGTGTAGTCGTCGTCATCCCACTCGCTGGTCAGGAGCACATCCACGCAGTCATACACGTTCGCGCGGATTACCAGTGGGTACTTGAGGTCATCGTTCTTCCGGACCGCTTCCTCCTCCTCGTGCAGGACGTAGATCAGCCCGTCCTTGTCCACCATCGGAGGCTCCTTCCCCTGCTGCTTGGACAGCGTGATCGGGAGCCGGATGAAGTGAATGTTGTAGAACTTGCGGTTCGCGTTGTTCGGGCACAGGCTCCAGCGGCCCTGCTCGCCGGGTTGCGCCGGCTCGCCGGTCCGCTCGCCGTTGTCATCCTGGTGGATCATGTCCAGCCAGGGCGCCCCGTTATGATTCGGGGGGAACGGAATCCGCTTTCCAAAATGCGGCTTCAGCAATGGGAAGGAGACCTTGCCGGTCTTCGGGTCAAACAGAATGGCCGGCCTGGTGCTATCATCCCACTTGGCGACGGCGGGATACTTCGGATTCACTGCCGTGCTCTCCCGCTCACCCAATGCCTTGTTGCCATCCCAGGCCCAGTCCCACACGCTGGCGTCATAGGCCATGATCTGGCCCTTCTCGTCGTCCTTGTGGCCGGGCTTGCCCATGGTAGGCAGTTGCATGTCCACCCAGTCCTTGACCGTGACGATGGCCGGGTCGGCCTTCCAGTTGGTTTTCTGGCTGTTCTCCACGATCTTGAAGGTCTTGCCGAACCAGTCCACGGTCTTCCCGACCAGCTTGTCGGAGGTTACGCCGACCTTCATCCGGCCCTGCCGGTCCGGCAGCTCCCGCATATCCGGCATCGTGTCGGTGTGATACTGGCCAACCTGCAACGTATTATAGGTGCGAGCGTATCCCCACATGCCGGCCACATAGTGGTGCGCCACGTGGCAGTGGAACAGGAAGTCGCCCGCCAATTGCTGGCAGAGGCCGGAGCCGCACTCGTTCTCCAGATCCAGCGCCTCGGACGGCCCGATCACTTCCACATCCACCCGGTCGGTCTTCGTCCGCACCACCGGATACTTTACCGGCCCATCCTTGGCGGTGGCCCACAACTCGGTGTCCAGCGCGCGCGGGCTGCGCGGCCAGCGGATCGAGCCGCCGTGCGGATGGTGGGAATGGAACACCTCGGACCCGCCGTGCACGATCCGCCACTTGACCGGATCGCCCAGGTAGGCCCGCGGAATCGTCGTCGGCGGATCACCGAACATGTATCCACTGTACGCCGAGGATTCGTCCTCGAACCCGAAGTACTCGTGCTGCAGATGCATCTCGTCGATACCGAACGGCTCGCTGCGGTAGTTGAGCGCACGGCCGCCCGGACGATACGCGTCGGTCAACGGGTCGCGCTGGGGCAGGAAGTCCCCCTTCTTGTTCAGCGGCCGGAACGCCTCGTCCCCGATCTCGTGATAGAAGATCACGTGCTCGCGGAAGTCCGGCCCCGACCCATTGTCGATCATGACCTGCCAGCCGCTCTTGGCCTCGGTGGCCGCCCCCGTCCCGAGCGGCTCGAGGTACTTCGAGCCCTTGGGCTCCACGACGAAGGCCCCAAACAGCCCCATCACGGTCAACTCGCGGTCATTGCTATACGAGTGGAACTGCCGCACGCCCTCCTGGATCGTCGGATGGAGATACCATTCCATCTCCACGCTCTTCCCCGGATCCAGCACTGAATCGGGGTTAGTGGTCGTAGCGGCACTGCCGGTCGCGCTGATGACCATGCTGGCGCCATGGATATGCAGGCTACCGGATTCATCCTTCATCTGGTTGCGAAGCGTAATCCGCACACAGTCGCCCTGGTTGCCCCGGATCACGAGCGGCTGGATGTAATCCCCCTGGATGCCCGTACTGACGGCGCCGGGATCAAAGCCTTCCTTCTCGCGTGCCGTCTTGTTCTTGGCCTCCTCCGCCCGAACCCTGTCAATGTTCTCGGTCAGAACATACATATAGCCGGGGTAGAAGTCCTGCCACCGATTGAGCGTGATCTCCGCCGCGATCATCGAGACATCGTACTGCTTGACCGGCACAGCGGCCGGGCATTTGCCCCCGCTCGTCGACACTGGCTCGGCCTTATTGTCCGAGGCCAGCAGGAAGCTGGACCCGTCCTGCCCCATGTACTGGTGCATCATGGACATGCCGTTGTAGCCGCCGGACGTCCACTGCGCCGAAGCCTGGTCTACCACCTGCTGCTCCATCTGCCGCATGAGGCGATGGTGCTGCAATTCGACCTTCTCGGAGCGGCCGGCCCGCCCCTCGATCGCCTCCTCCACCTTCGTCTGCCCTTTGAGTGCGTCGGCCCAATGGGGTCCGGAGACGGGAATGGCGTGCTGCTGATGGGCATCTTCAGCAGAGCCTGCCGCAAAGACCGCCGGCGATGCCACCAGGCTGCTCGCCAGCGCCACTGCCTGCAGACCCATAGCTACGCGCGATTTTCCCGGTCTACGTTGCAAATTAAAACACCTCATGACACGGCCTCCTTGTTAGTTAGCTAACAGCCAATAGCTGATAGCCAGTAGCAACGATGAGAAAGTCCCAAGCACATTGCGAATAGAAGAGATAACTAGTGTGTTTCCGGCCTTTGGCTTCCCGCTATTAGCCGTTTGCTATTCGCTTCAGGTTAAGAGCTGGTGAAGGGTCCCTCATATGGTCGGGGTCAGGGTCACTCGGAGGCCGGTCCTAGCTACCCTTGCCCTCCACCAGCGGCCGTTTATAGCCGCAACCGGCGTGCCATGTGCGGCATTGCCGATCAAATCAAGGAGGTCCCTTGCATTTTCAACCGCTTCACGATGTCGGTCGGCCTCTTCCTTAAACTTCCCGAAGGGCCGCGATTCCACACGGTTAGACAGCTTCAGGCGGCGATGAGAAATTTATTCGGTGAATCCGCTAGTTGTGGTGTCTATTCCATTGGACAGGTCAGCAGTGAGAATGGGGCAGGATGGGACAATGCG
>CAYJUP010000182.1:0-4642 GCA_964373365.1 uncultured Nitrospiraceae bacterium
TCGTGACCCGCAACATGGTCTGCGTTCCGGTGAAAGCCAAGGACAAGCTCCTCGGCGTGCTGCAAGCCATCAACAAAAAGGACGGGGGCGTCTTCGGGCAGGAAGATCTGCAGGAATTCGTGAGTCTGGGACACCAGGTCGGGATTGCGATCGAGAATGCCAACCTGTACGAGGAGATCAATCGCCTCTTTGAAGGATTCATCTCGGCCAGCGTGACGGCGATCGAAAGCCGAGACCCGACCACCAGCGGCCATAGCGGGCGCGTGGCGACTCTGACCTGTGGGTTGGCCGAGATCGTGGATCGGATTGACCGGGGGCCATACGCGGCCGTGAAATTCGACTACGATCAAATGAAAGAGCTCCGGTACGCGGCGGTGCTGCATGATTTCGGCAAGGTGGGCGTGCGCGAGCATATCCTGGTCAAGGGCGACAAGTTGTTCCCCGGCGACCTGTCGGTGCTCAAGGCTCGCTTCGACTTTATCAAGCGGACGCTGGAGGCCAAGGCGCTCAGGCGCAAGGTGGACATTCTGATGTCGGGTGACCGAGCCGCGACCGCCGCGCTGCTGGCGGAAGTGGATCAGGAGCTCGCGCGCCAGGTGGCCGAGACGGACGGGATCTTGGAGTTTCTCTTGGCCTGCAACAAACCGACTGTCGTGAGGACGGAAGGGTTCGGGCGTCTCCACGAAATCGAGCAAATGAGCTACGACTACTTCGATAGTCCCCGCCCTTACCTAACCCCACAAGAGACCCTGACCCTCTCGGTTCCGAAGGGAAGTCTGACCGAGGAAGAACGACGCGAAATTGAAAGTCACGTGACCCATACCTATAAATTCCTGTCCACGATACCGTGGGCCAAGTCGCTCCAGAACGTTCCGTTGATCGCGTACGGTCATCACGAGAAACTGGACGGCAGCGGCTATCCCAGGCGGATTCCCGGCGAGGTCATTCCGGTGCAGACGCGGATGATGACGGTCAGCGACATTTACGATGCGCTCACGGCCTCGGACCGCCCGTACAAGGCTGCGGTGCCCACATCGACGGCCCTGGCCATCCTCGAGGACGAGGTGAAACATGGCAAGGTGGACGCTGACCTGCTGAAGATTTTTATCGAGAGCAAGGTTTATCTCCGTGTACGTGTCCCCTGATGACGCATGCGAACAGACGTTCTTCGTGCATGTCTATTCATGGCATGTAGTTGATCATATAGTCAGAAAGATCACTGGCGAGGTCCTTCAGACTCGGCTTAAAAAACATGTAGCTTTTAATTTTATCGTGCCTTCGCCAGTTTGTCCCCTTCCGAGCGCGTATATTCCCAGGCATTAACCTTTACGACCAGTAGGGCGTCTGTCTTCAAGGCCTGCCCAAGTTTGGAAGCCGCTTCCGTATTCGGAAGCCCGACGGTCTCCAGCGCGGAGAGGTATCCGTTTAAGGTGTCCCGTAACTCAGTTGAGTTTGTCAGCGTCCCATTGACCTGTTCAGGCTCAATGACCACTGTGTAGCGGTTGGATTTCTTCAGCGCCTTAGTCACCACTTCATGAGCCAACTCACGTGCTCCTTCGAAGGGACCCACAATTGGGGGCAAGACGGCGATAGAGCTGGGATGAAACGACTCATCCACTGGCCCCTCCCACACCTCCTGAAGTCCGCCGCACCCGGCCAGCACGATGCCTGACAGTATCATCCACAGCACAACAGGTCGTTTCATGGTCCTCCTCGTATTCCTCGTGTGCAAGCGTGATCAGATCATTTCACTCAGAATGTCAATGACAGAGAGCCGGACGCCAGCGCCTGTTGCTCGCGGAAGTCATACCCGCCGCCCACATCAAATCTCAAGGCAAACAGCCTGATCCCGAGGCCCGCGGTCGGCGTGATGACGGAGCCGGCGTCCTCGACGTTTCTCAGCGCTCCGACCCGCAGGGAGAGGAATTCCGCGAGAAGCGTCTGCTCGGCCCCCAGGCTCAGCACGCGGCTCTTGAGGCCTGGGATGAGGGTCTTGTTGGACAAAATGTCCCCATCAAAGGTGAGGGTCAGCGAGGAATAGGGATTTATCGCGACGCCGCCGCGCACCTGCGGCGTGAGCTTGAATTCGCCGCCCCCCGGCGCATCAAAAGAAGGCTCATTGATATCCTTCCCGACGACGCCGAATCGCAGCCAGGAAGAGGGACGATAGATCGCCCCGACATCGATACCGATGGCGGTGGAAATTTTGGCCTTACCCAGGTCGCTGGTGAAGCCGGCATCGCCTTCCGAGCCTTGCACATTCACACGTGCGGAATAGGCTGCGCCCTGAATGATCTTGGCGGTGGCTCCGATCGCGACGGTGCGCTCGGCGAAGGCATAGGCATAGGAAAAGGCAGCCTGTCTGGCTTCCAGTCCCTGAACAGCGAGCTGACCGCTGACAGAGAGGGACGTGCCTCCTGCAATACAGCCTCCGGCACCGCCGGGCGCAACGCAACGCAGTGCGCTTGGCACGAAAAGACCCCCAGTAGCTACATCGGATACGTTGAAGCCAAAGGCATGGTTGCCGACAAAGCCCTTCACATAGGCGCCGCCGGCACCTGCTGCCGAGACCGACGCCCCTGGGCGATTAAGCCGGTCTAAGAGTCCTTGCAACCGGGCCGCATTGGCCGCACTAATATTACTCAGATCGATGGCGTCAATATCCTTGAGGGTGTCCGCGATCCCTAAGCGGTCGGTCAAATGCGCGCTCCCCTGGACTCGGATGTCCACGCTTTTCTGCATCGCCAAGCCGGCCGGGTTCCAGTAGGTCGCCAAGGCATCGGTGGTCACCGCGACGCCGGCACCGCCCATCCCGATGGCTCGCGGGCCAACGGGCACGAATTCAACGGCCAGACTGTCTGCCGCAGAGAATGCGCTGGTGGCGATGAGGAGGCTCACGATTACACTCCACGTCGCGCGATGTGCTCGTCTCATAGCCCTCCTGCTTGAATGGTGTGGAAGAATCGTGAGTGAACTTTGATCGCACGATACGCAAACGTCACCATCCAGTCAAGCAAAAAGCAGGAGTATCGGAGCAGATACCGTCAGCGAGAGATCAGGTTGGGGCGGTGCAAAGCAGGAGAAAGGGGCGGCCTCAGTTTAGGCTCCGATGACCATGCCGTCCTCCATATGAATGATGCGGCCGGCCTGCGCCGAGAGCTTTTCATTGTGGGTCACGATCACGAAGGTGGTGCCTCGCCCACGATTCAGATCCCGCATCAGCGCAAACAGAGCCTCCCCTGTGTGCGTGTCCAGGTTGCCGGTCGGCTCGTCCGCCAGCACGAGATCCGGCCGCTGCATCAGGGCGCGCGCCACCGCCACCCGTTGCTGCTCGCCCCCGGACAGTTCCCCCGGTTTGTGATGCAGACGGTGTTCCAGCCCCACGTCGGCCAGCAGCGCGGCGGCCTCGGTCCGCGCCTGCGCCGTCGGGCGGTTCTGGATGATGGCCGGCATGCACGTGTTCTCGAGCGCCGTGAATTCGGGGAGCAGGTGATGGAACTGAAAGACAAACCCGATCCGCCGATTGCGGAACCCCGCCTGCTCTAGATCCGACAGACGGAAGAGATCCTGCCCTTCAAAGAGCACCGTCCCGCTGGTCGGCCGGTCCAGCGTGCCGAGAATGTGGAGCAGCGTGCTTTTCCCGGCTCCGGAAGCCCCCACGACCGCCAGTATCTCCCCCCGCGCGATGTCGAAGCGGACTCCCCTGAGGGCCACCACCTGCAGCCCGCCCATCGGGAAGGACTTGGAGACATCCACGACCTGGACGAGGGGGGCGTGCTATTCATACCGGAGCGCGGCAGCCGGATCCAGGTTGGCGGCCTGCCAGGATGGGTAGAGGGTGGCGGAGAAGCTGATCAGGATCGCCGAGAACGAGACCAGGATCACGTCCAGCGCCTGCACGTGGACCGGGACGTGTGAGATGTAATACACCGTCGGATCGAAGGTCCAGTAGGTCTGGATCAGCCACAAGAACGCGTAGCCCAGCGGGATCCCGATCACGGTGCCGGTGAGTCCGATGATGAGCCCGTTCAGCATGAAGATGCGCATGATGGCCTTGCGGGTCGCGCCCATGGCCTTGAGAATGGCGATCTCCCGCTGTTTCTCGCTGACAATCATGGTCAGGGTGCTCACGATGTTGAACGACGCGACGAGTGTGATGAGAACCAGCAGCAGGAACATCATCACTTTTTCCAGCTTCAACGCCGAGAACAGGTTCCGGTTGAGTTGCATCCAGTCCCGAGCTACGTAGGGGAAGCCCAGCGCCTGCTCGATGGCGCGCGCGATATCGGCCGCCAGGAAAATGTCGTCCACCTTCACCTCGATGCCGGTGACCGTGTTGCCCATGTTGAAAAACTTCTGGGCTTCCATCAGCGCAATGTAGGCCAGCGACGAGTCGTACTCGTACATGCCCGACTCGAACACCGCGACCACCGTGAAGACTCGGATCTTGGGCGTCATTCCGATCGCCCCGATCGAACTGGCGGGACCAACCGGCGAGACCACGTTGATGGTGTCGCCGACGAAGGCACCCAGGCGCATGGACAGCTCTTTGCCGAGGATGATGCCGGGATGGCCAGGATTGGACGACCCCGCGCCGGGTTCGAGGGCGGGGTTTCCCTTGACGGCGACGCGTTCGGGAGCC
>CAYJUP010000183.1:0-1494 GCA_964373365.1 uncultured Nitrospiraceae bacterium
ACCCACAACACTTCGGTATCCGTGATCTCCCACACGCGGCCACGCCGGTGCAGCAGCACCAGGAACCCGGCTCCGGTCCCGTCAGGACGGTTGTCTCCTACGTAGACCAGTGCTTGGTCCTCACGCGGGTTGAAGCCTACGCGGGAGACTTCCAGGATACCAACGGTCGCCGGAGCGTCCTGCACAAAGTCAGCGGGAGCAAACTTGGTAGGGATCGGCGCAAGGGACACCTCTGGGCCTTCGAGCTCACCGCCCGAGGTAAAACGATAACGCACCCCGAAGTGAAACCTACCTTCCAGCCGAGACGGATGGCGGGTCTTCAGAATGAAATCCGTCATCAGATCCGGTCGGAGCCTGCCCCCGAAGTATGCATTCTCTTCAAAAAAGGCGCGATTGGGTGGGCCCTTCTCCTCGGGACCTAGTCGAGTGACGGTCAACCGCTCAATGATGACGAGCGTCGTCTGGGAGGTCAGAAACTTGGTCCGCACCACCAGATCGTAGATGAGATATTCCTCGGCCGGGACCGGTTCCGGTTTCCCCTCCGGACGTTCGGCCGATGCGGCGCTCGCAGGACCTGTGAGCAGACATGCTAGCGATGTCATGAGCAGAAAGGCGAGATGCAAGATCGTGCGCATGCGCGTGAGGATAGCCTGCCCAGTATGAGTGGGTCAAACCGTTCCACTTTTGCACGAATAAAGAGACAAGGTTTGCATTCAATACGAAACAGCCCTAGAATCCGACCGTAGATTTGCGGAAAGACTGAGAGTTATCTCACATGGGAACTGCTTCTCCAACTTCCTCTCGACGCCGACCCTTCACACTCATCGGTACAGTTCTACTGGTCAGCTCTACCCTCATATCCTCCGGCTGCAAGCCGGACGAATCCCCGTTTAAGGCGGAGAACGAACAACTGCGCAAACAAGCGGCCAAGCAGGAGTCGGTGATCGTCTCGCTGCAGGAAGGGAACAAGGTCATGCAGCAGCAGATTGATTTGCTCAATCGAGAGTTGCGGGACGCAAAGAAAGAGACCGAACGGACGGAGGCGGAGCGGCGAGCGCTCGCCGCCATGCTGGGGGCGCAGGTGGCGGAGAACAAGAAGCTGACCGCTGATGCTCAGCGCACAGCCGCAAAGAACGCCCAGGTCTCTCAGATGCTGCGCGTGGAAGACAAAGGCGGCCAAGCTGAGGAGTTGCCCCAGGCCCTCGCGGCGGTCTGCAAGGCTGCTGAAGAGGCGCTTGCGAGGAACGGGTACGCCGTGCGCGTCAGCGTGAAGATGGATCAGAAGGCGGTGTACGTCACGGAGCGCAAGGTCTCGGCGCCCGCGTCAATCGAACTGTCCGGTTTTCGGAACCAGTATCTGGTGTCATTGCAAACCCTCCCCTCGAAAGGAACCCGCCTGAGCGTCAAAGCCGACTTCGAAAAGATGGCGCAGGGAGGTCGCATCCTAGCGGCCGGTCCTGAGGAAACGGCCGAGATCGAGAAGCGGCTGATTGC
>CAYJUP010000183.1:1594-4621 GCA_964373365.1 uncultured Nitrospiraceae bacterium
TCGAAGTGCCCTTTGACAATTCCGAAACCCCGCAACGCCGCATCTGGCTGGACGCGTACGCGATCGACCGGGACGAGGTCAGCCTGGGAAACTACCTGGCAGGGGTGCTCCGAAAGCCTCGGGCCCTTCCGCCAGACCTTGCCCAGCTTGAGGAACTGAAGGAGCTGGCCGAGTTTGTGCGTCCACTCACTGGCTCTGGAATGCCTGCCGATCGTATCCTGGCAACCTGGCCGGCGTTCAACGTGAGCTGGGCCGAGGCCGACACCTATTGTCGCTCAATCGGAAAACGCCTGCCGACCGAAGCCGAGTGGGAAAAGGCGGCCCGGGGTACGAAGGGACGACTCTTTCCGTGGGGCAAGGCCACGCCGGATGCTCGGCGGGCGGTCTTCGGCCAGGACACCCGCGATGCGCTCCCTCGCGTGGCGCCCGTGGCCGGCGTGAAGGGTGGACGCAGCCCCTATGGGCTATACCACATGGCCGGCAATGTGGCCGAATGGGTGCAAGACTGGTCCGGCATCGACTATTACGTCTCGATGCCGGACCGCAATCCACCGGGTCCGGCGAACGGACGGTACAAGGTCGTCCGCGGCGGGTCCTGGCGCAGCAACCCGGCGATGCTGCGCGCCGCCACGCGCGGCGGCGCGCCACTCGAGCAGCGCGCGCCCACCATCGGCTTCCGCTGCGCCAAATCGGGTGTCTAAATCCAGCCTGCCTTTCTGCAGCCGACGCCACATTGCTGGTGCATTCTGCGTGCGAGAAGTGTACACTCCTGACCCCGCCATGAAGAAACCGGAACAGAACACCGTCCTTCGGCTTGCCGTGCTGGCGATAGCAATAGCGGCCAGTGTGTTTGTCCTGGATCTGTGGCTTCCGTTGGGCATAGCGGTTCCGATGATGTACGTGGCGCCGGTCGTGATCTCTCTGTGGTCTCCCCAGGAACGCTTCACGCTCATTACCGCCACGGCGGGTACAGCGCTGACCGGCCTAGGGGTTTTTCTCTCTCCTGCCAGTGGAATTGCCTGGATGGGAATCCTCAATCGGTTGCTTGCTGTCCTGATAATTTGGGTAACGGCGCTTCTCATTTTGCGACACAAGCAGGCGAGGGAGGCCATTAAGACTATGCGGGAGATGGTACCCGTCTGCGCGTCCTGCAAGAAGATCCGTGACGACAAAGGCTTTTGAACGGGCTCGGAAAATATGTTGAAGAGCATTCGGAAGTCCTGTTTACCCACAGTCTATGTCCGGCCTGCGAGCAGAAATGGTACCCGGAACTGCACCCGGAGCTTCACGAACGTCATCCGGAGATTTATAAAGAGGATGCGTAGTACTCTCCGTGGATGGAGCCGTCCACACCGGTTCAGAAATCCGATCGTGATCCGTTGGCAACTTCTTTTTCACCATCAATCGAATACAGCACAGAACACTATCTAGGCTATGGTACCCCATCGGCTGGCGAGTGCGCCTTGAGGTAGTCAGGGAGCCTGGTCCCACTGTCTCTCTTCGCCGTTTGCATTTGCTCCCAGGTGAGGCCGAACGCTTCCGTGAAGTCAGCGCCTAGGAGGTTCGCACCGTCAAAGCTGGTTCCAACGAGAAATGCCCTTTGCAGATTTGTGGCCTGGAGCCTTGCCCCTTTGAGACTGGCGTTCAAAAGAAAAGCCCCTTCCATCTTGGCTTCAGCGAGAGTCGATTGCTCCAGGTGAGCTTCTCTTAGTATTGCCTCTTCCAAGCTGATTCCAGTCAGGTTTGCTTCTTCCAAGTGAACCTCACTTAGGATGGCCCCTGCTAGCTTTGCTCCAGCTAAATTAGCCCGACGCAAGTCCCTCCCACGTAAATCGAGTCGTTGACTTTCTCCATCGTTATAGGAATGCTGGCGTCTTCCAATGACATCAAGCGCCGCATGAATATCGGGAGCGAGGCGCTGTGGCGGCTTTTTCAGGGTCTGGTTCTTCCCTACCGAAGCGCGCTCTCGCACGTAGGTTATGAGGATTTCCATGATTGGCCAATAGTCTCTTTCCGAAACGGCGGCAATGTGCCCGAGGGCATAAATGCCTCCCAGACGAATTTCGAGATTTTCGTTGTTGATGTGACTGATGGCTTGGGTCAAGCGGTCGGTAACTTGAGCTTCAAGTGTATCTCGGAGGTTCTTCAAAGTAAGGTAGGATCCGGCGAGGAGCATCGCAGTAATTAGGAGAACTACCCACCTATTGCGACGTGCCTCGTTGCTGAAGCTGGTTTCGCTGGCGGGATTCTCGCCCATTAACAGCGAAATCCTAGTTTCAAGGTTTACAGGAAGGTATTAAGATACCCGTGAAGCCCTGCGTTTACGCAAGGAAGCAAGGATTGCTGGCGCGGCTTCCTCGTATGTCTTGCCTGATTTGATGGAGTTGCAGAGAAGACAACACGTTACAAGATTTTCAGGAGAATCTGCTCCGCCCTTCGATACCGGAATCCGATGATCCAGGGTAGCGCTATTAGCGGACACTTGATCCCCGCAATATCGACATATCCACTCGTCACGTTCGAAGAGATTCTTCCGCATATCTGGATCGTCATAGTAGTTCAAAGGGCGGGATGGAACATAAAGCGCAGCCATTCGCTCCTTGGCTGCTGGAACTTCGCGAGGGGAGTTAATAGAGTAGAGTGTACCTTCGCGAGTTGTATCACCAATGGATATGCATCCTTTCATTTCCAGAGACTCTAGCACCTCCGTGATATGTTTGAAGTTGCCCCCTGTCACCGATCTGGTGCCTTGTCCGCAGCCCTTCGAGATGGTTCGCTTCCCGATTCTAATTTCCTTCGACCCATTAGCAAAGTGACTTTTTCGTAGGAGATAGAGGTAGATAGTAGTTGCGTAGGGCGTGAGCGCTGAAAGCAGAAAGTCTACAAACTCTTCGAGGACCTGTTTCTCCCTCTGATCATTCATGCAAAGCATTTTCCCCAATAAAGGACTTGAAGAGCATGCGGGAATCAGAAAGCAGGAGAATGAGGTCAGCCCCCGACCTTGGCCAACTGGCCGGCCCGGAGAAA
>CAYJUP010000184.1:0-4609 GCA_964373365.1 uncultured Nitrospiraceae bacterium
TCCGATCTTGAGGACCGCCTTGAGCCGCTCTTCGAACTCGCCGCGAAACTTGGCTCCGGCCACCAGCGCGCCCATGTCCAATACGACCACCCGCTTCTGTTTCAGGCCTTCCGGCACGTCCCCCTTCACGATCCGCTGCGCTAGGCCCTCCACGATCGCCGTCTTGCCGACACCCGGCTCGCCGATGAGTACAGGGTTATTCTTGGTTCGCCGAGACAGGATTTGGATCACGCGCCGAATCTCTTCGTCTCGTCCGATGACCGGGTCGAGCTTCCCTTGTCCAGCCAGTCTGGTGAGGTCCCGGCCGTACTTCTCCAATGCTTGGTAGGTGCCCTCCGGGTCCTGGCTGGTGATGCGCTGGTTGCCGCGGACTTGCTGGAGCGCAGAGAGGAGCCGATCGCGGGCCAGCTTCAGACGCCGGAAGATGCCGCCCTCGTCCACCATCGACAACAGGACGTGCTCGACGCTCAGGTACTCATCTCGGAGTCCCTGCATTTCCTGCTCGGCGCGGGTCAGAACTTGCGAGAGCCGCGCCGTGAGATGGATCTGCCCGGGTCCTGCCCCGGGCCCCTGCACCTGGGGGATCTTGGCAAGCGCCTGTTCGGCGGCGCTCCGCACGGCAGACACCGAGACGCCGGCCTGTTCGAGCAGTGGTCCGGCCAGCCCGCCTCCTTGCTCCACCACGGCAAGCAGCAGATGCTCCACATCGATGCCCTGGTGGCTTCGCCGCATTGCGTGTGCGGAGGCGGCCTGTAACGCCTCCTGGAGCTTCACGGTCATCCTGTTCATGTCCATGTTGGGTCCTTCCTGAGGATGCTCGAAAACACCGTTATCTGGAAGGAGGCGATAATCACGTCGTTGAGTAAGTCAACAGATTGGGTGTCGCGTGGTACAAAAAAATGGGTACGGCGTCGAGGGGGTGCGACGCCAGTACCCTGTCAGTTCTGCGGCTTGGGTGAGGGCGATCCGCGTTGTTCGATCGCGAGGACGTGTTCAAGTGTCTGCAGGCGGCGTTCAATGCGAGACAGCCTTCTGACTGTCACTCCTCCCAGGATAAAAAGCGCGAGGACCAGCAGAGCCAGCACCACGATCCCGCCCATCAGCTCGTGCGGCATCATAAGCTGACTTCCCATTTCCCCGGCATGGCCCGCATAGGCTTCGGCACCCATCGTCTCACCCCCTTCGTCGGCTCCACACCAACGGGCTGGTTCTTGTTGAGGCCACAGGTTATAGGGCAGGCGGGAGGAGCGGTCAAGTTTTCATGACGATTGGCTTGACCGCGGGGGACCGCCCAGATTATTGTCGCCTAACGAGAGAGGAACGTGGAAACTCCAGCAGGCACACACCCGTTTGCGATGATTACCGGTGCCTCCCGCGGCATCGGCGCCGAATATGCTCGAGCTTTGGCCGCCAGAGGCTACGATCTGCTGCTTGTGTCCAGGGACAAGCTCCGTATGGATCGCCTGGCATCGGATCTCACCGGCCGATACCCCGTGACCGTAGACATTGAAGTGGCGGATCTGGCTCATCCGGATGCGGCCCACCGGCTGTACGTCGCGGCCCGTCAGCGCCGGAGCACGCCTGATCTCTTGGTCAACAACGCCGGCTTTGGTCTGTACGGGGATTTCGCGGAGATGCCGATGGCACGCATCCAGGAGATGTTGCGTCTGCACATCAACACGATTGCGGAAAGCATCCGGTTGTTCCTACCGGGCATGATCGAGCGGCGTTCGGGCCGCATCATCAACGTCGCCTCCATTGCTGGCCTCTTTTCGATTCCCTACCTCGCCGAATATGCCGCGACGAAGGCCTTCCTCATCACGCTTTCGGAAGCGCTGGCGGAAGAGGTCAGGCCATTCGGGGTGCGAATCCAGGTCTGTTGTCCAGGCTCGACCGAGACCGATTTCCACACCACAGCAGGGTTCCGTCCCAAAAGCCCGCTTGGGACACAGACCCCGGCTGAGGTCGTTGCCGTGTCGCTAGCTGCGCTGGAGCGCGGTCCCGCCGTGGTCACGATCGGATGGAGGGGACGCCTCCTCGCCCTGCTGAGTTGGGTTGCTCCGAGAGTCCTGCTCGCGAGAGCGACTGCGAGGCGGATGAAGCCGTCCGCGCGATCGTCTGACTAACTGACGCAATCTTCGACCACATGATGAACGAGATAGTGCGCGCCACACTTCGTCTATACCGGGACGCGCTTCGCGCGACCGCGCGTTCCTTTCCTCGAAGCTGGATCATCGCTATTGCCGTGGTCGTCTTTGCCGTCTTGATGGTGGTGGCGACATCCGTGTTCGCGCCGCTGGGAATTCCGGGAGGGTTTATCTTGGGCGCGGTGAATGCGTGGCTGATCGGCGCGACGCTGGGCCTGATTGAGCAGGCGGTGACGGGCTCCCGCCGCCTGGCGTTTCATGATGCCTGGGGAAGCGTTGGTCAGTACTTCTGGGATGTGATCGGTGTGGGATTCGTGCTTTGGGTGCCGAGTATGCTTCTGGAGCAGGGGATGGCAGCCAATCCCAACGGACCCTTCCTTGCGGCGGGCATCTTTCTGCTGCTCTTCATTCTCCTCAATCCTGCCCCCGAAGTGATTTACCAGGTGCGACACGATTCTCCCCTGGACGTGCTCCGGGAGAGCTACGAGTTCGTGATCGAGAACTGGATCGAATGGTTTCTCCCTTTGGCGGTTGTCCTGGCTCCGCTCGGCCTGTCGTTCTTTTTCAGCATCTCAGGGAAACTGGGTCGTGGGGCTGGCCTGGATTTTTTCCAGATTCTGGTCCTTCCCTTTACGCTTATCACAGCGTGGCTCAGCTACCTCGGACTGCCGAGCGGGGCCGGCTCATGGCTTGTACTTGTGCTGACGCCGCCGGTGGCGGTGGCCATGCTGATTTTCCGGGGTCATCTGTTTGCCGCGCTGCGCGGCTCTTCCCGTCGACAAAGGATTTTTCAGGGTCGGGCCGCCGACTAAGGGGAACCGCTCAGGGGTAAGAGCTCAGTTTTGATTCAGATCTCGGCGACGGGAGCGCTGCGTTCGCCTTCGCATACCGCGCAGCTTCGGCTCGGCACTCCCTCGCTCGGTTGGGCTGGCCCTAGCGCAACTTGGGAATCCAACGCCACAATCTCTTTCCCTTGATAAGTCCAAAGCCGGGTGCACGTAGGGCAGCAGAACCACTGGGTATGACCGGGCCAGTCACAATCCTTCGTCGCCATGTCGTGCCCGTCGCGCGAATGCTGGAACATTTAGTGTTCGATAATTAATTATGGTATTACAATATCTTACCCATACCATCTGAAGATATACATTAAATGTTATGGAGTGACTTTACAGGCGGCATCGTAACTTAGCCCGGAGGTCTCTCATCGGTCGGCATGGGCGACTCACTCTCATAGTTTGGGAACAGTTTGGTGGTGCATTCGGGACAGATCCCGTGAGAAAAGTCTGCGCTCGAATGTTGTCGAAGATAGGACTCGATTTGATTCCAATAACCTTTGTCATCGCGGATCCTTTTGCACAACGAGCAAATCGGCAACAATCCACGTAGCGTTTTAATATTGGCGAGCGCGTCTTGAAGCTGAAGAATCAGTCTCTCCCGCTCCTCCTCCGCTTGTTTCAACGCGGTGATATGGTCTATGAGTCCGGCCTTCTGCCGTCGTTCTATTCGCACCAATTCGGCACTGGCTCCGTAGAACGTAGCCATGATGAGGAGGACAGGAATCCGGAGCAGTGTTCCCTCCAATCCCACATAGGTGTCGCTGGCCCCAAAATAGAGGACCAGTCCATAGCCGGCGCTCAGAATTACTGAGAGGACGAGATGCTGCTTCAGTGTTTGGGTGGACGCGGCCAAGAAGATGATCAGGAAATAGGTCAAGTACAGGTCAGACCCGGCATCGCCCGACAGGTAGATGATGAAGCTCGTCATGGCTGTATCGCCCAGTACCAACGCGCCGACGAACCAATTGGTTTCCCACACATGAGCGGGAAACAGCATCAGGGCGGGGACGAGCAGCAAAAGCCCCAATGCGACGAAGAGTTGTGCATTGAAGCTGAGAAGCGTGTGGAGGCTATACAACAATTGATAACACAGGACAATGACAACGAGGGTTTGCAGCAACAAAAACTGGGATCTGTTCGTGGTGCCTACAGGAGTGCTACCCTGGAGTCGTTCCGTAGGTACTGTCTCAGCGAGTGAAGCGGTCAGGGGCATCGTGCACTCTCCGTGAAGAAGCTATGGAGATGGTCTGCGCAGGAGGTCATCCTCAAACCGATTGCCACGTCAGCGGGAAAGCCTGGAGCTGGCGAGAGGAATCGAACCTCCGACCTGCGGTTTACAAAACCGCTGCTCTACCGATTGAGCTACGCCAGCACCCAGAATTTTTCCATCTTAGCACACTTCGCCAATTACCAAGCAGAGGTAATGTGCAAACAGAGGTTACCAATACGTGATCCGAGATCGTGAAGAAGCGGGGCAGCGGCTGGCCGCCGCCTTGAGCCGCTACACCGACTGTCCCGATGGACTGATTCTTGCGATTCCGCGCGGAGGCGTGGTGGTGGGCCTGGAAATGAGCCTGTCCCTTCGTCTTCCTCTGGATGTCCTGATCACCAGGAAAATCGGAGCGC
>CAYJUP010000185.1:0-4599 GCA_964373365.1 uncultured Nitrospiraceae bacterium
TCAAGATCAATCCCAAGGAATACCCGATCGTCCAATGGCGCTGGAAGGTGGCCAATGTGCTTAAGAAGGGGGACGTGAATAGGAAAGAAGGCGACGATTACCCGGGCCGACTGTATATCACCTTTGAATATAATCCCGACAAAGTTGGCCTCTTTGAGAAGGCCAAATACGAGGCGGTCCGATGGTTTTACGGACAATATCCGCCCATCAGTGCGCTCAACTACATCTGGGAGAGTAAAGCGCCCAAGGGCACGGTCGTGCCCAACCCCTACACTGGTCGAGCCATGATGATCGTCGTGGAGAGCGGAACGGATCGCCTGAATCAATGGGTGAACGAAGAACGCAACCTGGCTGAGGATTACAAGGCCGCCTTCGGCGAGGAACCGTCGATGATCTCCGGCGTCGCCATCATGACCGACACCGACAACACCCGCGAGTCGGCCACCGCCTATTACGGCGACATCGTGTTTAAAAAGGGGAACTAGGTAAATGTCCATCTTTCGCTCAAATCCCACAGCCGTACTTGCGATCCTCCTTCTGTTCATAGGCTGCAGTACGGTGCCAAAGTATTTTAAGCCGGTGGACTCCATTGCACCGAAGGACTTTTCTCACCAGGCCTTCGACGAGATCTTGCGCGCTCATGTGGTGAACGGCGTCGTCAACTATCCGGGTATCGCGGCCGACAGCAAGTTCGAGGCCTACCTTCAAGATATAAACCATGTCGATCCCAACGGCTTGCCCACCCGCCAAGACCGCCTGGCGTTCTGGATCAACGCGTATAGGGGTGATAGGACTTTGCTTTTGAGGGGGCGGCGGCTCGAACACCCCCAAGAAGCCCCAACAGGTGCCTGTGATTACCGCTTGGAGATCTCAGCGATTTTCGATTGGTACAAAAGCGACTTTGTGAACGACGTCCGAAAGGTACGCGAGATTCGTCAGGGGGGTCTCGTGGACTATCTCCGTCTCTACGCCCCGCCCGGCTTGGCCAAGGAGCTTGAAGGGAAAACACTCTCCTTTTTGGAATACGACTGGAGCCTCAACCAGCAATGACAGGCAATGATCTCACGCTGTATGATCGCCTGAGCACTACCTGGTGGATGCCGGGGGGTGTGTTGAATCAACTCGCGGATTTCAATCCGCTGCGGATGTCGTATGTCAAGGAGGTCGGTGACCCGCTGCCTGGAAAGACGGTTCTGGATATCGGATGTGGCGGAGGAATTTTCAGCGAGACGTTGGCCCGAGCGGGAGCTCGGGTTTCTGGCATCGACCAGTCCACTCGTTCCATTGAGCAAGCCCGCCGCCACGCGCTCGACGAAGATCTGCGGGTTGATTACCACGTGGCGGATGCCGCGGGGCTCCCCTTCACCGATCATTCGTTCGACCTAGTGGTGGCCAGCGAAGTCCTAGAGCATGTGGAGGATCTCCAGGCCGTCCTCGGCGAGATCGCTCGGGTTCTCCGACCCGGTGGGCTGTTCGTGTTTGATACCCCCAATCGTACCTGGATTGCTCGCATGGTCCTCATCGTGCTGGGTGAGCGGCTCTGCGGAAGGATCCCTGCCGGAACGCATGATGGGAGCAAGTTTATTCGGCCTCAGGAACTTCGTCAGGCCTTGAGGCGTTGTGGCATTGAGATCAAAGACATTCGGGGCTTTCTTTACCGCGGGTTAGGACCCGATGGGCGCCATCGTTTCCGTTTCAGCCGGACCACGGCATTGGCCTATTTCGGTTACGGGGTTCGCGGGACATGCTGATGCTGCCTTCTCATCGCCCAGATCTTCACCGACTGCCTCTCTTCGGCAAACGAGCGTTGGTTCGCATCCTGGAACAGGTGATCTGGGGAGAGGGACTCTCCGGCTCCGTTTGCGCCGCTCTGGCCTGCTCCACTTCGGATCCTTCACTGGCACGCCATCTGAGGGTCCAAGGACAGGAGGAAGAATGCCACCGGATGTTATGCGAGTGCTATCGTTGGTTCACCGGGCACGACGTGCGTGCGAATCCCAGAGGCATCAGCGCCTCGTTGCGAGACTTCGGCCGAGAATTGCTGCACGAAGCGCAGGCTGGCCATACGGCCGCGGCGCTCATCGGGCTCTGTGTCTGTCTGGAGGTGATAGGACTTCACAGACACCTGTTGGGGCTTCTTGGGGGTGTTCGAGCCCCCCCCCTCAAAAGCAAAGTCCTATCACCTCCTGTTCGGCGGCATCATGCTCGCGCTTTCAATCCAGGCCGCGCCGCAGATGCCGCCGCTTCCTGCGCTCGTCTCCCGCGCCACCAACGAGTTCCTCTTTCCCGTCGGCTGTGCGTTCGTGATCTACGCCTCGAAGGCCATGAAGAAACTGTCCGGCAAACCTTAACTCCATCAAGCGAGGTGACCCATGCCTACTTACTTCGTCCTCATCAACTGGACCGATCAGGGGATCAGGAACATCAAAGACTCGCCCAAGCGCGTGGACGCGGCCAAGAAGGCGATCAAGGGCATTGGGGGAGAAGTGAAGGCGTTCTACATGCTCCAGGGGAGTTTCGACGCCGTGCTCATCGTGGAGGTACCCAGCGATGAAGCGTTGGCGAAGTTCCTCCTCACGATCAGCTCCCTCGGCAACGTCCGGACGACGACGATGCGGGCCTACCCCGAAGCCGAGTACCGGAAGATCATCGGCGAGCTGGGGTGACAGTCAAGGGGACTGGCTGCTTTTCCGAAAGCTGCCTGTCCCCGTTCTCTGTCCCGCGAGATTGAGCTGAAGAAGCAGACTTCTTAATGACCGGAGCCGCTTGGTTCCCCAGATGGCAGAACACGCCAAGGGCTCGATTGCTGCCGTAGTGATGCGCCGGCTCCTGCAATTCCTCATCGGCGGGATTCTCCTGGCCTCGGCGCTGGGCAAATCGCTCGATCTGCCCGGCTTCGTCGAGGTACTCAAAACCTACCAAGCCTTCTCTGCTGCGATGCTCTGGCCGCTGGCCCTTGCGGTCACTGGCATCGAGTGGGCTCTTGGCGTGTGGGTGCTTTCCGGCTGGCGCCTGCGAGCCGCCGCGCTCGCGGCGGCTGGGCTGAACGGCATCTATGCCGTCTGGATGACGGGCACGCTCCTGCGGGGGCTCGAACTGGAAAACTGCGGCTGCTTCGGCGTGTTCTTGGCTCAGCCGCTCCGCTGGTACTCGCCAATCGAAGACCTGGTGCTGGTAGGGCTGTGCTGGGGGCTTAGGCGCGTTACTAAACCCAAGAGCGCTGTGGCCTAAGACTTACCGATCATAAGGGGGACTGGCTGCTTTTCCGACAAGTCATTGGTCATGCTCCATCGTTCGGGCCCACGCCTCGTGCTCGAGGCGCTCGCTGTCGGAACCGTGGTGCTTGGCCAGGGCATGTCGGAGCGACAGCTCCTCGGAGACTTCCTGGAAGCGCCGCAAAACCTTTTCCAGTTTTTCCGAACGCGACTGGCCGGGAAGCGAATCCAGAAACTGAACTAGCTGCCGGTCCATCGTTACAGACAACTTCTCTTTCATCCCACGATCTCCTTCGAGTAGGATATCATGATCTTACCCGGCAGAAGGAGAAGTTAGAGAGCAGGGGATTCGCTTCATAAGGGGTTGGCTACTTACAGAGCATGTAAGCGTATGAACAGCAGCGCAGGAAAACTCGACCGTACGAAGATCGCCAAGGACTGGCAGGCGCGGGGCTTTAGCTGCGACCTCTGGGTGGACCCGCATCCCCGCCCGCACCTCACACACCGTCCGCAACACCGATGGCACAACCGCAAGGTGGCTGTATGGGTATAAAACCCCACAACTCTTAATCAGCGGCCAGACTTGGGGGCTTACTGGCCCCTCTCAAGAGGAAAGCATGGCTTTTTCATCCAGATATGGCTAGACTCCTACGCAAATCGGGAGACCGACTGGTGGCCTTACAATGGATGCCAAGCAGATCCTTGCATATCTCACGGCTTGCAATTTTGAGTTAAAATAAACGGAATGATCAAAAGTAAGCGCACGCGGAGATTAAAGTGTAAGAACTGAACATACCAAAGAGCGACCGCCTTGGACTCGCGATATTGCGCACGCTGCCAGATGATATTCTACATTCGTTGCTTCTTGAGATTGATCGTTCACCAGGGTTCGTTCCTGCGGTCAAGAACCTATCTCCAGACGATGCGGACCAGGTAATGGTGGCCATCAATTCAATGTATCGGGTGCGCGCATATAGCGAGGTGTCCTTAGAGGAATTTGTCGCTGACATCTGTGAAGCCCTGCGTGAACACAAAGAATTGAAACCGAACGAAGAGCCGCAATTCCGTGAGCGATTAGCGAGAGTGCTCAATGTCGAGGCTCTGAGCATTGCAGCGAAGGCCGCAACTCTAAATATCGAACACGAACATCTTTATTGTAGTGCGCGTATCATCACCGACGCACGACCAATTTACGGAAAGAACGTCTCAGAGCCACCCGGCGCGATGGTTATCATACATACGCTAAAGATTGAGTATCACGATGAGTCTGAGCATCTGAATGAAATCTATATCGGTTTGGGTTCCAATGATATTAAGGAGCTTCGTGGCGTACTGGATCGTGCTGAAGAAAAAGCAAAGAGTCTCCAGGCCGCATTGGGGACAT
>CAYJUP010000186.1:0-4594 GCA_964373365.1 uncultured Nitrospiraceae bacterium
CCGCCCTTCGTCAGCCGAGGCCACTGCTACAGGTCCACTAGCAAAGATGTAGGCGGTCGGAGGAGTCGTATCCGGTTGGCGAAAAGGGAACCGCCTCAGCGTTTGTTCGGGAGGACTGGGATTTCGCGCCCAGAGGATGAAGGGGAATCTGTAGACCGATCAGCAGACGACCGCGCATGCCCGCGGTTGCCTGCACCTGTGACCGTCGGAGGAGCCGCCTCGCTGGCCTCCTCGGCTTCTTTCTCTTTGGCCAGAATCTCCACTTCCTGGATCAACGTCTCCATGAGCTCTTCCGCGGGGACCTTGCGCAGCAGCTTGCCCTTCTTGAACAGAATGCCGACTCCCTCGCCGCCGGCGATGCCGATATCCGCTTCCTTGCCCTCGCCGATTCCGTTCACGACGCAACCCAGCACCGACACGTTGAGCGGGGCCTTGATGTGGCCCAGCCGCTTCTCCAGCTCGTTCGCCATGCGGACCACGTCGATTTCCACCCGCCCGCAGGTCGGACATGCGATCACGTTGATCCCGTGATGGCGGAGTTCCAGCGACTTCAGGATTTCAAATCCGACTTTTACTTCCTCAACCGGGTCAGCGGCCAAGGACACTCGCAGGGTATCCCCGATGCCGTGCGACAGCAGCCAGCCCAGTCCGATCGCGGACTTGACCGCCCCGGTCTGGGCGGTGCCGGCTTCGGTAATCCCGATATGGAGGGGATAGTTCGACTGCAGGGCGAACAGCCAGTAGGCGTCCACCGCCAGGTGGACATCCGAGGCTTTCAGCGACACCTTCATGTTGGTGAAACCGACGTCCTCAAGCGCGTGCACGGCGTTCAGCGCCGATTCGGCCAGCGCCTCGGCCGTGGGATAGCCGTACTTATCCAACAGGTGCCGTTCCAGTGACCCGCCGTTCACGCCGATGCGGAGCGGAATCCCGCGTTCGTTGACCGCCTTGATGACCTCGGCCGTCTTCCACCAGGCACCGATGTTGCCGGGATTGATCCGCACGCAGTCAACCACTTCAGCCGCCTTCAAGGCCAAGCGGTGGTCGAAGTGAATGTCCGCGATGAGCGGCACGGTCATCTGGGTCTTGATCTTCGGCAGCGCCGCCGCCGCCGCCATGTCAGGCACCGCTACCCGGATGATCTCACAGCCCGCCTCTTCCAGCCGGCGGATCTGCTCGACCGTGGCGTTGACATCGCGGGTGTCGGTCGTGGTCATAGATTGGACGGAGATCGGGGCATCGCCGCCGATCTTGACCTTGCCGACTTTGATCTGCTTCGTCTTGCGTCGTGTGATGTACATACTCTGTTCTTATCGCTGGGGAAAAGCTTAACTCCCCTGTTCGTCTCCCTCGGATTCCCGTCTTATTCCATGAGAGACGGTAAAATGCTTGCCCTGGCCGGCAAGCGCGTGGTCTGCTTCCGTCCCGGAGGACACCTTCGCCAGCAGCGCTTTCGTGCTCTGGTAGATTCCCTCGGCCGTCAGCCCGTATTTCTCCCGCAGCAGGTCCTGCGGACCCTGTTCAATGTACCAGTCCGGAAGTCCGAGAACCTTGGTGGGCAGGTTGGTGATGCCCTGCTCAGACAGCGATTCGAGCACCGCCGATCCAAATCCGCCCATCTTGGCCGCTTCTTCCACCGTCACGAGGCAACGCACGCGCCTGGCCACCTCTCCGATCAACGCGCTGTCCACCGGCTTGACGAAGCGGGCGTTCACCACGGCGGCCGAGATGCCCTCCTGCTCCAGCCGCTCGGCGGCCTTGACCGCCTGCCAGACCGTCACGCCGATGGCCACGATCGCCACATCGGCCCCATCCCGCAACAGTTCGGCTTTCCCGATCGGCAGCGCGACCGGCTCCGGGTCCATCGGCACGCCCAGGCTGGTGCCGCGGGGATACCGTACCGAGGCCGGTCCGTTGTACGTGAGGCAGGTCTTGATCATGTGCTGAAGCTCGTTCTCATCCTTCGGCGCCATCACCACCATGTTCGGCAGGTGGCGGAGGTAAGCGAAATCGAAGGCGCCATGGTGCGTGGTCCCATCTTCCGCCACCAGACCGCCCCGATCGATGCAGAAGGCGACCGGCAGGTTCTGGGTGGCCACATCGTGGACCACCTGGTCAAACGCCCGCTGGAGGAACGTCGCATACATGGCCACGACCGGCCGCATGCCCTGCGCCGCCAGCCCGCCGGCAAACGTGACCGCGTGCTGCTCCGCGATGCCGACGTCGTACAAGCGATCGGGGAACTCCTTCTCGAACACCGTGAGGCCGGTCCCTTCACACATCGCCGCGGTGATCGCCACGATCCGCTTGTCCTGCCTGGCCAGCTTCACCAGCGTGTTGATCGCGATGGCGGTGTAGGAGGGACGCGGCGGCTTCTTGGCCGGCTCGCCGGTCTCGCGCACGAAAGCCGGGCAGGCATGGAACCACACAGCATTCTTCATGGCCGGTTCGTAGCCCAGCCCTTTCTTGGTGATCACGTGCAGCAGCGTGGGGCCCTTTAACTTGAACACGTTCTCAAGGGTGGGCAGTAGATGCTCGAAATTGTGGCCATCGATCGGCCCAACGTACCGGAAGCCTAGTTCCTCAAACAGCAGCCCTGGGAAGATGATGCCCTTCGCCAACTCCTCCGCCCGCCGAGCCATCTTGTGCACCTCTTGACCGATGTGAGGAATCGCGCGCAGGAAATGCCCGGTCTCCGCCTTGACTTTGGTGTAAAACTCTCCCGTGAAGGTACGGTTCAGGTAGGCCGAGATGGCGCCGACGTTCCTGGAAATGGACATCTGGTTGTCGTTGAGGATCACCACAAAATCTTTGCCCAGGCCGCCCGCGTGATGCAGACCCTCGAGGGTCATCCCGGCGGTCATCGCGCCGTCGCCCACCACGCACACGACTTTATGGCCCTGACCGAGTTGATCGCGGGCCTCCACCATCCCCAGCGCCGCCGACACGCCGGTGCCGGCATGGCCGGCATTAAACGTGTCATAGACACTCTCCTCCCGCTTGCAGAACCCGCTCAACCCGCCGAACTGTCGAAGCGTGTGAAACTGCTCCCGTCTTCCGGTCAAAAGTTTGTGCGCGTAGGCCTGGTTGCTCGTATCCCAAACGATCTTGTCCTTGGGCGTATCCAGCAGAGAGTGCAACGCCACCGTGAGCTCGATGACTCCAAGGTTCGAGGCGAGATGCCCTCCGACGTTTGACACGACGGAGAGGATCTGATCGCGGATTTCCTGGCACAAATCCGGAAACTGGTCCGGCGACATCCGTTTCAGATCCAACGGACTGTTGATAGTCTTCAGCAACGACATAGCAATCTCTCCCCTCTTCTTCACGTGACGCGATAGCTGTTGGTGTCAGAAGCACGTGGTATGTGGCTGGCAAACTTCTGGCAGGCAGCTCCTGCTTCTTTGCAAAATTGCTGCTCAGTTTCCCACATACCTCCTTGTAATGTCAAGCGGTTACACTCAGAATGAAGGTCGGGGACCATGCCTGTGGTCAGGTGCCAAACCGATAGGTGACCAGAGTCGAAAGCGTAAAATCGGCCGCGCTCCCTGTAATAAAATCCAGGTTCTCGATGCCATACACTTGCCAGAGGAAGTTCTTTCGCAAGCGATAATTGAACCCGACCGTCGCCTCGGTGACGCCCCGGTCAAGAATCCTGGTGCCGGTATTACGAAAGGGGCTCGAGTAATAGTCGAACTGGGCCACGAAGGAGACGGCGGGCGACCAGAGATACTCGACCGCCGCGATACCGGACATCGCCGGATCAAGCGCCAGGCCGGCCACCTTGCCGGTGGGAAAGATCCCGTTAAGATTCCCGTACAAGATCCACCGGGCCGCCACCGCTTTTTCGACGGCCAGCCCCAACCCGGCATCCGCGTGGCCGCTCCCGAAGAACCGGCGATCGTCGCCGGACGGAACCTTCACCGCAACCCGGAGGGCCACTGACGGGCTTTCGCGGCTCTGAGACAGAAACTGGTATTTGCCGCTCAGCGTGATGTCGCCCAGCCCCAGCTCGCCTTCCCCGCCGCTAAACAGCGTTTGTCCGTCCCGGCTCAAGTTATAGGCAAACCCGGTGCCTTTGAGCGCATTGCGGGCCGGGGACAAGCCGGTCGTCGCCCGCTCCGTGGCCGTGATCACGCCTCCCAGGAAACCTCGGTAGCGGTAGAGTACCGGGACCTCCATCCCGACCTCCAGCCGGTCCGTCAACCCGTATCGGAAGAAGAGACCCGAACGCAGCGTCTCGAACTTCATGGTCGCGCTGACCCGCCCGGTCTCCTCCCTGAACACCGTGCTGGTTGAGGCCATTTCCACCCGAACATCCAACGCGCGTTTTTCGATCACCGTCGCGCGGTCACCGGGCATTCCCAGGATCAGCAACTGAAAGGGTTGAAAGTTCCGGACCGGGACGGGGCCAAACCCTTCCGAGCCGGCTTCGGCCCCGCGCGCCGAGATGAGGACGATGAGCGCCGCCATCAATCGGGCGGCTTGCCTGAAGTGCTTGAGTATCACCGCCGGCATCATCAGAAGGGGAAATCAAGGCCGGCAAACACCGCGCCACCTTCGCTGCTGTAGCCGTAATCCACCCGCCCGACCA
>CAYJUP010000187.1:0-4573 GCA_964373365.1 uncultured Nitrospiraceae bacterium
GGCGGCACAGGTAGTCCAGGAAAAGAGCGTAAATCCCGTGCCCGTCGTCGAGAGCTTGACGCTGTTCTTGATCCTGCGCGCCTTCGCCGCGGGTTGTACTGCGTTGACCGGCATGGAAGTGATCTCCAACGGCGTCAAGGCGTTCAAACGTCCGGAATCCGAGAATGCGGCCCTCACCATGATCGGAATGTCGTTGATCTTGGGGACCCTCTTCCTTGGCATCAGCGCTCTTGCCTACCAATATGGGCTGCTCCCACGAGAAGACGAGACAGTCGTGTCCCAGATTGCGCGGGCCATTTTTGGAGAGGGTCCGTTCTATTACCTCGTCCAAGCGGCGACAATGCTACTCCTCGTCCTGGCGGCTAATAGCGCGTTTGCCGGCTTCCCCTATCTGGCCTCAATCTTGGCCCGAGACGGCTACATGCCACACCAAATGGCCGGGATCGGCGATCGGCTTGTGTTTTCAAACGGCATCGTAATCCTGGGCGTCCTAGCAGGCCTGCTCATCATCTTGTTTCGCGGCGATACCCACGCGCTCATTCCGTTGTATGCGGTCGGTGTATTCATCTCATTCACGCTCTCACAGGCCGGCATGGTCCGCCGCTGGCTCACCAAACGCGGTCCGCACTGGCGAAAAAAGCTTGCGGTCAACGGCGTGGGGGCGGTGACCACGGCCGTCGCCACCGTGATCATCGCCGGCACCAAATTCCTGCACGGGGCCTGGATCGTCGTGGCCCTGACTCCCGTGATCATCCTTTGGTTCCGTTCTGTTCACGCCCACTATCAGGCGGTAAGGGAACAGATTGCCTTGGAACGGGATCACCGCCCCCCCCTCCCAAGACGGAACACCCTTATCATTCCCATCGGCGGGGTGAATCGCGCGGTGATCCGGGCTGTGGACTACGCGCGAGGGCGCTCGGCAGACATTCGCGCCGTCTTGGTGGACATCGATAAGGAAGAGACGGCTCTGACCCAAATCAAGTGGGCCCAATGGGGGTGCGGGGTTCCCCTCGTCGTGCTGCCGTCCCCGTACCGCTCCGTGCTCGGCTCGCTCCTGGACTACATCGAAGAACTCCTCAAGAAGGACCCGGACAGCTGGGTGACGGTCGTCATCCCGGAGATCCTGCCGGCCCGGTGGTGGCAGAATATTCTGCACAACCAGCGAGCGCTCATGCTCAAGGCCGCTTTGCTGTACAAGGATCGGGTGATTCTCACCGACGTCCCGTTTCACCTCGAAAGATAGCCAATGGAAGCCTCAATGCAAAATGAAATAGGCAAGATGAAGAAGAGGCTCATCGAATTGTGCATGTTTACTTTTGCACTGTACATCTGCCTGCCCGGTGGCCAGGCGTGGGCGTTCAAGATTCTGGAGCCGCCCGAAAACAGCGTGTTGAAGGCGGGACAGCCAGTCACCGCCAAGGTGGATCTGGGGCGGGACGCCGGCATCGTCGCGGTACGGTACTTTTGGTACGGTGAACTGGACGACACCCTCGTAGAGCAGGAACAGGCCTCCTCTTCCAGCACCATCGTGGCTCCAGCAGCGCTGATCTCCACGACGCAGAACGATCCACCGTTCGGCGGCAAGCTTCAGGTGCCGCCGCAAGCTGTTGGGATCATGAGGCTGCTCGCGGTGGGCGACATTTCGCGAGGGCGCCTCGGGACCCGATCCATTTTCGACGAGATTCTGGTTCGGGTGGAGCCGGGAGCCGAGCTCACATCAATCGAGTTCGAAACTGAAAAGCCGCTGCGGCTGGGTCGGACGGGTCAGGCAGTGACCTACGGCCAGGTCGATTCTCTTGGCAAGATCATGGAGCTTCCCGTGGTCGGCCAGTTTTCAGACGGTGTGGTCCGACCGATTCAGTCACCATCGGCCGGAACCTCGTATCGGTCTTCCAACGAAAAAGTCATCAGGGTCCATCAGCAGTTCGGACTCCTCCAACTGGTGGGCAACGGCCGCAGCACTCTGACCGTCACTAATCGAGGCAAGCAGGCGGAACTCGAGATCATCGTTGACGTGGGGGACGAACCGAATGAGCCGCCGATCGCGGACGCCGCTACAAGCCGAACGGTGAAAGCCGGCACCAAGGTGGAATTGAATGGGCTGAAGAGCCGAGACCCGGAAGGAGAGGCGCTGTTCTACGCTTGGAGCCAGGTGCGCGGCAGCAAGATCCCACTGCTGGATGTCAATATGCCACGGGCCTCGTTCCTCTCGCCGCAGGTGTCCGAAAAGCGGCTCTTCCGGTTCAAGCTGCGGGTCACCGACAAGAAAGGCGCGGACAGCTTGCCCGCCTTTGTGGATGTCGTGGTGGAGCCGTAGTCTCAGTGCTGAACGATGAATGCTGAGTGATGATTGTGAGTAGTTAGCGAGCCTGCACCGGTCTCGTCTTGGTGCGAAACCACTCGGCAATTTCAGCGAGATCCGGTTTGGTGGTTGTGACACGGAGCGTGAACGCTTCAAGTTCTGCGTTCGTTGCAGTCAGGCGATAGCCGTTCACCTGAAGAAACAGAGCGGCCGTCGCAATGCCGGCCCGCTTGTTTCCGTCTATGAATGGATGGTTGCGGATAATGCCATCTATCAGAGTAGCGGCTTTGGTCATCAAGTCGGGATAGAACTCCGTGCCGCCGAACCCAGCCTGTGGACGTGCGAGCGCGGACTCCAGCCCACCCAAATCCCGAACTCCGTGCTCCCCTCCTGTTTCTTCGACAAGCCGATCGTGCAGGAAGAGAACCTGCTCGGCCGTGAGGGGTAGATCACCGTTTGGCGAGAGCTTCCAAGGCAGGACGGTAGCGCTTCACGAAGGCCGCGACCTGGTTCGCGAAGGATTTCGTGATCTTACCCTCCATGCCCGGCGTTTGACGGGTGGAAGGCCGTTTCCGCTTCTGAATGGTGGCAGACTTTCCAGCTTTCACCGCGCTACCTTTCATGGCTCGTTATGATACTGGAGTCCTGACCTGAATACAATTCGGCCCATAGGTGTTTCGCGCCTCCGCTAATTCCTTCCGATGCCGCTTGAGGTCCGGCCCGTAGCGCGAGCGGAGGACTGTCGCTTCAAACGGTGCGATCCGATTTTTGACCTTCGCAAGTCCCTGTTTGAGTTGCTCCACCAGCGCCATTCCTGACGCAGTCAGCCAGCCGAGTTTCTTCCCCGCGTAGTCCAGATCGCGAAGCGAATATTCGACTGAGGCCACTTCTTCTAGACACCGAAAGCGGGCGCGGAGGAGTTGTGCGGGTGTGAGCGTCGTCTTTCCGGGCTTGGCCCAAGACGACAGCCGTTCAAAGAGGATCGCGCCCATGGTGAAGGTGAAGGTCGCGTGGAGGATGCCGCGCAGCGGGCGGAGGCTGCGCCGCCAAGGGGAATAGAAGATCTCTCGGTTGTGGTCCTTGCGGTAGAGCATCCACTTCCGGAGTAGGAGATTCAGATGATGATGGCTGTTCTCGTGGATCAGGTCGTCAATCAGATCGAGGTCGTCACGGTCGAAACAGTTGATGAACGACAAGCCGGGCCGGTGGCGGTAGCTGAAGCTCACCACCCCCTTTGCCTTGAGCGGGATGATTCGGGACGTCAGGCAGCCCAACAGTTGCGCACCATCCGGCCAGGCTTGCTCGATCGCAGCCAGCGTGCGCTGAACCCGATCCGCCACGCCGGGTGGTGCAGGCGCCACGCGCGAGGGTGTTCGGTCCCGACCATATATAAGAGCGGGCCCTAGCGTAAGGCCACCGGGCCAACCTGGTCCTGGACGTCTGAGCCATTCGGGAGGCACCACACGGCCACGTGTCAATTGCACCCGCGCACCGTCCAACCCAATGGCGATCCAACCGGGCATTTCGGCTCGCTCGAAATTGGGGCCAACATCGAGGGAGGCAAGCCGCTTCCGCTTTGCGTCGGCGCGCCAGGAAGGCAGAAGGCCGGGCACAAGGAACAGCGATTCCTGCGTGATGCTCCGGGCTAGTCGAGCACACAGCGATGACAGGCGGGCGAACAATTTCGCCGGTTCCGGCCGCCGGTTCGGGAACAGGTCGTCGAGATACCCGTGCTCGTAGAATTGCTCCTGGCACTCGGCCAGGAAGGCTTCCGCGAATCCCCGCCGGTCCCGCTCACGCCTGAGCTGCTCCCGAAGATCAATGAAGTACAACAGATCGTTCAGTTCCTCGATCCACCCGACCACCTTCCAGCTTGAGTAGTCCTCCTGTTTGAGCGAGTTGCCCACAAAACGAAAATAGTCCACCGGCAACCGTAACGCTGCAGCCGGACGCTGATAATGCGCGCGCAGATCGTCACACAGATCGAACACGAGGCCTCGCATGGACTCGCGGAACTCCTGCACCAGCGAGGACAAAAATACGGAATCAAAGAGTTTTATCTGTGGTAGCATGGCGCAATCCTGCAAGGCCGAAGCGGTCGCGTCATGAAACGATGGGCCATCCTGCTGTGTGTTCAAGGCACTCTTGGCACGCCGAGTCCGACCTCGGCGGAGAAGCCTTGCGACGACTATCCCCAGAGCAAGCGGAACCGGTGCGAGACACTCTGGAAGCGGATCAACACCGACGCGGCGTCCGAGATGGCTCAGTTCG
>CAYJUP010000188.1:0-4543 GCA_964373365.1 uncultured Nitrospiraceae bacterium
AACTGTCCGTCAGAGCGGCCAATTGTCTCAAGAACGCCAATATCAAGACGATCGCCGATCTGGTACAGAAGACGGAACTGGAAATGCTGAAGACCAAAAACTTCGGCAAGAAGTCGCTGAACGAGATCAAAGAGATTCTGGCCGAGATGGGGCTGAGCCTCGGCGTCAAACTCGACGCGTTGCCGTCCGGGGATGGCGACGCAAAGAACCACGTGTAGAACAAGAGGGACCCGTGCGTCACAGGAAAAAAGGAAGGCAGTTAGGGAGGAATACGAAACACAGACGGGCGTTGTTTCGGAGCCTGGTCACCTCGCTCTTGGAGTATGAGAGGATTGAGACTACCGAGGCCAAAGCGAAGGAAGTGCGAGGCTTTACCGATCGGATGATCACGCTTGGCAAGCAAGGCGACCTGCCCGCTCGACGTCGGGCTCTCGGGTTTCTCCGAAGCAAGACAGTGGTGTCGAAGTTGTTCGGTGAGGTGGCTGGTCGGTTTCGAAACCGAAACGGCGGCTACACGCGGATGATTAAAACGCGGCGTCGTGTAGGTGATGCGGCCAAGTTGGTTGTCATCGAGTTGGTCTCGAAGCGCGTCGAAACCGCCCAGGCCACACCTAGACAGCCTGACGATGAGAAAGGGGTCAAGAAACCACCCAAAGCCGCACTTCCGACAGGCTCGAAAGCAGCATCCGCGAAAAGCGACGCAACGTAACAACCCTGTCTCTGGCTGTTTCCTGCCCGACCAGATCTCCACGAATCAGCATTCCGCTCCGGTGCCCCGTCCTGGCGTGCGGGTCAATGGCCGGAAGGGGCCGCCGTTTGTTTACTTGCCTGTTTTCGTATGCTACCATCGTGCCTACACAACCAATTCGGTGTGCAGCGATTGATTTGGGTAGGGTCATGTGGCATCTCTGGGTTCGGCGTGGCTTACTTGCGCTGAGTGTTCTCTTTGCCTCCATCCTTATCTATCTCCTGGCGACTCGTGTGGAATCGGTTCCACTCCCCAGTTCGGCAAGCCCCGGAACCCTGCAGCGAACCGACGCCGGCATTGACCGGTTCCGATTTGTGCAATCCCGATCAGGTGCGGTCCAATGGGAGGTGCAAGCCCAGCGTGCCCGTGTGTTTGAGGCCGAACACCGAGCCGCCCTTGAAGAAGTCCAGGTGACCCTATACGGCGCGAAGGGATGGGAATTGAGGTTGGCCGGGGATGAAGGGACGATTGATACCGTGAAGAGGGATTTTATGCTGGCCAGACGCGCTGGTCCGATCGCCGTCGAACTGGAAAGCGGCTATACGATCTACACCAATCATCTTGCATGGACAGAACAACGGCGAGAGATCAGCACGAGTGACCCGGTCACTATAGTGGGCCATGGGCTGGAAGTGAAGGGACGAGGCTTCCTCGGAAAACTGGATGTGGAGGAATTCAAGGTTCTGGAAGATGTACACGTGGAAATTACACAGTAGCGTGTGCGCGGCGGTCTTGTTGTGGGCTGCCACCGCGCACTCGGCACAGACCGGTGCGTCGAGTCCGGTTTCAGCCGAACGTACGAACACTATGATCACGTCCCAAAAGATGACGGTTCGAAATCAGGAGAGCAAGGCGATTTTTGAGGGCACCGTCGTCCTGACAAAGGGAACGTTGATCGTGCACTCAGATGTGATGGTGGTCTCGTTCAGACCGAGCGATCAACCAGCATCGGCAGGCAAGGCTGGCAATCAGACGGCTGAACGATCGAAAGACGCCGGAGTGGCCGACAAGGGTACGCGCTCGGGTGCTGGCGAACTGCCGGTCTTGTCAAACCGTTCAGTGAGTATGATTGAGGCGACGGGGCGGGTGAAGATCGAAAAGGCCGAGGGAAGAGCCACATGCCGGAAAGCGATCTATTACGAGGATGAGGAGAAGATTGTGTTGACGGGTGATCCGGTCGCCTGGCAGAAAGGAACGCGCGTTACCGGAAAGAAAATCACCATGTACCTGGCTGAAGATCGAAGCGTCGTGGAAGGCGGCTCGCGAGTGCTGATCGACGAGAGTGGGGGAAATAGCCGCTGAGGCTGGCATGTGAGGAGGTGGGCCGTGGGAGAACTCATCGCATGACTCCGATACCTCCCGGTGCCGATCAGCGTTTGGAGGCGACCGGATTGACCAAGAGCTTCAAAGGGCGTGAAGTCGTCAAAGGAGTCAGCCTGGATGTCGGTGCTGGTGAGGTGGTCGGGCTGTTGGGGCCCAATGGAGCCGGCAAGACCACCATCTTTGACATGATGGTGGGGCTCTGTCAGCCGGATGCCGGCCAGATCCTGCTCAACGGGGACGCGATCACCGACCTCCCGATGTTCAAGCGTGCGCGGCGGGGGATCGGCTACTTGCCGCAAGAATCGTCCGTGTTTCGTCGGTTGTCGGTCGAGGACAACATCCTAGCAATTCTGGAAATGCTGAATTTGTCCGCGGAGGAGCGGGCTCTCCGTGTTGAAGCGTTGCTCAAGGAGCTCGACTTAACGCATCTCCGAACGAGTAAGGCGTATGCCTTGTCAGGCGGGGAACGGCGACGCCTGGAGATTACGCGTGCGTTGGTGACCCATCCGAAATTTCTGCTCCTCGATGAACCGTTCGCCGGCATTGATCCCATCGCGGTGGCGGATATCCAACAGATCATCACGCGCCTCAGACAAAAGCAGATCGGGATCTTGATCACCGACCACAATGTCCAGGAGACCCTCACCATCACTGACCGAGCCTATATCATCAACGAGGGGAGTATCCTGGAGTCGGGCTCACCCGACACGATTGTCAATAGCTCCACCGCGAGAGCGGTGTACCTTGGGGAACGCTTCAGGTTGTGACCGTAGGTCTCGCATGAGAGGGATTGGATGAAACTGCGGCTCGATCTTCGTCTGAGTCAGAAGCTCATCATGACGCCGCAACTGCAGCAAGCGATCAAGTTGCTGCAGCTTTCCAGGTTGGAGCTTCAGCAGACCCTGACGCAACACCTGATGGAGAATCCGTTGCTGGAGGAGTTGCAGACCGACCTCGAAGAGGGGGACGCGACAGTGGTCGAGGAATTGGGTCAGGACAAGAAAGAAGTCGAACCGAGCGAAGGCGGAGGCGGGGGAGAGGACTCTCAAACAGAAGGCGCCGCAAGCCCCGACGATCTCTCACCGACCGGATGGGAGGACTACTTTGAGAGCGACCGTCGAGCCGGCGATATGGAGTATCCATCCGCTTCCCAGGACGAGTTCCCCTCCTACGATCAGACCTTGGCCAAGCCGATGTCGTTGGAAGATCATTTGCTCTGGCAATTGGCCCTCTCAGGGCTGACCGAGGACGAGAAAGCAATCGGCCGGATGATCATCGGTAACCTGGATGATGATGGCTATCTGAGGACGCCGCTGAACGAGATTGCGACTGAGGCTGGCATATCGGTGGAGGGTGTCGAGTCCGTTTTGAAACATGTTCAGACATTTGATCCAGCCGGTGTGGGGGCTCGCGATTTGCGCGAGTGTCTCTTGATCCAACTGGGCCACCTCGATCAGGATCCGATGAGATCAATCACCAGAAGACCGGGCGCTTTGGAGGGATCGCTTGTGGAATCGATCGTGGCCAACCACCTCAAGGACCTGGAGAAGAAACAGTACGGGCGAATTGCCAAGACGTTGGGCGTAACGGTTGAAGAAGTCTTCGAAGCAACCCATGTGATCGAAGGACTTGAGCCTAAACCCGGTCGTCCCTATTTTACGGCCGATAATCATGTGATCGTGCCGGATGTCTTCGTGGTCAAGAACGAGGGCGAGTGGGTTGTGATGCTGAATGACGATGGGCTGCCACGCCTGCGCATCAGTCCGTATTACAAGCGACTGATGGCGAACAAGAAGGATGACTCGGAGGCCACCAAGGCATACTTGGAAGAAAAACTCCGGGGGGCGCAGTGGATCATCCGAAGCATCGAGCAGCGCAACAAGACCATCATCAAGGTGGTCGGGAGCATCGTCAAGTTTCAAGAGCAGTTTTTTGAGAAAGGCGTCCAGTTTCTCAAGCCGCTGGTACTCAAACAGGTTGCCGAGGACATCGGCATGCATGAGTCGACGATCAGCCGGGTAACCGCGAACAAGTACATGTACTGTCCGCAGGGGATGTTAGCGTTGAAATTTTTCTTTAATACCGGCATCCAGCGGTCTGATCAGAGCGCTGACATGCTGTCCTCTGTTACGGTGAGAGAGATGATTCGTAGGATGGTGGCCGAGGAGGATTCGCATCATCCGCTCAAGGATCAGGAGATTGCGGCGAGGTTGCAAAGCCACCACATTATGATCGCCCGGCGGACTGTGGCGAAATATCGGTCCGAAAAAAGCATCCCATCCGCAAGCCAGCGTAAACGCTTCTTTTAAGATCGTGCCGATTCAGTTCACGGCCGACGTCCCGCCATCGATGACCAGCGTGATCAATGCGCGTGCCCTCACAGTCGCACGTAGCCGTCATAATGGGTTGAGGTGTCTTGACCATTGCGTGTGTCGCAAGCCCAGATAGGCCTGTATGGCAAAATCATCCCGA
>CAYJUP010000189.1:0-4482 GCA_964373365.1 uncultured Nitrospiraceae bacterium
CTGATCAGATTCGCCCTTATCAAACTCCTCGAGCGGCTGGAAGTTGACCGGCAGTTGAAACAAGAAATCAGACACCGGCTTCAACCGCACATGCCGGTACTCCACCACCCACCTGCCGTCTTTTCTGGCCAGTTTTAGCGGAAACTTGATGTCGGTCGCCAACCACTGATAGTAGACGTCTTCCCGCTCACCCTTGCGCACCGTCACCTGGTACAGCGTGGTCGGGTGCCCATCCAGCGTTTCGGTCCCGATCTCCTCGCGCGCGACCTCACCCTCCAGCCGCTCGCGTACCTTGGGCGCCTGCTCGGGATCGTACGGAACGGTCTTGAAGTGCCGCATCCGGGACAGCAGCAGCCACATCACCTGCTTGTCTTTTCGGACAATCGTCACGTTGACCGGCCCCAGGTCGTGATGTTCCAAGCGCCACATGTTATCGCGGTAGTAGATGTTGGCTTTCCGGCTGTGCCCGTTGCTCCGCGTAATCTGGTCGGCGGTGAACTCCAGGGCCCAGGTGTCCATCCCGGCCGCGAGCCAGATCACGCTCGCGAGGGTGATCGTCAGTGATCTCTTCATCGCGGGAGAGTCTACCATAAGCGTACGGCCGATTTCCCCCGACGATTCTCACGTGGGAAAACTCATGGGGCCGTTGGTTGAGATCATCGCGGCACGGGAGGGCAAGATCGTGGCGCGTTCGGGATTGCTGTGCGATAATGGGCACAAGAGTGAGCGACTGCATGAAGGCTCTCGTCAAAACAGCGCCGGAACCCGGACTCACGTTGCAGCAGATGCCTGACCCCCGACCCGGCCCATCGGAGGTCGTGGTCCGCGTCACGGCCACGTCACTGTGCGGCACGGACGCGCACATCTATAACTGGGACGAGTGGGCGCAAGGCCGGATCCACCCGCCGCGGATCATTGGGCACGAAATGTGCGGCGAGGTAGTGGAACTCGGCTCGGGCGTGTCGTCGGTGGCGGTGGGCGATTACGTGGCCGTGGAGTCGCATTTCACGTGCGGAGTCTGCTTCCAGTGCCGGACCGGGCAGGCGCACGTCTGCAAGAACTACCGCATCCTGGGCATCGACGTGGACGGATCCTACGCCGAGTTCGTCGGGCTGCCGGAGCGGGTGCTCTGGAAGACCTCGCGCGACATCCCGCCGGAGCTGGCCTGCGTCCAGGAACCGCTGGGGAACGCGGTGGACGCGGCCTTGGCTGAAGATCTCAGCGGCCAGACGGTGCTGATCACCGGCTGCGGCCCCACCGGTCTGTTCGCCGCGGCCGTGGCCCGGGTGGCGGGTGCTTCCGTGATCATTGCCTCCGATGTCAGCGACTACCGGCTCGGGTTGGCCAAACAGCTCGGCGTGGATCATACGTTGAACGCGAAGACGGACTCGCCCCAGTCGATGGCGGCGGCTTTGCTCGACATCACCGGTGGCGAAGGCGTGGACACCGCGCTGGAAATGTCCGGCGACCCGGCTGCGCTCCATCAGGCGTTCCGGTCCGTCAAGAACGGCGGGCGCGTCACCCTGTTCGGCATTCCCACCGGCCAGGTCTGCTTCGACCTGCCGAACGAGATCATCTTCAAGGGCATCCGCGTGTACGGCGTGACCGGCCGCCGGCTGTTCGGGACGTGGTATCGCTTGGCGGGGTTGTTCAAGGCCGGCCTGGACATTCGGCCCGTCGTCACGCACACGTTTCCGCTGGCTGAGTTTGCCCGCGGCTTCGAGCTCATCAAGTCGGGAAAGTGCGGAAAAGTGGTGCTGTATCCATAATGAGCGAATAGCGAATGGCTTATAGCCAATAGCTCGGAACCTTAGGCTATCAGCTATCGGCTATTTGCTATTGGCTGGCTTTCAATGGCTTCCGGCTCCTTCAAAAAAGTCATCGACAAGCAACTGGCCGAGATCCGGTCCGCCGGGTTGTATAAGACCGAGCGGCAGATACTGGGCCCGCAGGGGGCCGAGATTCGGGTGGCGCAGGGGCAAGGCCACACAGAGGTCCTGAATCTGTGCGCCAACAACTACCTCGGCTTAGCAAGCCATCCTGACGTCCTACAGGCCGCGGCTGACGGGCTGCGGCACCACGGGTACGGCATGGCGTCGGTGCGCTTCATCTGCGGCACGCAGGATCTGCACAAGCGCCTGGAACAGGCCTTGTCCACCTTTTTGGGGACCGCGGATACCATCCTCTACAGTTCCTGTTTCGACGCCAACACCGGTCTCTTCGAAACGCTCCTCGACGAACGCGATGCGGTGATCAGCGACGCCCTGAACCATGCCAGCCTGATTGACGGCATCCGCCTGTGCAAGGCCAAACGGTTTCGATACGCCCACTCCGACATGGCGGAGCTGGAAGCCGCGTTCAAGGAGGCGGCCGACTGCCGGCTGCGGTTGATCGCCACCGACGGCGTATTCTCGATGGATGGGGATCTGGCCAGGCTGGACGCGATCGTGGAACTGGCCGACCGCTATGATGCGGCCATCGTGGTGGACGACAGCCACGCCACCGGAGTCCTCGGCAAGTCGGGTCGCGGCACGCCGGACCACTTCGGCGTAGCCGATCGCGTGGACCTCCTCACGAGCACGCTGGGGAAGTCGCTGGGAGGCGCCTCGGGCGGGTTCACCTCGGGGCGCGCCGAGATCATTGAACTCTTGCGCCAGCGCTCCCGCCCCTACCTGTTCTCGAATTCGCTCCCGCCGATGATCACGGCCGCAGCCCTGCAAGCGCTCAAGCTCGTGGCTCAGGGTGAGGCGTTGCGGACGACGCTGCGCGAGAACACAGCATTCTTTCGGACACAACTGGGAGCGCTCGGCTTTACCCTGGTGCCCGGCGATCACCCCATCATCCCGATCATGCTGGGCGAAGCCGCGCTGGCCACCCGCATGGCCGACCGCTTGCTCCAGGAAGGGGTCTATGTCGTGGGGTTCAGTTACCCGGTCGTGCCCAAGGGACAGGCCCGAATCCGCGTGCAGATGTCAGCCGCGCACTCCCGCGAGCAGCTCGAGCGCGCCGTCAGGGCATTTGCCAAGGTCGGCCGCGAGCTGGGCGTGATCGCATAAGACGCGTCGTCTTCCTCTGGATTGGGATCCCTTGCTCGTCACGCCTGCGCCGGCGTCAATCACTCACCGAACTCGCTCCGACTGTTCTCCCGGCTCGCGGGCGCGCTCCATCCGTTCCAAGTGCAGTCGGCGCTCTTCGTCCTTGGGTTCGTAGTAACCCGGGACGGTCCTATACAACGTAAGCCCAACGTAGGCGAGCAGCAACGCGAACAACGCCCCCGCGAGCGAGAGCGCGATCGCGACCACCATCCATCTCCGGTTGTATTGCCAATTGTAGCGAAGCCAGGACTTCATTTGACCGGCCACGGCCTCCCGACGCCAAGTGACGACAGGGCCCACCACCGCTAATTCACTGTGCATTGTACCTCATCGTCCCTGAATGGCAAGCATGGTGTCAAAGAAGAGTCAGCCGTGATATGAGGCTGCGACCTCACTCCCGGATGGCCTTGCCTCGCTTCTGCAGATAGGCGTTGCGGACGGCGCTGTAGAGATCGACGGTCGCTTCTTCCACGCCCTGGAATTTGTCCAGGTTGAGGGAACGATCGTTGACGATGTCGCCCACGCGTTGGCCCCACCATCCGATCACTGCCGTAGTACGGACGGTGAGCATCGGTTGGCCGGCAAATCGATAGGGCATGACGGGAAAGACGAGGTAATTAAGGGGATCCAGCGCAAGATCAATGAAGAGAAAGCCGGTGGCATCCCGCACGGTCAGCGGAGGAAGAAGCGGCAGAATGAGATACGGGCCGGGATTGACTCCATAGGCACCCAAAGTTTGTCCGAAGTCTTCGTCGGGTGTTTCCATCCCCAGGAGGTTCTTCGCCGGATCGAAGAGGCCGCCGATGCCGAGCGTGCTGTTGATCAGAAAGCGGCCCAATTCCAAGCCGGCGCCTTTGAACTTGGCCTGAAAGAGATTGTTCATGAGTCGCGGGACGAACCGGACATTGTGGAAGAGGTTGGTGATCCCACGCTCAAGCGGATCGGGCATCACCCACTCATAGGCGGTTGCGACCGGTTTGAGCACATACTTGTCAAACTTGCGATTGAACTCGAAGATGCTGCTGTTAAACGACTCCCAAGGGTCATACTCCTCCTGCTCGGAAAGCGATTCTCCTTTTTGGGCGAAGGGGTCATAGCCCTCGTCCGGAACTGGATCCCCTTTCTTAGTCGGCTCCTCAACCGGATCCTTGACTCGGCCCCCCCGAACCGCAGGCTCGTCTGCCGTCTTAGCAGCGGCGGCAAGGATGGGCTCCTCGGAGACCGTGATCGCCGGCGCGGCCGGATTGTCCTTCTCGGCATCAGGAGGCGGGGCGGACTTGATGGATTCAATGCCGGCGACGTCACTCCCTGGCAGGAACGCGCTTGGCTGCACTTCCGGAAGGGAGCCGGGGAAACTGGCACACCCCCCGCTTGTGAAAACCAGCAT
>CAYJUP010000190.1:0-4409 GCA_964373365.1 uncultured Nitrospiraceae bacterium
ACGGCATATGGGCGATCACACCCAAGACCGATGCGCGAGCCGGTCATTTTTGGCGCCCCCTTCGGTTGTTCTTTGCCGCGCCAACCAGCTCTCCGAGGCCGTTGAGAAAGGGCCTTCGGAGGTCTACGGGGAAGAACAGTTGATCCCCGCTTTGAATGACGAGATCGTTCCCGCCATCCTGCTCCCTCACCAGTTGCGAGAGGTTCACCGGGATCCGCCGAGGCTCGTCTTCCCCAGGGGTTTGCCTGATGATGTAGACATTGTCCATATCCCAGGCCGGGTTGACGCCACCCAGGTCGTAGATCACGCTGGAAAACTGCTGGCCCTCCATCAATTCATAGGTGATGGGGAGTGCGGCCGTGTTTTCTTCACCGGCGCCGGAGGCGTCGTCGTAGATCGTGACAAAGGGGGTGCGCAGCGGCGGGACATAGACGACGTCCCCGTCCTGGAGGTACGGGTTGTCATCCAGCTTCCCTCTCCGAAGGAACGCGCTGAGGTCGCTGGCTGCGCGCACCTTGCCGTCCTGTAACACCTGAATGTGGCGCCGGCTCCCGCCCGGCAGCACGCCTCTTGCCAGGTCAATGAGATCGGACACTCTGTGGTCGAGCGTGGCCCTGTAATTGCCCGGCTGATTCACGGAGCCCAGCACCGAGACAACAAACGAGCGAAGGGAAATCAGCGAGATGCCGCTTTTCACGTTTCGGTAGTACTTTTCCACCTCGGTCCGCAAGAGGACTTCTGCTTCAGCCAACGTCAAGCCTTTGAATTTGAGGTCGCCGATGGTCGGGAGGCTGACCTTGCCTTCGGCCGAAATCTGGTATTCCGCGAAGGAATCGTATTCTCCCCAGAGATTGATCATCAGCCGATCGCCTGGGCCGAGGACATAGTGGTCCGGCAGCACCGGCCTCGACAGCGACAGGTCACCTCCGCCCGATTCCTTGGCCCCTCCCCGGCCACCTTGACCCCCCTTGGTACCGTTACCCTGATTGGCACTTTTGCCGCCCTTCATCGTTCCCTGCCCAACAGCCCCCTCCGAAGTCTTCGAATTGCCATCCTGCCCTTTCGCACCTCGTGATGACTGTGCCCATGCAACCGTGCCGAGACTCAAGACAAAGAAGGCGACAAGAGTGGACACGGCCATGCCCCTGACTCGGTGGATCAAGGTAACCCTCTGAGCATCCATAGGAACAAACCTCCTGAGCGTAAGCGTGACAACGATTCAGTGACGGGGTAGTGGGCAGACTGGGAAGGTGTTCTCCTCCCTGAAACCACCACACCGTGAGGCCGCCGCCCTACAGCACCGCCCGCTCCATCGCCCGTGGGGCGGCCGGCGCGACCAGTCCTTTACGGGCGAGCAGTTCCACATAGACCTGGTCGATGCGCTCCACCATGACGTCAAGCGGAAACTTTTGCAAAACAATTGCGCGACCTCGCAGAGCCATGTCGTGCCGTAATTGGCTCGACCGCAGCAGCGCGCAAACCGCCTCGGCGACGGACGCCTCGGATCCCGGCTCGATCAGGAAGCCGGTTCGCCCGTCCTCGATCACCTCAGGCGCCCCGTCTAAGTTAAGCGCCACCACCGGCACCCCCACGGCATAGGCTTGCGGGATGACGCGCGCGACCCCCTCTCGCATCGAGGTATGGACCACCACGTCCATTGCCCGCATGCAGGCCGGAACCTCTGAAGGATCCACACGACCGGCGAAGACGACGCGGTCCTGGATGCCCAGGTCCCGCGCCAGTTGATCGAGGGCCTGCCGGAGGATCCCATCCCCGACGAGCAGGAAGAGCGCCTCGGGATGTTCGGCCGCGATGCGGACGGCGGCCCGCAAGAAGAGGTCGTGACCCTTCTGGTGGTAAAGTCGAGCGACTTTCCCTATGACAGGACGAGCCGGATCGAGGCCCAGCCGCCTCTTCGCCAGCTCGGGAGTGAGTTGCTCGCCGATTTTCAAGAAGGGGTCGAGGTGAATCCCGCTATAGACGGTCACGTACCGGTCCGGGGAGGCGATTCCTTCCTTGAGCGCTCCACCGGTGACCGCGTCGCACACACTGATGTAACAGTCCGTCAATGGGGCGCAGAGTCGCTTGAGAACAATGTAGAGGCGATTCTTGAACCGGCTCTGGTATTCGTGGAAGACGAGGCTGTGCAGCGTATGCACCACCACCGGCACACCTGCCATGCGCGCCGCCACCCTCCCCAAAATCCCGGCCTTGGATGAATGCGTATGGACGATACTAAACCCGCCCTTCTTGATGAACCGGTAGAGGGCCAGAAGAGCCGGGACATCCTTCAGGGGATTGATCGGCCGGACCAGCCACGGCACCAGGACAAGGTTCACCCCAGCGGCTCGAGCTTGGTCATGCAGCGTCCCTTCCGGGCCCTCGTCAATCCCGGAGAGCAGCACGACGTCGTAGCGACCCGACCGCTGCTGCCCCACCACTGTAAGCAGGGTGTTCTCCTGGGCCCCTCCCAAGATCAGCCGGGTGATGATGTGGAGGACCTTGACCTTTGGCTGTCCCATCAAGAGAAAGAGGCCTTCACGATAAAGTCCCGGTTCACCCCCATCACACGGACCGAGATGGGATCCCGCCCCATCGCCCCCAGGAGCCGATCGATCTCAGCCCGCGTGTAGAACCGGACGTAGCACCCATTCCATGCGAGCCTCAGCTTTCGGAGGGCCGTTCGCGCGGTCCACCGCTTCGGGAAACTGAGGTAGAGGGTCTTGGTCGTCAGCCGCGCCATGCGCTCCAGGATCGGTTGGGGGTCTCGGATGTAATCGAAGAATCCGACCGCTAAGCTGACCTCGAAATGATCTCCCAAGTTGTTCAACTGCAAAAAGTCGCCTTGAAGCCACCGGCACAGGTGCGTGACCCCCCGCTGTCGAGCGGCCTCGCGGGCCAGCGCGAGCATCTCGGATGAAAAATCTACCCCGGTGAGGGAAGCTCCGCGGGCCGCCAGCTCCACCGCATACCGGCCGGACCCGGTTCCCACATCCAGGATCGCCTGCCCTGCCACATCGAGCAGATCTGCCATAATCAGCTCGTAGCGCTGGTTGACGGTTTCCCGGAAGATCGCATCAACGACCTTCTGGCGCCAAGGTTTGTCGGTGGAATAAATACCGTCAAACCTGGCGGCGGTCTCGTCAAAGTACTGCTTGATGCCGGAGACGGGGTCTTTCATGTTCGATGACTTCCTCCAGCGTGCCAAACCTGAACTCCCTCAGAAGCCGTTTCAGCCTCGGCGCCGTGCTTCCGAGGCCAAAATAGTGGGTCAAGCTGATCCGGCGGGGCAGCGGAATGCGCGGATGCTCGGGGTCGAGCTCCCAGGGATGGATGTAGAAGTTGACGGGAATCCCGGCCCGGTTCAAGGCCTCAATGTTCCGCCTCGTCAACATGTAGGGATAGATGCGGAAATAGGCCCCGCCTGAGCACGGCCACACGCGGCCCAATGCCTTGACCGTGGACACGGGAAACTCGCACAGGCTTACCTCGCCGGGGAGGTCGATCAAGTACAGGTCCCGCGGAGACTCCGGGATGCCATACCGGTAATTCCGCACCGGGAAGATGCTGGAGTCATAGCGGATTCCCAACTCGACCAGAACCTCGAGCGCCCAGATCGACTCTCTGGTGATCGAAAAATAGGGAGCCCGGTGCGACACCACCGGCCGCTGAACCACGTCCTCGGTCTCAGCCTTAGCGCGCAGTAACTCCTCACGAAAGGTAGCCCGATCCTGCCGGTAGATGAAGGTGTGGCACAGACCATGCGTGCCGATTTCGTGCCCGGCGGCCGCGATGGTCCTTAACAGCGGTTTGATCCGAGGGACGTTATACCCGAGGACAAAGAATGTGGCCCGTGCGCCGCGCTCCCCCAAAAGGTCCAGCAGGGCCTCCGTGCTGGCCCGGATCCGACACTCAAACCGACACCATGCGCTGACCGGGATCTCGATCCCTTGGTACCATTCTTCAAGATCAACCGTGAAGGCGTTCAGTTTCTTCTGGAGTAACAGGATACACCTTTGCCATGTCGCCATCGCCGTTGGGATCGCTCGCAGCAAGCTCGGCGGCGCCGTCCGACCGCGAAACTGAAGCCGCCTCCTGGGCCCTGAGTCGACCCAGATGGTCGAGGAATAGGGCCAGCAGGATTCCCAAAGCAAGTGAGAGAGCGCCAGCCAGCTGCATATTATGGAGTGTTCGCGGCTTGCTCTTGTACTCGGCGGGGATAGCCGGATCAAGAACTTGGACCGCCGGCGTATCTCTGGCCTCCGCGATCTTGGCCTGTTCGTACTGGCCCATCAACATGCTCAGCACTGCTTCGTGAATCTTCACCTCACGCGCCAGTCGAATATATTGAAGTGCGAGCCCGGGCACTTCCAGCGGATGCGCTCGCTCATCGCCGGGGTCTCGGGACT
>CAYJUP010000191.1:0-4333 GCA_964373365.1 uncultured Nitrospiraceae bacterium
CTTCCCCTCACAAAAGGCGATGATCCTGGCGCTGACCAAGGGCGCCGGCAGGCAGAACGGGGCGGTTGCGGAGCGGGTTCTCCAGGTGAAGAGTGACAACGCTCCCACCAAGAAGTCGAAGATCGAGAAGGCTTCCCCCAAAAAGGTGAAGACCGACAACGCCTCCCCCAAGAAGTCCAAGAAGTCACTGAAACGATCATAAAACGGACGACCTCAAGAGACCCCACCCTCCCTCCGAGTCCTGAAAAGACTCCCAACCCCCTTTTCTTGTTTGGAACCTGCCACCTGGGAGCGTCGGGGGTTAGTTGTGAAGGCATGCCGCCAAGGAGCTGCCTTCGAGCCTCGGCTCCACTCCCGGGATCAGCCGTTTGAATCCTTCTTGGGAGGCGCGGACGACCACTTATGAACGACCTTGCGCCCCAGGGTCATCAGGCCGAAGGAGATGCCAAAGGCAATCGGGACGAAGATGGCCGTGGCGTATGTCGCTTTCGCAAGCCAGCCCATTTCCTGGAAGGCGTTGAAGAGGTAATTGACCAGTCCGGTCAGATAGTAGGTGATCACGATCACGGAGAGGCTCTCAACCGTCCGCTGTAGGATCGCCTGGCCTCGAGTCGTCGAGTCCACACTAGCGAGCAGTTTGCTGTTTTGGCCTTGTAAGGCGAGGTTTTGCTCTTGGAGGAGCATCTCGATCCGCGTCCGGATCACGGTGATGGTCGCCTCGAAATCGCTCTGCATGGCGGCGATCCGCAGGAGGAACTGCTGATAGCCCTCGGCCACGCCGGTAATCCGCGAGTACACGTAGTCCGACAGCGGGCGTAGGGGCGGGAATGGCCGCTCCTGCAGGGCATGGAGGTTTCCCCGAACGATGCTGTCATACGGAACGGAGGCGGAGAGTCTGTAGCGCATGGATTGCGCCAGCCGGCTGACCTGCAAAAGGTCCTGCGAGAGCACGGTGAGCCACTTTTGCAGGGCCTGCGGCGTTGAGGCATCGAGTTGCTCGACGATGACCCCGCGCTGATAGAGGTGACGCTGCTCATAGTCGTGGAGCTGGTCCACGGCTCGGGAGAAAGCCTGAAGAGGCAGCAGGATCAGGTGATAGTAATTCTCGATCGTTACCACCGTGTCTACAAGCTTGGATAGATGCTCTCCCAGCGCCTCCGATGAGGCTGAGAATATCAGATAGCGCTCTCGCAGGTGTTCATCGGGCGTGAAACTCGTGGCCACGACGATGTCGTCCCCGAACACCCGACTTGCGTAGATGTGTGGGCCCGGCAGTCTCGCTCGTAACTTGTCGTGAGCAATATGTGGCTCTTGGGCGATGATGATGTCGAGGGCGTTGACCCGGATGCCGAGGGGACTCAGCGGAAAGGCATAGCCAGGAACGTTCAGCGGGCCGAACTCGAGGGGCTTGGTCTTGTCGTGTGGGATGTGCCAGACCTGATAACTATAGTACTCCGTGTGAGCTTCCCAGACGACGACCAGGCGATCCCCATTCGGCTCGGTCCGGGCGCCAAAACCGAACTTGTCCGACACCTGGGAAGTTTCTTCCGGGACCTCCAGACACCGGAGGAGTTGCCGGAACTCTTTTTGGCTCTGTGGCCGCTCGAGTGGGGGATTGGCCATGCGATGCGCCACGTGATGGATATGGGCGGGCATATCGAGCCACTCGCGCAGATATTTCTTGGCTGGCTCATGGATGCGGCGAAGAAATTGCTGCTGCCCGGCTCGGGCCATCGGATTCGTGGCGTCACTCATGGCAAGATTGGCACCTCCCTTTGAGCAGTGGCGCGCTCTGTGAGTCCAGAATGATCCTGACGTCACCCTTCTCGATCACCGTGTCGTCCTCGCTCATCTTGTACTCGAACGCCATCCCGTATTGGTATCCGTGACAGCCTCCACCTCGCACATAAATCCGCAAGCCGAGGGCCTCTTTTTCTTCCTGCATCAGCTCGCGAAGCTTCTGCTCCGCTTGGGAAGTGAGCGTGATCATGGCTGACTCCTCCTTCCTTTGGGATTGTTGAAATGGGCCATTTTAACCGTCGCCTTAGAGCAGAATCTTGACGTCGGCGCCCTCGACTTTCACCTGGTACGTCTTCACCGAGACCGCGGGGTTGGTCAGCGACACACCGGTCTTCACGTTGTACTGCCATCCATGCCAGGGACAGGTAACAACGTCCCTTTCCAGCTCGCCCTCTCCGAGCGGGCCTCCGCGGTGGAGGCAGGTGTTGTCGATCGCGAAAAAGGTTCCGTCGCTATTAAAGATCGCAATTGTTTGCCCAGTGACCTCCGCGATGTGGCCGCTGCCGGGAGGGATATCGGCTGTCCCGGCCACTCTGACGTAGTCAGCCATAGCCTCCTCCATTTGCTATTGTGCCGCTCAACAAGCCGGGTTACGCACCAGGTTGATGGCGGCCTCGGCAAGCCTCCTTGCACACGTCGTCCGAGCACATTTTGTTGTGCGCCAAGCGTGGGCACGAAGGTTGGCGAGGCCACACCTGGAACCTACCCACTCCCCAACGGCTTCTTGATTTTTTTAAGCAGGCTCTCGATCAACTTTTTCGCATCGTTCGTCAGGTCGTAGTGAACTGGCTTCGTAGTAGATAAAAACAGTACTTTTTAAACCCGCTGTTTCTCATTGCCAGGTCCATTGAAAATCAACGAAGTTCCTGCATCGAACGAGACGGTATTTTGAGATCCTCCATACTCTCCAAATGATGACAGGCGTTCATGCGAGTGCGAAGAAGGCCCCAAGGAGCAGGACAAAGAATCGGTCGGTCATGATATCCCCTGGTGCAGGGAAGAGGATAGTGGGTCTCGCTGAGCAAGCAGGAAAACGCAAGTGTTCTACGTTGGACTAGTACGAGGAAGAGTTTGCTCCGATGTTTCTCTAACGCTCATGTCCGTTCAGGCCCTATCCGTTGAAAGCGCCTTGAAAAGCTCATTGAAATCAGCCTTGGCGATCTCCACAAAGACCCCTTTCGTCCCTCCCACGCACACGGCCATGTTCCCACCCCCGTAGGCCCAGAACTTGGGCGGCAGCCAGTCCATATTCGAGTACATGTGTGAATAGGCTTTGGCCAATGTATTAAACATGATGCTCACAGTGCTACAGAACTGGGCAGTCATACTCGCCTGGTCCTGCGGCATGCTCATGGACGATTTGAAATCCACCAGCTGGCCGGTAAGGGTGAACTCACCCGCTGCCACCACACCCTCTATCTGCATGAGCTCATCCAGCGTCGCCATAGGCCACCTCCCTCTGTGATCGCTCCTTCTTCGCTCAGTCAACAGCCAGCTCAACGGAATGACACGAACCGGAATTCACAACTCGACCTTAGCCTCGCCTAAAATCTTACGCCCACCGCTCTGTTCCAGTTATAATTGCTACACTGACAATTCCGCTTCTTTAGCTTGAGCAGCAGCTTGTATGCTGCCTCCTCGTGTTCCTTTTCCATCGCCAGCGACGCGACGATGACCATGCGCCTTATCGACAGATACACGTCCATCGTACTTACCTCAACCTATGTGGAAGACCTTGCTGCTGGTTGAGTGCCTTCGCGCGTCCGGAAAAAATAAACCCCATCCGGGCTGGATGAGATTTTGCTAGGGTGTTGGTGAACCCGTCGACGGATTGCGAAACGCTCAGTTCCTGACGCCGCTCCACACCTTATTGTCGTCAATGTGCTTCTCCGGGTTCAGCCTCCGAGCTTTCTCGAGAAGCACCTCGGTGCTCTCAGGATAGACCGGATCCGAGACGCAGCAGTTGTCGACCGGACAGACCGCGGCGCACTGAGGCTCGTCAAAATGGCCGACGCATTCGGTACAGCGGTCGTGGGTGATGACATAGATGCTGTCTCCCACGCCCTGACCATCACCAACGTGGTAGCCCTTGGCCTCTGCGTCGCTCCGTGTCTCAAAAATGGCCTCGTTCGGGCATTCCGGTAAGCACGCACCGCACGAGATGCACTCTTCGGTGATGAGCAAAGCCATGGTCTTTCCTCTCTCCTCTCAGGTCTGCCTGGAGGACTCTCCAGAAAGCGCCGGCCAGGGCTTACCAGGTGGCTTCATACACCGGTATCCTGCCGACATAGCCGTCCGTCAGGTTATGCCACCACTCCACTTGAAGCTCTTGTGGCTGCCAGCAGAGATAGACGAGCCGCCCGTCCTGGATCGCCGGGAAATCGCACACCCCCTGAGGTCCTGGCTTCAGGATGACGCCTAGTTCGCTGATGCGGGCACGCACTGCGAGAATCCGGGTGAATGCCTCGCTATAGTCCCGGTCGGAAGCCCAGTCTCTGCCAGCCTTGAGCTCCTCCACTACGACGGATAAGAA
>CAYJUP010000192.1:0-4330 GCA_964373365.1 uncultured Nitrospiraceae bacterium
CCGGCCGGGCCGACTGCTGTGCTCGCGCACCGCGCACACAAGAACTATGTAGAGGTCGCACAGGTGATTGGTGTGCCGGGTACCAGTAGCTCAGCTACATGCAACGGGTGATGACGCGCGCAGTGCGTCACGTCCGGCGCTCTGGAGAGGTTGGTGGGTAGGGAAGCGATGACGAACGGGTTGATCGGGAAAAAACTGGGCATGACGCAGGTGTATGACGACCAGGGCAGGGTGATCCCGGTGACGGTGATCGAGGCGGGGCCCTGCCGTGTGGTGCAGGTCAAGACGCGCGATCGTCACGGCTACGAAGCGGTGCAGCTGGCGTTCGGGGAAGTGGCGGAACGAAAGCTCGGGAAGGCGGCGCTGGGACATCTGAAGTTGGCGCACGTGCCTCCAAGCCGCTGGTTGCGCGAGTTCAAAAAGGTCGGCGATGCCCAGGTCGGGCAGGTTCTCAAGGCGGATCTGTTTCAGAGGGGCGACTGGGTGGATGTGGAGGGTGTGTCAAAGGGGAAGGGGTTTCAGGGTGTGATCAAGCGCCACCATTATCGTGGCGGCCCCGAGTCCCACGGGTCTATGTTCCATCGGGCTCCCGGCTCCATCGGGAGCAGCTCCTTTCCGTCCAGGGTCTGGAAAAATAAGGCCCTCCCGGGTCACATGGGCAGTGAGCGGGTGACCGTCCAGCGGTTACAGGTTGTAGACGCCCGACCAGAGGAGAATCTCCTGTTCGTGAGCGGTGCGGTCCCCGGTGCAACCGGCGGAGTCGTGGTGGTCCGAAAGTCGAAAAAGGGCTAGCGCATGCCGACCGTGGACGTCCTGGATATCCATAAACGAAAGGTGGGGTCGGTTGAGCTGCGCGACGGCGTGTTCAGCGTTGGGGCGGATGGCCCGCTGGTGCACACGGCTGTGGTGATGCAGCAGGCGTGCGCTCGGCAGGGGACGGCGTCCACGCTGAGGCGGGGAGAAGTCAGCGGGTCCGGGAAAAAGCCCTGGAAACAGAAGCATACAGGCCGTGCCCGCGCAGGATCCATTCGCTCGCCTCTCTGGCGCCATGGCGGCACGGTGTTTGGTCCACGGCCGCGCAGCTACGCCTTTGCGATTCCGAAAAAGAAATATCGGATTGCTCTTCAGAGCGCGCTGTCCGCCAAGCTCGCGGAGGGGGGGATTGTGATCGTATCGGCGCTCGCCTTGGAAGAGCCGAAGACACGGCTGCTGGCTAAGGTGTTGGTCCAACTGGGATTGACCGGCAAGACGCTCATCGTTATGGGAGAGGGCCGCACCGACCTGGAACGGGCGGCCAGGAATCTCCGCGATGTCAAGCTGGTCAAGCCAGAGGAACTGAATGTCTACGACGTGCTGCGGTACGACTCGATCGTGATCCCGGAGCGGGAGTTGCTGCGCGTGCATGAGGTGTGGTCGTGAAGCGAGAGCACTTGGACGTGTTGGTGCGGCCGCTGCTGACCGAGAAGATCACAGCGATGCGTGAGAAGGGGAACAAGGTCGGGTTTCTGGTCAGGCTGGACGCCAACCGCATTGAGATCAAACGAGCGGTGGAGTCGGTGCTCAAGGTGAGGGTCGAGCGCGTGAACGTGCTGACTGTGATAGGAAAAACGAAGCGGCTGGGCCGATTTGCCGGGAAACGGCCAAATTGGAAGAAAGCCATTGTGACCTTGAAGGAAGGCGAAAAATTAGAGATGTATGAAAGTGTGTGAGGCATGGTGACCTAACGGCCTCCAATGCTCGTGCACCGCGCACGCTCAGAAGGTGCCGGGGTGCCCGTTGCTCTTCTTGTTGCAACGGGTCGATGACACGCGCAGTCTGAGGCCGCTAGGTCACCATGCTTGAGTGCGGGCAAAGGAAGATATTATGGGGCTGAAACAGTATCGGCCGACCTCGCCGGGGCGCCGAGGCATGACGATCGTGACCGGGGAGGATCTCACGAAGAAGAGACCGGAAAAAAGTCTGACGGAATTCCATCCTCGTCCCGGCGGACGGAACAACGACGGTCGAATGACGATCCGGGCTCGTGGCAGTGGCCACAAGCGACTCTATCGTCTGGTTGATTTCAGGCGGGACAAAATGGGTATCCCGGCACGCGTGGTGGCCATCGAGTATGATCCGAACCGGTCGGCTCGGCTGGCCTTGCTTCATTACGCCGACGGGGAAAAGCGATATATTCTGGCGCCGCAGGGGCTGGCTCTACAAGAGACGGTCCAGGCCGGCCCGAACGCGGAGGTGAAGCCGGGCAATGCCCTGCCGCTGGCGAACATGCCGTTAGGGACCACGATCCATAACATCGAACTGAAACCCGGCAAAGGGGGGCAGCTCATCCGAAGCGCTGGGGGCTTCGCCCAAGTGATGGGGCGGGACGAATCCTATGTGCAGATCCGTCTGAAGTCCGGCGAGATGCGGCGCATCCTGGGGGCCTGCATGGCCACGGTGGGACAGGTCGGTAACCTGGATCATGCAAATGAGACCATCGGCAAAGCCGGGCGGTCTCGATGGCGAGGGCGGCGGCCGCATGTGCGGGGCGTGGCGATGAATCCCGTCGATCATCCTCATGGAGGAGGAGAGGGCAAGTCAGGGCAGGGGAATCCTCATCCCGTTTCTCCGTGGGGGCTGCCGACGAAAGGGTACAAAACCCGGAAAAACAAATCGACGGACAAGTTCATTGTCGCGCGGCGTAAGAAGGGGATCAGATAGAGAGGACGGCCTGAGGAGACGCCATGCCCAGATCGGTCAGCAAAGGGGCATTTGTGGATGCCCATCTGCTCAAGAAAGTCGAGCAGATGAATGAAACGAGAAACCGGAAGCTCATTAAAACATGGTCCCGTCGCTCCACCGTGGTTCCGGACATGATCGGACATACGCTCGCGGTCCACAACGGCAAAAGGTTCATCCCGGTCTTTGTGACAGAAAACATGGTCGGCCATAAACTTGGCGAGTTTGCACCGACGCGATTCTTTAGGGGCCACGGGGCGGTGAGAACCGAGAAGGCAGTCCCCCTGAAGTAAGACGTGAAACGTTATTCGTTAAACGTTAAACGTAGGATACAGGGAGTCGCGGTCTTCTGCGTTTAACGGTTCACGTTTAACGATTAACCAGGTGTCAGAGCATGGCGGAGGCAACGGCGAGGTTGAGGTTTGTTCGGGTCGCGCCACGTAAAGCCCGTGCCGTCGTTGATTTGATCCGTGGGCAGCAGGTTCCGCACGCCTTGACGGTGCTGAAGTATACCCCTCGCTCGGCCGCCAAGGTTGTGGAAAAATTGCTTCGGTCTGCGGTGGCGAATGCCGAACAAAAGGAGATGGGCGAAAGCGACGCGATGTGGGTCGCGGAGGCCTACGTGGACGGAGGACCGACGTACAAACGTTTTCGGGCGCGGTCCATGGGTCGAGCCAACTCGATCCACAAACGGACCAGCCATATCACGATCGTTGTTGCGGCGCCTGACGCTGCGACGAGAAAGTAGACGATCGACGGCAGCAGGCGAGGAACAGTAGGAAGGGTATGGGACAAAAGACGCATCCGGTGGGTTACCGATTGGGCTACACCCGCACGTGGAGTTCCAGATGGTACGCGGGGAAAGAGTTCGCCAAGCTGCTCCACGAGGACATCAAAATTCGCAAGATGGTCAAAGAGAAACTCTATCATGCCGGGATCTCCCGGGTTGAGATCGAGCGATCGGGTGATCAGACCAGGGTGATCATCCATACCGCTCGGCCTGGCATCATCATCGGGCGCAAGGGCGCGGAAGTCGACAAGCTGAAAGCGACCCTCGAAAAGCAATATGGCACGCAGGTGTATATCACCGTGAAAGAGATCAGAAAACCCGAACTGGATGCGCAACTCGTGAGCGAGAACATCGCCGTGCAGCTCGAAAAACGGGTGGCCTTTCGTCGGGCCATGAAGCGAAGCGTGGCGGCGGCGCGCAGGCTTGGCGCGCAGGGCATTCAGGTGAAGTGCGCCGGGCGTCTGGGAGGAGCCGAGATTGCGAGGACCGAGTGGTATCGTGAAGGACGCGTGCCGCTGCACACCCTCCGCGCGTACATCGATTACGGGTTTGCGGAAGCCCACACGACCATGGGACAGATCGGGGTCAAGACCTGGATCTATAAGGGCGAGGCTCTTCCCGCTCAGGCGGAGAAAGCCGAGGGCGCATTCGATCGCCGATAGGATACGGTGGTCTCGGCGGCAAACGCGGTGAGCGCAGGGACAGGTCTAGTTGCTCCTCTAGAGTTGAGGGGGTGTTACCCGCCTTCGCAGAAAGCCACGGGTGTAAACCCGTGGATGAATGCGAGGTGGGTAACCCTCCGTAGCCTTGGCGAAGGAGGGT
>CAYJUP010000193.1:0-1436 GCA_964373365.1 uncultured Nitrospiraceae bacterium
GCCCATCCTTCGGACCGCCGGCCGCTGGACCAAGCTGTCGGCCATCTCGGCCCTGGCCGTCTCTCCCAAACGGCATCGCGTGCTCCTCTACCTTCGATTCCATTCCGACAACATCACGGCCGCCGAGGTTCATGGCTTCCTTAAACACCTGCTTCGGCATCTGCGAGGTCCCATCGTCCTCCTGTGGGACAGCGCCCCGATCCACAAGGCCGCTTCGATGAAGCGATTCCTCTCCACCCACCCGCGGCTGCATACCGAGCGATTTCCTGGCTACGCCCCGGAACTTAACCCGGATGAATTCGTCTGGAGCCAACTCAAACGCGGTATTTGCAATGCCGTGCCAAAAGACCTGGACCACCTTCGGCAACTTCTCAAACGACCCATACAGCGACTGCGCGGATCTCAACGGCTCCTATGGTCGTGCGTCCGAGCGTCTGCCCTCCCGTGGTCATGACTTTCTATTACTTATGCGTAACTCAGTAGTTCAGTCCGTACTTCCAAAGTCTCTCTCAAGGTCAATATGCCTTTGTGTGGTAGTGAGTGGCGAATTAAACTGCCACATGGCCAGCGCGGATACAAGGCGCGCAGATTTTCAAGGGTAGGAATGCGATTCAAACACGCATGATCAAAATCGGATGAGGGGTTAGAGGTTGGCTAAGGATAGTGAGGTGGAGTTGAGCACACAATGAGCACAGTCGCTTCGCCGTGGGTGAGTGTCCGTGGGCCATCCCTCGGGAAACGCAGAGCCGAGCCTCAAGGGGTCTTCGTTCTGCTCCGACCACGGATCAATGAGAACCTGCCAGAATCATTCAACTATTACAGACCCACTAAATACAGATTGACCGGACTGCCCCTTTCGGTGTAGCGTGCATGCATGACGTGTTGAGCCACGCTGACTGTCCTATCCATCGCGCTTCCTGATCCCTCCTTCGCGCGACCGATTCCCCAGTCTCCGCGCCGCTTCTACGCCAGAGTCTCTCTGTAGCGCTGCATTCGTTGGTTCTGAACACCAGGACCGTGGCCTTTCATGTATCAGAGGCCGGTGTCGGGACATGGATGGGTCCCTGGCTGCGTGGATTTGCTACATGCCGGTTATGGATGTCTGGAGGGTGTGCTGGCTCCGTGAGCTCTATCCAGCCCAAGGAGGTCAACAGATGAGCTGCCCACGTTGTCAGGGTCTGATGGTGACCATCCGGTTGGAGGATGCGGGAAGCTCGACACGCTGCTTCTCCGGCTGGCAATGCCTGCTGTGTGGTGAGGTCACCGACCCCGGCATCAAAGCCAATCGGAAATGCCACCGGGAACCGAGGCGGAACCGAGCTCGTCCACATGGCACCGTGCCGGCGGGGTCTGGTGGCCCCAAGCGCAATGGGTCTAGAGATTGACGCCTGTTCTGTTTCGGGACACGACGGACGAAGGATCCCCACTGTTGGTTG
>CAYJUP010000193.1:1536-4316 GCA_964373365.1 uncultured Nitrospiraceae bacterium
AGAGGGATCGCCATGTCACAGCTAGGGACCGTTGCTGATCGGATCCTTGAAGCAGTGCGACGTGCTCCTGGTTGTCAGCTCGATGAGTTGGGGCGTCGCTTACCGGGGCTCACCTGGAACCAGGTTTTTCTCGAAGTCGATCGCTTGAGCCGAACGGGGCGGGCACGGGTGATGTCGATGGGTGACGGGATTGATACCGTCAGGCTGCCAAACAAGGGGAAAAGACCATGAAGCCCAAAGGATCTCCGGTGATACGGGAAAGGGAAGCGAAAGCCTACAATTGGTCTTCCGGGATCCTCGGTCGCCACAGCGAGCCAGGTTCTGATGAGCCCCATAAGCCTGTTGCTGTTCACGCGCGGATCGCCAACTGGGCCTATGAACTGTACCAGTGGCGAGGCCGCCAAGATGGCCAGGCGCTTCGGGACTGGCTCCAGGCGGAGCGGGAGATCTCGGGAACCTGAGTCCGCATCAGTGATAGAACGCGACCACCCACGGGGGAAGCGTCACCTCAGTCAGACCTCTTGTATCCCCTAGCATGCGCAGCAATCCTGAAAGATCGCCTGCGAAGAGAGCAAACAACGAGAAGATTTTCAATGGCTGCGTGTGCCGCTTAACAGTCTGGTGACGAAGATAAACGGCCGCTGAAGCCGGAGTCTAAAGGTGGACCAATCATGATAAGCGCGCAGACAGTTCTCCATTGGTTCGCTCAAAATCCTTTGGGTGGTGCAAGTGTCGTGTATGCCGCGGCAATTTTAGGCGTGACCATTTACGCGTATATCAAGCATCCGCGTGAAGGATAACTACTCATCCTTGCTTGGGAAAGCTCACGAAAGGGGAAAAGGCGGGCACACTTCTCAACTCCGAACACTTACATGGAGGCACCACTATCATGAACGAAGGCAAACCTGGACTGTTGGATACTGAAAGGAAGAATTGGGTGAGCATTCCTGATGGGACGAAGGTCAGGCACCGTCAAGAGGGGCATGAAGGGTTCATTGATGGTCTGACGGAGATCATTACCGGCCCACGTCGGAATCCTGATGGACGGACTCAGTATCGTATTGATGTGGGGTCGCCCCAACGGAAATTGGCCGCAGAGGAGGATCTTCTGATTGTCACGGATCATGACGGTCTTGTCATAATGGGCAAGCAGAAAGTTGACTACCGCTGCTACGTCACTGAGCAGCTCCACGGAATGTTCACTGACGACAGGTTTGTCGCAGCTCTCTGAATTTTCACCGGAGGCGGTGACTACCGATGCAGTCAGGAGGCAGAGATGGAGACCAGGCCAATGCGAAAGATCATCATTAACAAGAGCTACGGAGCGTTTTGCCTCAGTCACATGGCGTTTCTGCGGCTGCGAGAGTTGGGCCAACGCGAGGCGCTCCAAGAACCCGACCTCGGTGCGTACTGGCCCAGCGGAGCGACCCCTCAGGAGCCAAGCCTGAATATGTGTGGCGTACTCATCCCCCGAGACGATCAGAAGCTTGTGCAGGTTGTGGAGGAGCTAGGAGCTGTGGCGAACGGTCACTGTGCGGAACTGAAGATTGTTGAGATTCCACATGATGTCCACTGGGAGATCGAGAAGACTCACGGGGTAGAGCATGTAAGCGAGGTCCATCGCATGTGGAGCTGAGGCATCGAGGAACGATGAGACCCAAGGAATTGAGTGTTGAATTTCTACATATGTCACGTGGAGGTCTGTCATGCGACACGTCGCTGTGACCATTACGCTTCTGACTGGGCTGGCTACCATCAGCTTCACCACACCTGCGCTGGCTGAAACTCGCTGAGCGTTGGAGGCGGAAGCCCGCAAGTACGGGGCCCCCATGGTGTGGATCTCTGACGGGGCGTTTACGATGGGGAGCCAAGACGGGCTGTCCAAGACCCAACCGCCGCATGAGGTGTATCTCAACGCATTCTATATAGACCAGTACGAGGTGACGACGGCGCGCTATGCGAAATTCTTGGAGGCAACCGGGCAGGATCAACCGAGGCCTTTGCCGATGTTATGGGAGCAAGTCAACCTGCCTTACGACGGTGATCGGCCGGTGATGGGGGTTACCTGGACGGCAGCGGATGCCTACTGTCGCTGGGTCAGCAAGCGCCTGCCCACCGAGGCTGAGTGGGAGAAGGCGGCGCGAGGAGCAGACGGTCGAACGTACCCGTGGGGAAATGAAGAGCCTGCCTCCAAACTGGCGAATTACGATAAGACCGTTGCACACAACTTCTATAGTGACAGTCTCAGGCCGGTGGGCAGTTACGAGGCGGGCAAGAGTCCCTACGGGATTTATGACATGGCGGGGAGTGTCTCGGAGTGGGTGGCCGACTGGTACGACGAGAAGTATTACGCCACGAGCCCAAAGAGTAATCCGCAGGGGCCAGCACGCGGACAACAGAAGGTGCTCCGAGGCGGGTCGTTTGGCGACCCCACGATCGCCCTGAAATCCGCGTCTCGGGAGAGTTATTTTCCCTCCGACAAGGGCCCATATGTGGGCATCCGGTGCGCCCAAGACGCCTTTTAACCATCTGTCCTCTTCAGGTTCTTTGGCCTCCGCCTGTGCCGTAGTGGTTCCGGCAAGATGCCGGCTTTCGCGGTGTAGTCCTGGAAAGTGATGGCAGTTAGGCTGGTGGCTGGCAACCGTCAGGCTGTAATCAGCAAAAACATTCATTTTTGAGCCAGGAAGAAGGATACGCCAAGGCCTTAGAAAAATCGACTCAAGGCTCCAGGTTCTTGAACCAGGTTCTTGACTCAAAAGCCAGAGACAATTAACTGGGCT
>CAYJUP010000194.1:0-4286 GCA_964373365.1 uncultured Nitrospiraceae bacterium
CTAATGTCACCTGTGCCTTCATAGAGTTGGAAATAAGACAGTTCGCTTCTGCCTTCTCGATCAGTTCTTTGGCCTTGGCGGCATCACCCCCTGCGGGAAGCGTAATCAGCGGCTTGAGGGTGAACGCTGTGAACTGAAATTTCCCCTCCACTAATTCGAGTCGCCCCTCGGCAGAACTTTCATAGGCCGTGAACGCCAAGCCGGCCCGCTCGGCGAAAGCCAAAAAGGTGCTCATCACACAGACATTGACTGAGGCCACGAACAGATCCTCCGGCGACCAGATCCCCTCATGGCCTTTGAACTCCGGAGGAGTGGCCACCTGAATGATGGGCTTGCCGGCGGAAGCGATGACGCCCATCTTGCGCTCGGACCACCTAACGGTCGTGCGGTATGTATAGGTCTTGCTGCGGACTTCCATGTTGGCTTCCTTGTGCTTTCTTAGGATCTCGTAACCATGAGGCCCGTGCTTTACGGCTTGAGGTACACCGAGCCCACTCTTGGAGTTCAATGACGCTTACCATAGCTCGCACAGTTCCATCTACTTGTCCGACGAGGCCCGCTCGATTGTTCACACCTGCGCCAACGCGACGTCCCTCAAAAGGATAGCGAAGGTGAGGAAACCATCTTGTGGAACAGACTGACGGGTCGCCCCGTGAGCCTCGCGCGACCCGTCAACTACGACCATGACCGTCATCCGCAGAGGGCACCGTCATCCGCCGCCGATCTCGCCCTTGGTCTCCACGATGAACAATTCTCCCTTCATCTCAGGGTGCAGGTCGCACCAGAACACATAGCGCATGGTCTCGGGCTCCGACTTGCTGTGTTTGGTGAAGTAGATTCTCATCACTTTCCCTGGCTCTATGTGGTACGCGTTGATGCCCTTCCCCTTGAGTGCGACACCTTCGCCTTCCACCTTGACCCCAACATCATTCAGCAACGGAGAGGTGAACCCATGCGTCATGGTGTCCTGATTGCGGATCACGATCTCCGTGAGTTCTCCCGGGAGCGTGTGGCCGCTCACCTTGAATTCCTTATTTGTCATGGTCACTTCGATCTTCATGGGTTCTGCGGCCTGCGCGATGGATGAGATGTCTGTTCCGAGGCTCGGCAGCGCAACCGCAGCCAGCGCCATGGGCACGAGCAACGCTTTGAATGAATGTGCTCCGAACTTCATGTCGTTCCTCCTGTGGTTAAAAAGGTGCACTACCAATTCTAGTTAGGCCATCCCCTGCCCGAGCCGGCAGTGACGGCTTTCACGTGAACCGGCCACTGAATGGAGCAATACCGGTGCCATGATTTTTCTTTTGTCTCATCCATCGCCTTCAGCCATTTCCGACACAGGTCGGATTTTCAGGAATCCTTCCTTCACAACCAGTTAGATGTATTTCGCAACGCCCATTGCTCCGCTCCGATCAGTGTCATTCTTCAGAATACTGGCGAATCGGCTGTTGCCTTTCACTCCACGGCTGATTCCCGGTTTGTGGCGGAACGCCACTCCTCAGGTTCGTACAAGCGCCGTGGCTGCGAGCAGAACACCGAGGGCGAGGACGAGTCCAAGGCGGGCGATCCAAGGAGAGAGACGGATCTGCAGGTTTTCGGCCAGCGTCTGGGATCCGGGGGATACGGACAGCAGACGTCCCACCCGAGGTCCCAGCCAAAAATCGTGGACGGCCGTCAGGCCGATCAGGATGGCGACGAGCAGTAGTTTCATCCTCAGAACCACAGACCAGCCGACCGGTTCAAGTAGCGATTCGCCTCTCAGGCTCAGCAGCAGCGGTCCTGTCGTCAACAGCACGACGACCGAGACCCAGACCAGCAGGCGAAACCGCCGCCCGATCGCCCGGAACAGAATCCCTCGCTCAGCCGTAAACGACTCGCGCTTCAGCACGGGAACCACAACGAGAGACAGGAACAGCATCCCACCGATCCAGGCGACGGCAGCCACTAGATGTACCCGGACCAGAACGTGCGTCTATGGTGGCGTCGACTAGTTATCTTTGGGCCGGTCCACCGAGGGCGCGGGAGATCTCCGGACTGCCCGCAGACTAATCACCTCTCCCCACACGACGCCAGCCACACAATGTCCGCTGTCAGACACAACGCGGGCTTCGTTCTCTGCTGCTCGTAACGGCCGGGGAGGGCCAATTGCCACGACGGCACACACTGTGTCTCTTTCGCCTGTCACAGCGCGAACGTGAAGTTCAGTCCTTTGTCAGAACCCGATCCCCAGATACGCTCCGATCGTGCCGAAGTTGTTTACCGTATTGGTCATGTTTGCAGTGAGGTGATAGCGTCCATCCACTCCGAGGTTGAAGGGTCCCCAAATGGCGTACTCGAGGCCGGCCCCGAACTGCACGCCGACATCCAGATAGTTGCTATTGCCAGACGGAGGGCTGATGACGTGGAAATCCAGCCCGAGGGGAATGATCCATGGCCTCAGCCGGCTCCCTCCATGAACTTGAACTTCGGGGCGATATCTATAGTGAGCATCGTGACCTGAACCTTGTTGGTTCTAATCGAGCAAGGCGGAGTCAAAGCCGGGATCGCACCGCAGGTTGATGGCACGGCTTCAGTGACGCTCTTCGAATTGAATCGCTTGAACTCAAGTCCGATCTCTCCGACCGCCCAGACCTTGTTCATCATCCCCCAGAGATCTTTTGTCAAAAGAAGGTTCAGTCCACCGCCAACGTAATAGCCGGTGTTTCCATCGTTGCGTCGGCCGCCCAGGCCAAACACGTCCGTGAAAACCTCTCCGGATCGATCGCTGGTCAGTCCGGCAAAGCCACCCCTGAAGAACACCACGTTCCCCTTCTCTTCCTGCGCCCATACCCACACAGGTGCCAGCACCAGTGCCACCGTCAGTAGCGCCACGATTCGGAACCCCACCCTCCCGCTTCTTTGACCTCCACTGTTGTTCATCATGCCCCCCTTTCGTAACAAGTGAAGTATGGGGGCACTGTAACGTGGGCCGCGGCGCATATCCTTGACCAGCTCCAGCCCGCGACATGATTGTCGTCATGTATGGGAGTAGGGCATTCGGCCTAGCTGGCACAGGTGAGGGGTGAGTGGGGCACCCGTTGCTCCGGGAATGCAACGGGTACCCGCCTGAGCAATGGGTCCCCGGCGTGAGAGGAGGAACGGGGGCGTGAAAGCAGGGACACCTTACGTCTCACGCTTCACGCCTGACGGCAGTTTCAGGTTGGGGCACCACTCCACTTCCGCCAACACCGCAATTGCTCTGAGCTGGTCGGTCACCGGTGGGGCGCCTTCCAGACGGACCACTTGCAAGCAACGGGTACAGATGAACGGACAGCGCGCCTGGCAGGTCCAGACAGGGCACCCGGCAGCTTCGCCGACTCTATCCGCTTGACGCTCGCAGTACGCCGCTTTGTCCCGCTCGCCGAGACTCTCTCGATAACACAGGAGCGTGCTTAAAAACTTCGTCAGGTTCGCGACAGGCCAGTGATTGATCGAAACCCGGACACTTGGAAGACCGATGACCGCGTCGACCAGGCGCACTGCCTGGTCAATCGACTGTTCCAGATCATCAAAGGTCGCAACGTGGATCTTCTCCGTGCCGCTACCGCCAAGGAGAGCATAAGCGGGGGCCAGACGGGCCAGCGGAATCGCGGCCGACAAGGGGGCATCGTCAGTTTCCGGTATTCTGACGGTGAGGTGCATGGGGCTACTCCACGAACGTCAGAGGGTAAGGCGCGAAGCGGATGGAAGGACGAGGTCAACCTCGCTTATGCGACGGCCTTCGTCGCAGGAAGACCGCCGGTCCGAAGTACGCAAAGGCATCCTTCATGTTTGAAAAGAGCTGCTTGACCGGCCCCATGCGCTGGTCCGTGACATATTGCAGCGTGAGGATGACACGCTCTCCTCCCGCTTCAAGCGGAGTGACCGTGTGCCAGAGCTTGTCTCCGTTAAAGACGACCATCGAGCCCGGCCCCATTGGGATTCGCATTTCGTGAATTTCCCGGCTCGGCTGGCCTTTGTATAGCCGGGCGACAAGCCGGCAGGACTGGGACCTCTCGACGAGCCCGATCAGGACCGTATAGCGATTGCCTTTGTAATACGAATGGTCGTAGTGAAACCCGATATGGTCGCCCGGCTCCGTGTAGAAATACAGGGCGCAGGCATGGGGATCATCGTCCGGGCAGAGCAGGAGCTGACTCTCAGTGAGCCGGCTCAAAAACGCCAGGAATCTCGGGGAGCGGTACAGGGCGAAGATGGCCGGGGCCTTCTCGCGCAGCGTGTAGTAGCTGACGCTTCCCCCTTTCTTG
>CAYJUP010000195.1:0-4277 GCA_964373365.1 uncultured Nitrospiraceae bacterium
TTTGTGGCACCTGTTGCTGGGACCCGATCACGACAAAGCATTGCACGGCGCCGCAGGCCGCCTGCGCACGCGACGCCACAAAGATTCCGAACACAAACACGCTCGACACAATAAACAGTTTGAGTGCGAGAGCAATGGATCTTCTGCTCATGTCTTCTCCATCTCTGCATAGGGTGACCAGTATTGAACCCCGGCTCGCGGCCGTTAACTCATAAAACGGAGCGGACGCTCACAAGTATGTGCGACCGCTGACCGGCTGAGGCTGCAAGCCGCTTCGGCGTGGTTAGATGGAGAAAACGGGAGGGCTGCGAGAAGGCGAAGTGGGACGGACGGCGCTGAACGGTTCCGGTGAAACAGGCAGTCCAGCGAGCCCGATCGGGCCGTTCTCAGCTTGGAAGACAACCGCGACCCCTTCGAGGACCTGGCCGGCCGCGCACATCCACGAACAGAGAGCCGTCGCGTGGGTGGCAGCCTGGTGATGCGCGTGGTGCGCGGCGTGCGCCACCGTCTGGGGATACACCAGCCCGCTGAGGAGCAGGAGGCAGACGGTCAAGCAGACCGCAACAACTCTTCGCATGGTCCGGTTCATTTAAAACTCGTCATCCTAGTGAGGATGCATTAGTATCAAAGTGAGCTATTTCTGTCAAGATACCGTGTCAACAGTCTCGAAACGCCTGCGTCCTTGGCCTTTTGAGATTCGTCAATACGGCATGATCGTGGCTCGCTAAACCAAGGTGTTTGACCTTGACTTTGTTCAGTGCTATCGTATGATTCAATTAAGTAAGGTGTATGTCATGCTGACGAATGTACCATGGCCGCGTAGGGTTATCCTGGCGTGGACGACGTTGTGGATGCTCGCGGTTCCGCTCGTCCACGTTCATCCCGAGGCCGACCATCGCCATGGGAATTCCGGTCATGTTCACGGCGGTACGGTCCATACGGTTTTCTCACCAGATCTCGAGTGTGAGTACGCGGCTCGCGTCCACGATGAGACCTGCCGTGGAGCAGCCCATCACCACCTCCAGGTCAGTGGTCACTCCGGTCATGCGTTCACTCACCCAGAAATTGAGTTCTCGCTGCTGGGCCAGCCGAACGATCGCTCAGTAGAGAAGCCGGGGCTCACGGTCGCTGGCTTACCTGAAGTTGGGCTCGAACCGACTCAACGAGCCGTTTCCTCTGCTTCGTCGCAACCCGTCATCTCGCCCACAATTCTGTTTCTCTCCACCGCACTCCCTCTGCGTGCTCCTCCCTCCCAATCCATCTGATCCCTTTTCGCGTTTCTTGATTATCGAATAACGCAGGCGTATCACCGCCAGATGTAGGTTAGGGGCTTTCCCTTCCTCATTTCTGGCAGCACATCTCTGGAGATCGCGATCACTTCCGCCGTGAGCCCTCCGGCTTATCGTGGATGGTCCGAGCGTATAGCCTGCGAAGGAAGGGAGGCAACCAATGTCTCGTCGACTCATGGCGTGGATGGGGCTCTTGCTATCGGGACTACAGCTACTGGGCCTGAGCACAGGCACTCAGGCCAGCGAGCCCAATTCCGCTTATACATTAAACACAGTGGTCGGACTCGCGCTAGAGCGCAATCCGACCATGGCAGGAGCCCAGGGGTATGTGCGACAAAGTCGAGGCCAACAGGTAGCCGCTGGAGCCTATCCCAACCCCTCGATTTCCGGGTCGGCTGGCCGAGGCACGATTCGAGATCCGAGCACGGGGACTTCGATCCTCGAGCGGACGGTGACGGTCGAGCAGCCGCTGGAGTGGCAAGGGAAACGCCGCGCCCGACAGCAGGCGGCGGATGCAGGAGTGGCGGGAGCCGGCGCGGCGCTGGAGGAGACCCGGCTGAATGTGATCGCTGAGGTCAAGGTCGCCTTTTATCAATTATTGTTCGCCCAGCGGGATGCCGAGTTGGCCACCCAGAACCTGACGATGGTCGAAGAGGTCCTGCGGACGGTGAAAGTTCGCGTGGCTGCCGGCGAAGCCACGCCATTCGAAACCATGAAGGCGACCGTTGAGGTGCAGAAGGCCAAGAAGGAAGTGGCCCGCGCACAGAACGCTTTGCTTGTGACACGAGCCCGGCTCGACATGTTGACCGCGGGAGCGCTGGGCAAACAGTTCTCGATCCAGGGCGATTTCGAATCGCTCCAACAGGAACTCGACCTCGATGCGCTGGCTGCCCGCGCGTTGGAACAACATCCGACCCTCCGACGGCTCACCAAGCTGGTCGAACAGGCGCAGTTCAGCGCGATTCTCGAACGCGAGTCGAGGATTCCGAACGTCACGGTGCAGGGCACCTATCATCGGGAGGCCGGAGATGAGGCGGTCACCGCTGGGCTCAGCGTTCCCCTCCCGCTCTGGTACCGACGCCAAGGAGAAATCGAGACCGCGCTCGGCGCCAGACATCGCGCAGAGGCCGAGCGGTTACGCGCGCAGAATGAACTGACCCAGGCTATTACTCAGCATGTCCAGGACGTCCGCACCGCTAACGAGCAGATCCAGGTCTTCGAGACGGGCTTGCTGAAGCAAGCGGAGCAGACGCTGCGGGTCGCACGTGTCAGTTTTCAGCAGGGGGCCGCCAGCCTCCTGGACGTGCTCGATTCGCAACGCGTGTACAGACAGACATTAATTGAGTACGTCCAGGCGCGCGCGGATCTCTCGATTGCCCTCGCTCGGCTCGAACGTGCCGTCGGTGGGATCTGACGATCCAGAAGGAGCCTGACATGATAACCAGATGGACAGCACACACCGGACCGTGCGTGCTCGCACTGTTCGTGTTAGTCACGGCCTGCGGGGACCGTAGCAGCGAACCGCCGGCACCGGCGCCGAAAGCGACTGCCAAGTCGGGTGCTTCACCCGTGAAGACGATTCAGGCCCCGACGGCCATGCGGGACCGACTCAGGACGGAGGCGCTCACTACGCGCGTGGTCCCCGACGTGGTCACAGCTCCCGGTGAAGTGGCGCTGGACCTCAAACAGGTAGCCAAGATCACTTCGCGGATCGAAGGTCAGGTCGAGAAAATCCACGTGCAACTCGGCGATCACGTCCGTAGCGGCCAGCCCTTGGCCGCCATCGGCAGCCTTCAGTTGGATGAATTAGTACAGGAATACCTGGTAGCCAAGGCTCAGGCTGACGTCGCGGAGAACGCCTTCCGACGGGCGGAAAAACTGAAGGCTGAGGAGATCGTCACGGAACGTCGGTTTGTTGAGGAACGAGGCCACTACTTGGAAACCAAGGTTCGATTTCAGCACATCCGCGAGAAGCTGCTGAACATGGGATTAGCACAGAGCGAGCTTCGTGAACTGGAGCAGGGCAGCCACGAGGAGAGCCATCGCTACACCCTCACCTCTCCCATTGCCGGGACGGTCATCGCACAGAATGTGGTGCGTGGGCAGGGAGTCTCGCCTGGGAGCGAACTTTTCGAAGTCGTGGACACGAGTCGGGTCTGGGTCTTCGCGAATCTGCCGATCGAGCAGGCCCGAAAGTTCAAGGAGGGAGACGTGGGGACGATCGTGCCCAAAGGCGGCGAGCCGATCACCGCTCCGCTCACCTATCTCGCGCCAGTGGCAGATGAGACCACCCGCACGATCCGGGTCCGGTTCGAAGTCTCGAACCAGCAGCGACGTCTGAAGCCAAGAGAATACGTGGATGTCAAGTTGACCATCGTCGGTTCTCCGTCATTGGCGGTGCCCGTTCCCGCGGTGACGATGGTGGACAACGTCCGCGGCGTCTTCGTTCAGCGAGAGACCGGCTATGCCTTCGTCCCTATCGAAATCGGCCGGGAAGGTGGGGGTTGGGTCGAAGTGCGGAAGGGCCTGACGGAGGGCGAACGGGTCGTCACCGACGGTGTGCTCGACCTCAAGACCGTGCTGCTCAAAGAGCACATCGAGTCGGGAGAGGGAGGCTAAGCATGGATAGGCTGTTGCGCCTCTCACTCCAGTATCGATTTTTTACCTTCGTCGCCATCCTCTTGGTGGTGGTGGGAGGCCTGTGGTCGCTGACACATCTGACCATCGACGCCATGCCGGATTTGACGCCGGTACAGGTCCAGATTCTGACGCGCTCGCCGGCCTTGGGCCCGATCGAGGTCGAACAGTTCGTGACGTTTCCGATCGAAGCTTCCCTGAGCGGATTGCCTGCCCTACGCGAGCTCCGGTCTGTGTCGCGCTATGGGCTGTCGGCTGTCACGGCGATCTTCGAGGACCACACGGACGTCTATCGTGCGAGACAGTTGGTGAGCGAGCGGCTTTCCCGCGCAATGGAACGGATCCCGGTCG
>CAYJUP010000196.1:0-4276 GCA_964373365.1 uncultured Nitrospiraceae bacterium
AGCGAGGCGATGAGCCCTCCGATGACGATCACGGTGAATGCGACCATTGAGGGTTTCATGGCATGTACTCCTTTCGTGAGGGCAGGGTGGTGGAACGAGGGAACCCGGAAGGAACAAAAATGCCTTCTCAAGCCGGCCTGGCTTGCCCTCCTTGCGTGAACCGATCTGAAGCATGCTCCGCAGACTTTGAGTTTGTCAACTTCCTCCTCTGACCCGCCTATGCCGGCGATCAGCGCTCCACAGTCGCATTCAGCTCCGGGCTGCTCGCGGGGGACTGCGAGCGAGAACGGCTTGACACGCGACGGCGGTTTCCACAGAATCATGGCCTCTCACGCTCAGTGGTTTCGGTCATGATCAACCGGCATCGCTTCGCGGTCAAACCCTGGATGCGGAAGGGCATGATCACGCGTTCGCCGATGCCGACCCGCATCGTCTCGAACGAGGAGTTTCTCCCGCCGGCCCAAACGTCGGCGCAGGCGACAGTCGAGCGCCTGATCGACACGGTCGGGGAGTCTGCCGGCCGGAGGCTGGGACTGAGCCGGCGGGATTTCCTGAAAACCACCGGCGGAATGGCGGCGGCCCTGCTGACCATGAATGCGGTCTTCGGGAGGTTCTTCGACGTACTGGACGTGGAGATGGTGGACGCGGCGGCGTTCGCCGAGCGGAGCAGCGAGCCCTTTTTTATTTTCGACGTACAGACGCACTATGTCAGCACCGGCTACGATCCGACGGGCGCCGAAGCGAGCCGCAAGGGAGCCGTCACGAAAGAGGCGCTGGTATCACTGCGCCGACGCGCGCGCGAAATGGGTGTGAATCCCAAGCTGGCGACCGACCGTGGGACCTTGGTAGACCTTGCATGGGAGAATTTCATCAAAGAGGTGTTCCTGGACAGCGAGACCGCGCTGGGGCTGATCAGCTCGCCCCCCGGTCCGTATCCACAGGAGGCGGTGGTTCCCCCCAGGGAGATGGCCCACATCCGGGACGAGATCAACCGCGTGACCGGCTCGCAGAGGATGCTGGCGCACGGCCTGGCCACGCCGCAACTGGGCCGGGCCGACCTGGACTTCATGGAGATGCAGGCCGGCGCGCTGAAGGTGGATGCCTGGAAATGCTATACGGGCTCGCCGCCGAAGGGGGGCGAGCACGGCTGGTGGATGGACGATGAGAAGGTGGCCTACCCGATGCTGGAGAAAGCTCGGGCGCTCGGCGTGCCGCGAGTCTGCGTGCACAAAGGGCTGCCCTTGGGGCCGGTGGCGGACTACAACCATCCGCGTGACCTGATCAAGGCGGCGAAAGATTTTCCAGACATCAATTTCCTGGTCTACCACTCGGGGCTCCGGAGCGCCGCCTCCATTGAGGAGATCTTCGCCCGGACCGGAGAGATTCCCTGGACCAGCGAGTTCTGCCGAATGAAGCGGGCGGAGCCAGGGATCGGCAACATCTACATGGAGCTGGGTTCGACCTTCGCGCAACTGGTCACCACGCACCCCGCGATCTGTGCACACCTGCTCGGCGAGATCATCGGGGCCTTCGGAACGGACCACGTGCTCTGGGGTACCGACTCGATCTGGTACGGCACGCCGCAGTGGCAGATCGAGGCGTTTCGGCGGTTCCAGATTCCGGATGCTCTGATCGAAAAACACGGCTACCGTCCGCTCACTCGCGAGATCAAGGCGCAGATTTTCGGGCTGAACGCCGCGCGGGTGTTCGGGGTCAAGGTGGGAGCGAAACGGAACGAACTGCCAAAGGATTATCTGAGCAGGATCAAGATGGCGTATCTGGAAGAAGGCCCAGAGCCAAGTCACAAGTTTTACGGATGGGTAGCGGCGTGAGTCGGAGCGGCTTGAGGCCGAGGCCACGTTGCGTTCTCCGCAGGAGCCGGAGCCGTTCACGTTTGAGTGGAGCGCAGTCCAGGCGGGGATCTGATTGATTGCAGCGAGGGCTAAGTGGTAGAGTGAAACACCGGATGACCTAGGAGAAAGTAATGAATTCGAAAGTAAATCAAAAGCGTCGAAAGCCTGCGCCTCTTTCTAGGAGCAAGGGATTATCGCGACAACTGAACCGACAGAAAAAATCTTTATTGTCCATAGCGGGCATCGGAGCAAGCGGCTTCACGGACATAAGCAAGGACCATGACAAATATCTGCATGAGAAACCGTGAGACCGTCAGCCCGTTTTCTTCGTGCGTCAATCTTCGTTGACACGTCCGCCTTCTTTGCCCTCGCTGATCAAACCGACCGGTTTCATAGTCTCGCTGTTCGCTTTGTTGAGACCAATGAGCGACTCCTCATCACCAGCAACATGGTCGTCCATGAAACCATCACGCTGATTAGGATGCGTCTTGGTTACGAACAGGCAGTGAAGGTTGGACGGCGGTTGTTCGATGAAACGGTCACTCCGCTTATTCGCGTGACGGCCACCGACGAGCGGAAAGCATGGGACACTTTCATGCGGTATCGTGACAAACGGTTCAGCTTTGTCGACTGCACCAGCTTTGTCCTTATGCAAAGACTTGGCATACGCGCAGCGTTTGCCTTCGATCAGGACTTTATCCAGTTCGGCAGGTGTGTCGTCTATCCACAATCGGATTAGGATATGTGGCGGATCCTTTCCTTCTTCGCTACGGTAGAAGCCGGGAGCCATGAACAGAACGGCTGCTCAAGTGCGCATCGGGGTGATCGCGGACACGCACGGGCTGTTTGACCGCGCCATCCTGCGCCACTTTCAAGGCGTCAACCATATCCTGCATGCGGGAGACATTGGGGATCGGTCCGTCGTCAAGCAACTCGAGACGCTGGCGCCGGTAACGGCGGTTTCAGGCAACGTGGACGGCTACGCGCGGAGCGGCTTTCAGCCTGAGACCATCATCGAACTGGGCGGGCGAAGGATAGCGATCCGGCACATTCTGTATGAAGGCGGCAAGCTAACGACGGAGGGGCGGACGTTTCTTGAGCGGGAACGGCCGGACGTCTGCGTCTTCGGCCACACGCATCAGCCCAAAGCCGACTGGCTCGGGGCCACCCTGCTCTTTAATCCTGGCTCAGCCGGCCCGAAGCGCTTCAAACTGCCCCGCGGCCTGGGCCTCCTCACCATTGCCAACGGCGCGATCACCCCAACTCACATTGTGCTGGATGACCGGGCTGACTAACACCTGAGGTGCTGGGTCGACCAAGATGAATCTCATAAGCTCGCTTGATGAAAGGCAGGGACCTTCGTCGTGGCAGGCCGGGCGATTCCGGCTGGGAAGCGATTTCGTGTATGAATGGAACAGGCGTCCCTTAAAGGTGGGCGACCTCGACGCCGGCCTTGCGCGCCGCGAGGATGAGATGCCGATCCAGAGTCGCGAGCCCCATGCCCCTGCGCTGAGCCAGCTCCAGGTACGCGGCATCATAAGCGGACAAAGTGTACTGTTTCGCAAGGGCATGAAAACGCCACACAGCATCAGCGTTCAAGTGTGCGTCGGTCTGAATGGGGAGCGAACCGTACAACTCAACCAGGCGTGCGCTGTCGGACTCGGTCAATCTGTGTCGGCGTTGCGCCATCATCAGTGCGTTGGATAGTTCGTACCACCACAATGCTGGAACCCAAAGAACGGTCTCTCGGTCAATCTCAGCCAGGAATCGCTCCGCCCGCTTTGACGTTTCGTCGGGAAGCGCCCATGCGAGCGCCAGAGAACAATCAAGTATCCAGTTCATCAGAAGCGACGGCCTGCTTCAATCAACTCACGGACCTTCAGCGTACCTGGGGCTCGTTTGCGGATCTCACGGAAAGAAGCGATGATCTGTGGAAGGTCCGAGGTGTGCGCCTCTTTCGCCGGAGGTATTAACCGGGCCACAGCTTTACCGCGCCTGCGGATGACAAAGGACCTCCCAGCCTCTGTCTCCCGTAGTAATTCCGAGAGACGGGTTTTTGCCTCAAATGCGCTGACCTCGGCTGTTTTACTGGCCATCGGGCACCTCCTTATTAAGGAGCACTAATCAACTAGTCTAATCAACCAGTAGAACCAAGTCAAGAACCAGACACGGGGGTTATTGTCGGCTGTCCCGCTACTCCGCTGTCATTTTATACGTCTTGTGCTGCTCCCTCGCGGGCTGGGGCCTCCTCACAACCACGACCGGCGAGATCATGCCCACCCACATTGTCCTAGGCGACCGGCCTGAATAAGTCCCAGTCCATTGGTTGGCTCGTACTCAGGCAGTCCTGCTCCTTTTCCCTCTTGCCGCCCAGAAAGTTTTGTACTACATTAATGTGGTACAGAATCACATGAGGCTGAGAT
>CAYJUP010000197.1:0-4253 GCA_964373365.1 uncultured Nitrospiraceae bacterium
TCCGCTGAAGTGCGGCCATGCCCAGTGGTGTTTGCGATCCATGATGTCGAGCAGCCGTTCGCGGAACTGGGCGGTCGAAAGTTTCCTCACGCGTGCCCCGTGTCGAAGATTGACGCCCGTCGCGCTCGTCTCGCCGTCTTGCTTTCCCATACCCTGGCCGCTAGAATGTCACCCCGTTTGTCAGGCGTTTGTCTCATGGATCCGATCACCATTCAGAAACCAGACGACATCCTGAATCTCTTGGCGGAGGTCTCACTGCGCGGGAAGGGTTTTACAACCGATTGTCTTCTGGACTATGTTCTTGACGAAGGGTTCACGGAGCCGATTTACCTGAACGCCTCCGGCGAAGACCCCGATGCCTTGTACAAGGGCCAACCGAATGCGTGGGCGATCTATCAGGTACGGGAGTGGAAACGGGTCTTGACCATCTCTGGTGGCCCCGGGAAGGAGCGGCGCGTCCAGATCACCGAAACTCCCTGAGACCTTGAACTTTTCCCCGATCTTCCGCGCCTCCTGCATTTCGTTGCGCAGTCGCTAACTCCCGCCACCAGCGGCGGCTTGCGGGCTCTTACCGAGGATCATCATTGTGCGCCCTCAGTGTAGGGGTCGGAATCGGAAAAATCAATGCGGCAGCCATGAGCGTTGCAGTCGGGCCGGGTACTCCTTAGAATAGAGTCATCGCGTAAGGCCTCAGGGGCGGGATACCCCACGATCCAAGAGTGGGAATCGTGGTGAAAATCACGATGGCTGTGGTCGCGGGCGTCGTCGCCTTAGTCGTCGCCGTGTTTGCGCTTCGAGCCTGGCCGCTGATCAACGTGGTGGAGACCGGGCGGACTCCGGAATATCCTGACATCACGCCCCGTGCGTATCGGATGAGTCCGGACCGGGTATTCGACGCGGCGCTCCATGCCGTGCATCGGCTGCCCCGCTGGTCACTGGTGTCGTATCGGCCGGAGACCGGCGAGATTCGAACCGAAGCCAGGACTCTCGTTTTCCGTTTTGTGGATGATGTCGAGGTTCGCGTAATAGCCCGCGGGGAGTTGTCTGTTGTTGAGGTCAAATCGGCTTCTCGGGTGGGGCGTGGAGACTTCGGCCAGAACGCCCGCAACATTCGTGCCTTCTTTGTAGAGCTTGATCGACAACTGAGCAGTACGTCCAGCCACGACTAGGTCGAGAACAGGTGTCTCATGGGATTGGTGAAACTGGTCGAGCTGTACGATGAGGGCCAGCTCGCCCTCATCAAAAGCCTGTTGGAGGGGAGCGGCATCATGTATTTCGTCCAGAACGAGCACTTCGGCAGTCTGTACCCCGGCGTAGCCCTGCCGTTCAACACACGCGTGGTGATGGTGGACGAATCGGACGTTGGGCGGGCACAGACGTTGCTCGGAGGACTCACCAAGGAGAAACGAGTCGATGAAGCCGGCTGAGGCTTAATAATACCAGCCGCCGACCAGGATGCCCTCTTCGAAGTAGAGATACCGGTGTTTCACCGTGGCCGAGTTCACCCAGTCCTCGAAGATCCATTCCTCGCGCCGGATTCCATTCTTGGTATAGCTCACGTTCATCGTGTATGGGGATCCCCAGGCTTTGAGGACCTGCTCGCGCGTCATCCCCACCATCGCACGCTTGCTCTGAATGTGCTTCTCGAAGGTAGGATCCAGCAGACCCGGCAGGAACCGCCAGCCCAGCATCAGGAGCAGGATGAGCGTCAGCAGCGCATAGATGCTCAACCGGACCGAGCGGCGGCACAGGAACGGCGTGGGCTGGATTGCCTGCGCGGGCTTGTGCGGGGGACTCGCGGACGAGCCGGTGGATGTCGGGTCGGCGCGCAGCGGACCGTCGTGTGTCGGGGCTTGCGGCGTCATAGCGGGGTGGTGGTACTCTAACAGTGGGTCATTGGGCAGTCAAGGCGAGGGATGAGGCCTCAGCTGGCGAAGGGTGGAAGGACCGGGGCGGCCAGGCTAATCCCCCGTGCTCGCGCATCGCGCACTTCGGAAAGTGCCGGGTACCCGTTGCTCCTCACCCATGCAACGGGTGATGACGCGCGCAATAGGGGATCAGCCAGGCCACCCCTTCGAGAGTGACTCCTGCAGTGCGGGACCGCTGTGCCCACCTCTTCCACCCGAGGCGTTGGATAGGCGTATGAAAAGGTGGTGCCCAGCTCCTCCGGTAAAGTTCGCTCACGACTACGCCACCCCGTTTAGTGAGTCATGCTATGGAGGACACCGCGATGCGCATCATCGCCTTTATTGACCAACGCGAGGTCATCGAGAAGATCCTCTCCCACCTGAGGCTGTGGCCGTTCCCCAGTCATGCCCCGCCTGACAGCGCGGTGGCCTAGCCGGTTTTTTCCTCGTGTCCTTCAAGCACCGTGTTCAAGCCCCTGATCACGGCAGGGCAGGTCGCGGCCAAAAAGCCGCCTTCACCTCCCCTAGGCCTCTGGAAAAGGCTGCTCAGCCATGAGTCGGCCATGAGCATCTTGACTGGGGCCTGGGAAAGAGGTAAGGAAAGGCCCCCTGAGAAAGGCCCCCTGAGGGGCTTCCTTAGCGTGCTGGGGCCGCCCCCCTCAAAAGCAAAGTCCTATCACCCATCCGGGACGAGCGGGCACGTGACCGCGAAGTCCTCCATCTGCATCGGGGGTGTGTTGTATCAATCCGGCGTCTACGCAGCGGCCGTTTCGTGTCTGACCCCGGGAGATCTGCATGAAACTTGAAATTGGGCAGAGTATCAGTGGCCGTGCTGTGAAAGACCGTCGACCGATTATCGTGGCCGACGTCACCACAGATCGAGACTATATGTATCGGGATATGGCCAAGCAGGAAGGGCTGTGCTCATTGGTCTCGGTCCCGATGATGGTGCGGGAGAAGGCGATGGGCGTGATCAATAGTTATACGTCCGTTCCGCACGTGTTTACCAGCGAAGAGGTCAAGTTGCTCCAGGCCATCGCAAATCAGGCCGCCATCGCCATCGAGCATACGGCCCTGGTCGAGAAGTCCTTTGAGATGCAGGAAGCGCTGGCGGTTCGGAAGCTCATGGAGCGGGCCAAGGGCTACCTGATGCGCTCGAAGAAGCTGACTGAAGAAGAGGCCTTCAAACTCATTCAGCGGCAAAGTATGGATTTGCTGAAGTCGATGCGCGAGATAGCCGAGGCCGTGCTCTTAGCTGGAGAACTTGACCAACGGGTTGAGAAACAACGAGGATAGGTTTGGCCTACCAGGTGCCTCTGGCGTGTTGGTCTAAGGAGTCGATCGAGGTGTTGTCTTCGGGGAGGACGAGGGGGCGGAACGGGTCCGCTCCGCTTCTTGCTCCGCCAGTTTCTTCTTGATGTCCTCCAATTCCTTCCGTAGCGCGTCCAGATCGGTATCTCGCTGAGTGGGTTCCCCCTTCGCAGGCGTCGGTGGTTGAGCGGCAGTCGGTCGCATGTCCGATGCGGCAGGCATTGTGGCAAGCACGTCGTAGTCGATCACCAGAGTGGCGTCAGTTGAGCGCGCGTCGCGATAACTGTCCGGCCGTTTTGCCGACTCCGGGATAAAGAGGATCGTGGGTGATCGTGTCGGCCCGCCGGCTCCGTACCGGGACACGGCGAGTAGCCATGGCAAGGTCAGATACAGTGACCGTCTGTAGGCGTAGAGCGAACCCTTCGTCGATTTCGCGGGCGCCCCCGTTTGAACGACGCGAAACCCAACCTGCTGGTCCGACGCAGCTCTGGTGAGCCCCTCGACCAGGAGCGGCGCCAGGTACTCAACGTCCTCGTCCCCAAACGCTCGAACGGCCTCCGGCTTGCCGGCGACCAGGTTTCCCAAGAACCCTCGGTCCTCCTTGACGACCACGCCGCGAAGGACCCGGGCCATCGTATCTGCCGATAACGTAATGGGATGCGCGGTTTGGAACGATCGATCGGAAATCCGCTCCAAATACACGGCCCCGCGATCCGTTTCATGCAGGGTGAGGTCCAGCTCTGGCCCGGTCGAACAGGCGGATGCAACGAGGAGGAGTCCTGTCAACAGGGGGAGTCTATGGTGCCGGGTTGTGTGCATACTGTGATGGCATCCTGATGGTGTTCGTCAAGGCAGTCTAGCACAGGTCGCAAGGGGAGGGCATCAGGAGGGCCTCCGGATGAACGACGATGACCCCTCATGACAGGGGGCTGATCACCTTCCTATAAGTGTGCCGACCAAACGGATTGAAGCGTGGACAACGGCTACGTCGGTCTATCACGCCCTGGTTGATGATGAGTCGTATCATTAAGGAAC
>CAYJUP010000198.1:0-4185 GCA_964373365.1 uncultured Nitrospiraceae bacterium
GTTCGCGTCTTCGGCCCGTCCCTTCCACTTTCGTTCCTCGTGTCCAAGACAATATCACAATCCAATAGGAGGGACCCTCATGGGTTCGAAGATTTACGTTGGTGGGTTGCCGTATTCGGCGACCGAGCAGCAGTTGAGTGATCTCTTTAAGGCGCACGGCTCAGTCGAGTCGGCGCGGGTGATCACGGATAAGTTCACCGGGCAGTCGCGGGGCTTCGGCTTCGTGGAAATGTCCACGGCCGAAGAGGCCAAGGCCGCCATCAGCGCGCTCAACGCGACGCAGATGGACGGGCGGACGTTGACGGTGAATGAAGCCAAGCCCCAGGAGCCTCGCTCCGGTGGTGGGGGCCAGGGTCGCGGCGGCGGTCAGCGGGACCGCTGGTAACGCGAGCCGTTGACGAGTGCGGGGGCTGCCGTCGTTCCGGCGGCAGCCCCCGTTTTTTTCTGCCCGGATGTTCGCGCGTGGCTGTTTCTGTTCCGCTCGTTCCGATTCCCGTTTCATTGGGAGATAATGCCGCCATGCCGCGGTGGGTGTCGGTCTCGCTGCTGATCGCGATTCCCTGTTTTCTGGCGTTGCTCGCGTCTGACTGGGTGGTGGTGGTGGTCGTGCTCGGACACGCGTGCTAGCGGAACGATTCTTTGAGACGATCCAGGCGGGCGCGGTCCAGTGTCACGAAGATTGTGCTCTCTTGCGTGACCGTGCCGGAGTATTCAAAACTGTACACTCGTGAACAAAAGGCGGCAATTTTAGGCGCCTGTTTCTTGTGGCCAACCGCACCGTATCACTCTAACACCTTGAGTTTTTTAAGAGCTCAGTGCATGTTCCGAGCGCGGCTGAAGTGGTATGAAACCTGCCAAACGTAAGATGCGGGTCAGTTCCTTGGCAGTTCAGTGAGAGAAGGAAGGAGGGTACGATGATAAACGGTCGGAGCTGCAAGAAGACATTCACTTACTCAGGAGTGGTCATCGCTGGGCTGATCGGCATCCTGCTCTGTGCTGGAGAAGTCTCGGCGGCTGAGAAAGCGCCAAAGGAGCCTCCCCAAAAAGGGACTTCCGTCAAGCCGGAAACGGCTCCCCCCAAGGCGGTCACCAGCGCACCAGCCTGCGATCCCAATCTGCATCCCAAGGTCACCGGAGTCGCCCCGGACCGCATCAAGCCGGGAATGAAGATCATGATCAAGGGGAGCGGGTTTGGGAAAAAGGAATGCTTCAAGGACGTGTCCTTTGGCTCCACGCTCCTCAAGGATTACAAGCTCGTGAGTGACTCCACGGTCGAAGTCACAGTGCCGGCGGGGCTCAAGCCGGGGGTGATGAAGGTGCACATCCAGACCGCGGGCGGCACGGCCGATGATACGGTTCTGTTGGAGAAGAAGTAATCTCCGGTCCTGCCTGCGCGAACCGCTGCGAGTCCCAAAATCGCGGCGGCTGCTTGTCAGCCGCCGCCGTTCCTCGCTCCTCCCACGTCTCCCCTGCACTAAGCTGGCTGATCCAGTGTAGAGTCTTTGAGTCGGTCAAGCCGCATTCGATCCAGCGTCACGAAGACGGACTTTTCCTGCGTGAGGGTGACTGTGCCGGGGGGCCGGCCTTTGACTTTCCGGACCCATTTGCGGCGCGTGTAAATCACCTCGCCTTTGCCGCTCTTTTTCAAGTCGCTGTAAAGCAGCGCCAATGTGGCGGCGTCTTTGATCGTCTCGGGCGGCGGGTCGGCGCCTTTTTCCAACCGCACCACCACGTGTGAGCCCGGCGTGCCGTGGGCGTGGAGCCACAGGTCATCGCTTTTGGCCAGTTTGAAGGTTAATTCCTCGTTCTCACGGGCATTCCGGCCTACATAGATCGGCAGGCCGTCAGCCGACTCAAACCGGCGGAAGGGACCGGAACGGGTCGGTTTCGACTTGGGAATGGGCGTTTTCCGGTTGAGAACGACCTGTTGCGCCTTTTCCTGCTTGCTCGTTGGCGGTTCCCATGTCCCGCACTGAATGGCGGTGAGTTCCGCTCTCAGAGCTTCGAGCTCCCGTTCGACGGCTGCGAGGCGGGGACGGCTCTCGCGTTCGGCGGCCAGATGCTTGCGATGCTTCTTGAAGTAGTCGTCCATGTTACCCCTGGGGCTTTTCGAGGGGTCCAACGGGATGACCAGCTCCGGCGTGTCGGGATCGAAATAGTCCACCACGGTGAGTTGGTCCTGTCCCTTGTGAATCTTGCCCAGATTGGCCTTCAGCAGCTCGCCGTAGCGGGCGTAGTCACGGTATCGAGCTGCCTTGCCCAGATCGGTCCGAAGCGCCTCGACTCGGCGGCTGGCCTTCTTGATCCTCTTACGGATCTCCGCCAGACGTGCTTGCCGCAGCCGCGCGCGATCGAATTCCTCCTCACGTGCCTGGTACCGACGTTCAAAGGCAGCGGACATCGGAAACGGATGGTCTTCGTCAGGCGAGGGGAAGACCTTCACGTCAACGTCAGAACTTGTCCGGGTCCCTGCACGAGTCTGTGGGCGAACCGGTGAAATTGGTGGCTGATACGGCTTCCCAACTTTCTCGCGGGGGGTGTTGAGAGTCGCCAGGATCTTGTCTTGCGAGTCCAGCAGGAGGAGATCCGCGCCCCTGCCGGTCAGCTCCGCGATAAACGAGCAGGGTCCCTCTCGCGCGGTCATCCGGATTCGGACGATGCGATCGCCTTCAATCTGCTCCACCCCTTCGATACGCGCACCCTGGATGTGGGCGCGCAGGAACTGACAGAATGGCGGGGGCGTGGCAGGGTTAGGATGGCGATGGCTGAGGAGGTGCAGACGGGCGGTCTCAGGATTGGCCGAGAGGAACAGGGACAGCGTCTGTCCCGGGGCCCGAATCTCCAACGTAATCGCGCGCGGCGTCGGCTGAAACACCTTCTGGACCCAGCCGCTGGTCAGGACCGGGGCGATCTCCCGAACCACCGCGGCGATCTCTCCTGCTGACGGCCCCACGAGCCCTCCCCGACGATCCCGGAATCCGATCGCAGAGTCTGAACGCGGCGCTATTTAAAATCAAGACAGCTTTGTCGTCGTCAATCAAGAAGTGTAAAATAGTCGGCAAGACCAACTCCAGTCTCGCTAATCATGCAGAAACCAATGGGCCGGAAACATTTGCTGGTTGGCACCGAGCGGGGGCTCTATTTTCTTCCAACCGATGCGCCCGAACCCCTCTCTTCGCCCACACCTCTTGCCTTCGACAAAGCGGAGGTTGATCCGGTCGGTCGGGATGCCGGCAACCCCACGATCCTGTACGCATCGGCCAATCAGCAGGAACTCTGGCGCAGTGAGGACCGGGGAGGGCGGTGGACAAAAATTTGGGAAGCCCCGAAGGGCTCACAGCTGTATACCTTCTTAGCGCACCCAGCCAAACCCGGCGTCCTCTACGGCGGGCTAGAACCGGCTGCGGTCTGGACAACTGAAGATGGCGGACGCTCCTGGCGAGAGTTGGAGGCGCTGCAGCGGGTTCCAGATAAAAGCGAGTGGCATTTCTTCCCGCCGCGGCAAGCCCATGTCCGCGCCCTGGCGGTTCGCACCGAAGGACCAGAGGCGCTGTATGTGGGGATCGAAGAAGGCGGCGTGTACGCCAGCCAAGACAATGGAAAAACGTTTGACAGCCTGAATGAGGGAATCTATCGGGATATCCATAAGATCTGGCCATTCCCCGAAGACCCCAATCTCCTGTTCGCGACGACGGGGGATGGTCTGTACCGAAGCACGGACCAAGGCCGCCACTGGTCGCATATCAAGCAAGGCTTCACCCGGTCCTACACGGTTCCGTTACTGATCGACCCAGCCCCTCCGTACACGATGCTTGTGGCGGCGGCTGCCGCGCCGCCGCCCTCCTGGGACCGTGGCGAGCGCGGGGCTGACGCCATGATCTTCCGCAGTCGAGACCGGGGCCTGACCTGGCAGACGGTCACGACCGGGTTGCCCTCGCCGCAGAGAGGCATGGTCTATTGCCTGCTGGGTCATCCGCACGGGCCGCCCAACTCCTTTGCCCGCCTCTTCGCCGGCACCACGGACGGCAAGATCTACACCTCAGCCGACCAGGGCGATCACTGGACGCTCTTGGCGAGCGGTCTGCCTGAAGTCTATTCTCTGCTCTGGTTGCTATAACAGGGATAACCGGCACTGGCTTGCCTCGGCACGCTTGATGCGGTAGAGTCCATCCTGTCTAGAGATCT
>CAYJUP010000199.1:0-4171 GCA_964373365.1 uncultured Nitrospiraceae bacterium
CGATCTCGGCGAAAGCGAGAGGCTGGTGACGTTATGGTCATAACGGGTAAACAGCAGCTTCGTAGGTTCACCTGTTTTAGGATTCCACATGCGAATCGTGCGGTCCTCGCTTCCCGTGGCCAGGGTCTGCCCGTCAGGCGTGAACGTGATCGCGCGAATGTCGTGGGTGTGGCCACGCAGCGATTTGAGCATACGGCCCGTTTCGATGTCCCAGAGGCGCACGAACCGGTCCACGCCCCCGCTGGCGAGCGTGAGCCCATCCGGCGCATAGGCGACGGCCCACACTCCATGCGAGTGACCTCGAAAGGTCTTGATCTCTCTGGTGCCGGACTTCCAATAGTTGAGGAAGTCAATCGTCTGACTCTGTGTCGCGTCCTCGGGCGCGAGGCCAGGTTGGACGCCTGTAAAAGACTGGGAGGGGAGCGGATCAGCCATACGCGGGAGTTCCCTAAGTGTTCTGAGCAGAGACGAACGTCTGCCCACGCGGCGATTGCAAATCTCCGTGTCGGTGACTATAATGAAATCCCCGACTTCTGCGAATCATAAGAGAAGCCAAGGAAACAAGTCAAGCCACCAGGGCCAAGTAGAACCCACGGATTGTCCTCGATGAAAAGTATGTTCAGGACATGCCGGTCGCTTCCTTTAGGAGACAGGAGAGAGTCCTAATGGAAATCAGATTTCAGCCTGCCCTGCTTCAGGAAGTGATTGATTCGTTCGCGGAGAAGACTGAACGGGAAGGCGACCCTACCTACTATAAAGAATTCCACGAATTGGCCGACCCGATCTACGAGAAGTTTTCTTTGGACGATCGTGAGTCGGAGTTCAAGAAATTGTATCAGTATCTCTTTGGCATCTGGGGATTTTCGGACATCCTCCGGGATGCGTTCGACGAGTTTCCGACGCTCAAAGAGAATATCGGTATCGTGTTGATCAAGGGCGTCCTCAAGGAGGATCAGGAAGGCGTCGACATCCTTCGAAAATGGGGGTCTGTGGAGCATGAGCTGGCCAGGGAATTCGAGGAAAAAGGATTGAAAGGTGTTGGGATCAAGCTGATCCCGCGTCGCTTTTATGACCCGGCGCTCACCCGTTACTGCCGCCATGAACTGACCCACATCGCGGATATTCTTGATCCGAACTTTAATTATGATCCGGACACCAAGGTTGGGCAGAACCCCGGTGAGGAAACACTCATCTTGCAGCGCTATCGGGTGCTGTGGTGCTTGAGTATCGATAGTCGGCTCATGCGGGCCGGAAAGGAACCGATGTTGAACCGGGAGGACCGGTTCAAGGAATTCCGTTCGTGGTATCGAAAAATTCCTCTTGCTCAGCTCAAGTCCGTCTTCGAGGGATTGTGGCAAGCTGAGCCGCTGACGCATGCCGAGTTGGTGGAGATGGCCTCGGATACCATGCGGGTCATGGACAGAGCCCTGGAAGTCGAAGGCGGGGAGGTTCCAGAAACCCAGAACACAATTATGCTGATGCCCGGGTTCCCCTGTCCCCTCTGCCGTTTTCCAACCTACACATGGGTGGAAGATCTCAAACATAAGCTGGAGAAACACGTGCTCGACTTTATTCGGGAAAATCATCCTGGGTGGGAGACGGAGTTCGGCGCCTGCGACCGATGCGTCGAAGTCTACAAGCTTCGTGCGGATGGAGTCATGTAGTCTGGGATAAGAGTATGGCCACTGACCCGCAATACGGCCGGCGACGCTTCATGAAAGAATCCGTTCTTTCGCTGGCAAAGACCGCTCATGAACTTGTGAAACATCGAGACGCGCCGTCGGAGAAACCCCGGCCGCCAGCCAGACACGACTGGCTGCGGCCCCCCGGCGCGGTTCCGGAGTCGCTCTTTCTCGGCCGGTGCACGCGCTGCGGCGATTGCGTAACAGCCTGCCCGTACGGGAGCATCAAGCTTGATCAGCGAGATGGCTCTCCGGTGATTTTTCCGGACGACATCCCCTGTTACCTGTGCGAAGATTTTCCGTGCATTGCGGCCTGCGGGACCGAAGCGCTACTTCCTGTCGACGGCCGAGCACAGGTCAAGATGGGGACCGCCGTGGTGTCGAATCGAAACTGTACTGCTGGGCAGGGCTGCAATGCCTGTGTGTCGCGGTGTCCGACGGACGCGCTGGCGATGGATTTCGAGGCATTCCGTGTGGTGGTCTCGGGCGATCGCTGTGTGGGGTGTGGCATTTGTGAGCAAACCTGTAAGACGGTCAACGATACAATAGCGATCACGGTGTCCCCCGCTCGGTTTCTCGCTGCGGGTGAAAGCGGCTAAGGGTTCACCCTCTCCGGAAGAGGAAAAGTCACCGCCACAAAGGCAGAGTAAAGCTGGACTGGTTGGGCAGTAAAATCAGACACTTGAGGGCGGGTCAGATCGGGCTTGACTTCCCATAATGCATTGCCTATGATACGCGAACCTGCGCCCAAAGTTCGACGTGTGCCCGTGTCGAGCGTCGAGCCGAAGGAGGGGAGGGAATGAGTACCAAGGAGAGCGAGAGGAGAAGGGTGGACCCTGTTACCATCACTCCTAGCGCCGGGGCTCTGAAGGATTCGCCAGCGGTTGAGCGAGCATTAGGACGAAGCAAGCTCTACCTCCTGATCTCCTGGAGCATGTTGTACCCAGAGGACGATGAATTTTTGGATTATCTGCAGAGCGGGGAGTTCGTAGAAGATGGGCGCTCTGCGCTCGCCAGTCTCAGTGCAGCCCTCGATGGGATCGGCGGAGAGCGTGCGAAGTCAAAACTGGCCGCACTGTCGAAATACTTGGATCAGATCGACGGATGGGTATCCACCGAATGTGCCAACTGGCAGTTGACCGATCTCCAGGCCGACCACCGACGGGTGTTTAGTAATACCATCACGTTGGACTGTCCCCCCTACGAGACCCTCTTCGGAAACGATCACGTCTTTGGCCAAGCCCACGTCATGGGCGATATTGCCGGGTTCTACAAAGCCTTTGGCGTGGAGCTGTCGCAGGACATTCACGAGCGCATGGACCATCTGAGCGTGGAGCTGGAGTTCATGCATTTTCTCGCCTATAAGGAATCATATGCTCGTTGCCATGACGGGGCCGAGAAGACCCAGATCGTGGTTGATGCCCAGAAAAAATTCGTCAAGGACCATATCGGACGGTGGGTGCCTCTCTTTGCCAAAATGCTGGTCAAAAAGGCGGACTCCGGCTTTTTCCGGTACGTGGCGGACTTTACGTCGGACTGGATGGATTTCGACGCAGCCTGCCTGGGGGTAAACCCCCAGCCTTATTCGGAGACTGACTACCGCCCGGCGACATTCAATGCTCCGGAGGGACAGACGTACGAATGCGGCGCACAGGATAAGGGCAACGAGTTGAGCATGCTTCTGAATGAAGTGGGTGCGCAATCATTCATGGATCATAAAGAGAAAGACAAAGATGAAGATGAGTCGGGGCCTGTTGGAACCGCGTAGTGGTTGTGGACATCATCATCTCACCTGCGAAAGTCGGGTCATAAGTCGGGAGTGATGCGAGCAGTCTTTAATCTTTCAATGAGAGGAGGGTATATTCATATGAGAGTGGTGCAGACACGCAACAGAGGACTGGTGTTTGGCATTCTTCTCTCTGCTCTGGCAGTCGGCGTTATATTGACGATAGGGCAGGTGCCGCTTGCGGTCAGCCAGCCGGTCACCATTCCGGTGAAGGCGATCAAGGGGCCGATCCCGATGGACGGCGCCAACCCCATCTGGGAAGGTGTGCCGGGTGTCGTGGTGCCGCTGAGCGGGCAAACGATCACCACGCCGATGCATCCGAACATTTCCGTGAAGTCCGTCTTTGTCAAGGCGGTCACGAACGGGAAGGAGCTTGGCTTCCGGCTGGACTGGATGGATCAGACTTTGAACAATACCACCATCGGGCCGCAGGACTTCCGCGATCAGGCCGCCCTCCAGTTCCCGGTCAACATATCAGGCGCTCCCCCCTTCCAGTGCATGGGCCAGTCCGGCGGGACGGTCAACATCTGGCGCTGGAATGCGGAATGGCAGAAGGACCTCGGCAAAGACAGTGCCGGGATTTGGGATGTTGACGATCAGTATCCCGGCATTTTCTGGGATTATTACTTTGAAGAACCTGCTGGTGGCGTGACGTATCCAGACCGAATCGGCCGGAGCCTGGGCCCCTTTAATCCTGGTATTT
>CAYJUP010000200.1:0-4158 GCA_964373365.1 uncultured Nitrospiraceae bacterium
CTACCAGCGGATCACCGCCGACGCCCAGGTTAACCCGCTCCCGAACGCCTCAATCATCACCAGGCTTCCATCCTTCAGCCGACCCTCCCTGACCGCCTCATCCAGCGCGAGCGGGATGGAGGCCGCGGAGGTATTGCCGTACCGATCCATGTTGAGGACCACTTTCTCCATCGGCAACCCCAGCCGCCCTGCCACCGCTTTGATGATCCGGACATTCGCTTGGTGCGGCACATATAGGTCGAGATCATCCACCGACAGATGGTTGGCGGACAACGCCTCCCGAGCCGCTTCTTCCAGTGTTTTGACCGCCACCTTAAAGGTCTCATTGCCTTTCATCTTGATGTACTGAAGCCCCTCGGCCAGCATCTTCTCGGACGGGGGCATCCGCGATCCGCCGCCCGGAACGCAGATCAGGTCCCAGAGGTTCCCATCGGAATGCAAATGCGAGGAGAGGATCCCGCGCTCCCCCTCGCTGGGGCTCAGCACCACGGCGCCCGCCCCGTCCCCGAACAGGATGCAGGTGCCGCGGTCCGTCCAATCCGTAATCATCGACATCACTTCGGCGCCGACGATCAACACGTGCCGGAAGCCGGTCTTGACGTAGGCGTCGCCAACCGCCAAGGCATACACGAACCCGCAGCAGGCCGCCGAAAGGTCGCAGGCGGCCGCGCGAACGGCGCCAAGCCGCTGCTGGATGAGACAGGCGGTGGACGGGAGCGGCGAGTCGCCGGTGCAGGTCGCCACCAGAATCAGATCGAGATCGGCCGCGGCCACTCCGGCCGCCGCCAAGGCGCGTTCGGCCGCCTTCGTCCCCAGATCGGAGCAGGCCTCGCCCGGCGCCGCGATCCGGCGCTCGCGAATCCCGGTTCGTTCGACAATCCAGGCGTCCGAGGTCGCCACCATCCGCTCGAGGTCGGCATTGGTGAGGACACGCTCCGGAACATAGGACCCGGTCCCCGCGATTCGGGCTCTCATTCCGGCGCCTCTCCCTTGTCGGCTTGTTGGTGTTGCGCCAGACTCTCTTCGATGTCACGTTGGATCAGTTCGTTGAGGCGGCTCTCGGCGAGCCCCTTGGCGCGTCGGATGGCGTTCTTGATGGCCTTGGGGGATGAGTGTCCGTGACAGATCATGCAGATTCCGTTCACGCCCAGGAGAGGAGCGCCTCCGAACTCCGCGTAGTCCATCCGGCGGCGCAAGCGCAGCAGCGGGGCGGCCAGAAACGGATACGACAACCGTCCCAGGAAGGAACCGGCAATCTCCTTCATCAAGATCTTCTTGATGGCGTCGGCCAGTCCCTCGGAGATCTTCAGCGCCACGTTCCCGATGAACCCGTCGCAGACGATGACATCGGCCGCGCCGCTGTACACGTCCCGACCCTCCACATTGCCGATGAAATTGATCGGGCTGGCTTTGAGGAGCTTGAAGGCCTCTTTGGTGACTTCGTTTCCCTTCGTGTCCTCTTCTCCGATGCTGAGAAGCCCGATCCGGGGGTTCGGCTTCCCGAACACGTGCCTTCCGTATTCATTCCCCATAATAGCGAATTGCTCGATGTGTTGGGCCGTGCAGTCCACGGTGGCGCCCACATCCAGCATCACCGCGGTTCCGGTAAGGGTGGGAAGGGTGGCCGCAATGGCCGGCCGCTCGACCCCTTTGAGCACACCCAGGATGAAAAAGGCCGCCACCATGCTGGCCCCCGTGTTGCCCGCGCTCACCACCGCGCTTACCTCGCCGGCCTTGACCAGCTCGGTCGCCACCCAGACGGAGGAGTCCCGTTTCTTACGGGCGACCAAGGCGGGGGATTCGTGCATGTCCACCGTTTGGGAGGCGTGTCGAATGGTGAGGCGCGGATCGGAGCACCTGAGTCGTCGCAACTGATCCCTGATCTGGGATTCGTCCCCAACCAGGGTGACCTCGATACCCAGTTCGTTGGCCGCCTGCACGGCGCCCTCGACGGTCGGGGCCGGACCGTAATCCCCGCCCATCGCATCAACGGCAATCTTCATCGGATGCTGTGTAGGCACGAAGGCCACGAACGATTGAGGATGAGCTCAGGCTTCTTCGACTGCGATGACCGCAATGCCGTTGTAGGTGCCGCAATTGAGGCAGGTGTAATGCGGGAGTTTGGGTTCATGACACTGCGGACAGACCGAAAAGCTCGGAGGCGTGATTTTCTTGTGCGTCCTCCGCTTGTCTCGTCGGGACCTGGAGATTTTATGTTTTGGATTCGCCATCGTTGGTCCTCATCGAAGAAAATGGCGAGCGGCCACCAAGCCAGAGGCGATGGGCCTGAATTTCTTGCCCCTTGCCTATCGCCCCTTTAGCCCCTTGCCCCTTGCCTCTATTTTGCGGTGCAGAATCGCAAAGGGGGAATCCCGGCGCTCACCCGGACAGCCGCATTGACGCTCGTTAAGATCCTGCCCGCAGACCGGGCACAGCCCCGGACAGTCCTCGCGACACAGCGGCTGCATCGGCGTAGCCAGGATAACCTGCTCTCGCAGCATCCCGGCCAACTCCAGTCGGTCTCCGTCAAACGGGTAGACCTCGTCACCTAATTCCTCCAGCTCCTGCGTCTCTCCGTCGCACGACTTCGCGAACGACTTCGGAAGGCCGCGCATCGCTCCCTCTTGGCGGCGATATTCGGCTGCGAATGGAATCCTCACCGGATCCTCGTACTCCTTTAGACACCGAACGCACTCCCGCAGAAAGATACCGCTCAGGACACCGGTTGCGCTGGCGCCCTTGCCGGTCTTGGCTAGCTCCACCGACAGCGACAGCTCACCTCGGGACCGACCATCGTCCGGCCCCAATGCTAGTTCATCCGGCTGGACCTCGCACACCAAGCTGAGCCCCTCATCCGGGATCTCGGTGAGATGTGGACTGGGCAAGGGCATCGAGACCACCGCGCTCGACGGGGACTCAGTTTGTATATACGGAACCCCCTGATAAGTCAAACCAACCGTTTGATGCAACGCCAACGCTTTATCGTTCCTCGGAGAAGGCCAACATCGCGATCGTCCGGGCGCGCTTGATAGCGACCGTTAGCACCCGCTGGTGCCGCATGCAGTTTCCGGAAATCCTGCGCGGGACGATCCGGCCCCGTTCCGTGAGAAAGTTCCTCAGCAGACCGACATCCTTATAGTCGATCGGCGATTTCTCCTGGCAAAACCGGCAGGTCCGCCGCCGCTGAAATAACCGTCCTCGCTCCACTCTCGCTCCTCCATTCATGACGATTGTACCTCATCCTCATCGCCTGACACATCCGGTGAACCGGTCTCTCCGCCCGCCTCCTGCCGCTTGGGCAGGAACGTGACGGCCTGGGCGACCACCTCGTGCTTGCTTCGTTTCTGACCGTCCTCCGTCTCCCACCGGCGTTGCTGAAGCCGCCCGTCCACGATCACCCCGTTCCCCTTGCTGAGATACTGCCCGCAGTGCTCCGCCTGTTTTCCAAAAACCACGATGTCGATATAGCACACCTCTTCCTTCAGATCGTCGGCCTGTCGATATCGCCGGTTGACCGCCAACCCGAAGCTGGTGACCGGCGTCCCGTTGGGCGTGTAGCGGAGCTCCGGATTTTTCGTGAGATTCCCGATCAGAATGACCTTATTGAACCCTGCCACGATCGGACTCCTTCGCGTCGCTCGCTGCCTTCGGAGGAGCTTCTTGATCCACCCGCACCGTCAGAAACTTAATCACGGAATCCTCCAACCGGTAAGACCGCTCGAGTTCGCCGATGACGCTTCCCTCTGACCTGAAATGGAGATAGACAAAGGTGCCCTTCCGCTCCCGCTTGACCTCGTAGGCCAACTTTTTCTTGCCCCAGTTCTCGGACTTCAGGAGCGTGGCGCCGGACTTCTCCACGACGCCTTTCATTTTCTCAATGACTTTGTGGGTGTCTTCGTCGGACAGCGAAGGACGGACCACGAAGATAGACTCATAGAGCTGCATGCGGCGGACCTCCTCATGGACCATTCGTACAATGGGCCCCAAGACCGGGCTCGGAGCGAGGGACATGGACAACGCGTCAAACGACGCGGGCGCTGGACCCTACCACAGCCCCTGACGTACTGTCAACGGAACGAGGGCGGAGACGTTGTCCTAATTTGGAGCGTCCTGAATGTAGGTAGGTAGAGCCGACCAAGTTCGATGTCGTTCAAAAAG
>CAYJUP010000201.1:0-4121 GCA_964373365.1 uncultured Nitrospiraceae bacterium
CGGAACTTCAGATCCACTTCTCCACCGAGCGTTCGGGTCCGTCCCACATTCTGACGCCGGGCCGTCAGGGGACCTTCCGAGATGAACAGGATTTGATCTTTGATCTCATCGTAGTGGCCGGTCACGCGGACGGTCAGACGACGGTTCGGGAGCAGGTCTCCCTCAATCTTCGCCTCCCCTCCCGTTGATCGCTCCGGGGTCAACGTCTCATTCGGCACAAATGAGAACCCGCCGAAGGTGAAGCCCCGGTACAGCTCGTTCAGCGTCGGCGCTCTGAACGCCTGGTAGACTGATGCGCCAATCTGGATGCGGTCCGTGATCCGATACTGCACCGCCAGCTTCGGATTCAGCACGGTCACAACATTGTCGCGGGGCGCTGTCACGGCCCCCGTTTCTCTCTCCACCGCTCCGTCGAAGTTTTTCCACCAATCCCACCGGAAGCTCGGGATCACCGTGACCCGCTCGGTCGGGGCGGCAATCCATTCGCCGAACACGCCCCACCCGACCTGTTTGCCTTTTGCCAGGCTGCGCCCGACGGACTGACCCGCGGCACCGAAGATCTGCTCTTCAGACTGTCCCACAATCGCCCGCGCATCGGTTCCCACCACCAGGCGGTGTTGCGCACTCACCGGGATCGTCCATTGCCCCATCCCGCCGAAGTCACTGGACGGGATCACTTGGATGCGGTCCTGGAATTCTCCGAGTCGGACCGTTGGCGCTGGCGTCACCTGGGAGGTCAGATTCCTGAAGGTCTGCCACTGCACGAACAGCTTGCTCTCCCACTGATCCCCTCGCCTCGTTTCCCCATCAAGCCCGACGGCGGCGCTCCCGATGGTTCGTGACGCCAGGCTGAGCGGCGTCCCAAAGGTGCGGTCCTCGCGAAAGAGGTTGCCGGACACGGTCAACGTCGTCCTGGAATTCAGGGCAATGGCCATTCTCCCGCTCATGTTTTCGTGCCGAGAGTCGTTGGTGCGGTCCACCGGGCCGCGCTGATCCGCCGGAACCGGAATAAACCCGTTCGTGTGATACCAGCGGTATCCGAGACTGAACCCGATGCGATCGGTCCCATACTGGCCCGTCAACGACTGATTGTAGGTGTTCAAATTCCCCGCACTGCTGGCTGACCGAAACCGGGGTCCGCCGCCGGGCGATTCTGTGAGAATCTGGGTCACGCCCCCCATCGCCCACGTCCCGTACAGATTCGATCCGCCGCCCGGCACCACCTCGATCCTGGCAATGTTGTCCGGCACCTCCCCCCAATTGATCCATCCCCCAAAGCCGTCATTGAGCGGCACGCCGTCCAGCAGCACCAAGGCGCGCCGGTTCCCCAAGCCCCGGAGGCTCACCGCTTGCGCGGTCGGGTGATTGTACCGGCTGCCCAGATTGCTGGGCTGCACACCGGGCACATACCGGAGCAGGTCGTCCGCTTGATGTCCAAGTCGAAACGGCGTCCGGTCTATCTGATCGGCGGTCAGGATGGTGGGCGATGCCGGCACCCGGCTGAGCGGCTGATCGGTCCGCGTGGCGCTCACCACCACCTCCCGGCTGAGCAGCGGCGCGAGAAGGGACGGGGGCCGGGAAGAAGGCGCTGGGTCCGAGCCGGTCGCCCAGGCCGTTGGCGCTGCGAGGGTGGCCAGACTGCAGACGATCCAGCAGAGCAGCGACACAAAACGGGGCCGCACGGTTGCGCGTCGTCGGACAAATGTCAGTCCTTGCGCGTCACCGGATGTCACTCCACCCACCTCCCTCCATTGGCAGGGCGTGGAGATCTGGGGCGAAGCGGCGATTATAGCCCTCTTGCTGAGCAATATTGACGGCCTCAACTCAGATACCGCTCTTGTAATCCATTGCTGTTCGGGCTAGGCTAAAACAGTACGCCTACAGGCTGAACGCCGAAGCGGATCGCTTCCGTAGACAGCGAGGTGCATCATGACGCCGGAGCGCCAACTTGATGATCTGCTGGCCGCCTACGTCGCTGATTTCGTCTCCCGCAACGCGGCGGCCAGAACGCTCAAGCAGCGGCTGGATGAGGCGGGAGTCGGCTTCTTCCCCATTGCCGATCACCTCACTTTCCGGACGGATCATGTCGACCGTCGCGCGGAGGAATTCCTCCGGCTCGGGTACATGTTCTCGGAGACGCTCCAGTACGAGGACTGGTTCGCAAAGGTGTATCGAAAGCCGGGCTACCCGGCCCTGTTCATTGACCAAGCCTATCCGGGCGAGCGAGGTCGGACCAGCATTGTCCCGGCCTGGGTGGCCAAGTTCGGGGACCGCACGCTCCACCACATTGCGGTGCGGGTCGAGGACATCGAGCTGGCGATGGACCATCTTCAGCGCGCCGGTGTCCGCTTCGCTGGGCCGGTCGTAGGCGAGCGTGGCGGGCCGCTCAGACAGGTCTTCACGATCCCGGAGGAGGTCAACGGTTTGGCATTTTCGGTCGTCGAGCTGACGGAACGGCACGAGGGCTATCTGGGGTTCTCCCCGCCGCAGGCCGACAGCCTGATGAAATCCACTGCGAGGAAAAGCGGGGCGTGAAAACTAGTGTATTGCCCCTGTCGGTCAACTCTGCTATGGTGGGCACGCGCTGGGTTGCAGACGGTCAGGAGACTGTGCATGGTGTGGGACCCAAAAGAGCCCTGGGGCCGGAAAGGCGATCCCATCGATGACGTCCTCCGGCAGGCCCAGGCGCAATTCCGCCAGATGATGTCGTTCCGTGGCGTCCGTACCCTCGTCCTGGTGCTGGCCGCCGTGGTCCTGGCCTGGCAGGGCACCTTCATCGTGGCTCCGGATGAGGAGGGCGTGGTCAAGCGGTTCGGCGACGTGGTCCGCAGCGCAGGCCCTGGCCCGCACCTGAAAATCCCGTTCATCGAGACTGTGGAGCGGCCCAAAGTCGAAAAGCTGCATCGTATCGAGGTGGGCTTCCGCACGGACCGGCAAGGGCGCCAGCAGATGCTGCCGAAGGAAGCCCTGATGCTGACCGGCGACGAGAACATTTTGGCGGTCGAGTTCATCGTCCAATACAAGATCAAGAACGCCAAGGATTACCTGTTTCGGGTGGATGAGATCGACGAAACCATCCAGAAGGCGGCCGAAGCTTCCATGCGCGAGGTGATCGGAAAAAGCAAGATCGACGAGGCCCTCACCGCAGGCAAGGCGCAGATCCAGCAGGACACCCAGACGCTGCTTCAGCGCATCTTGGACCAATATCAGGCCGGCGTACAGGTGGCGGCGGTCCAGTTGCAGGACGTGGACCCACCGGAGGCGGTCGTGGCGGCGTTCAAGGACGTGGCCAGCGCCAAGGAGGACCGCGAGAAGCTGATCAACCAGGCTCAGGGCTACCGCAACGACATCATCCCCAGGGCCAAGGGAGAGGCCGCGCAAGTGGTGAACCAAGCCAAGGGGAATGCTCAGGCGCGGGTGGCACGGGCCGAGGGAGAGGCCACTCGCTTCCTGAAGACCCTCAAGGAGTATGAGCAAGCCAAGGAGATCATCAGCAAGCGCATCTATATTGAAACGATGGAGTCGGTGATGGCAGGCGTCGACAAGGTGATTATCGACGGCAAGGCCGCCGAGCGCTTGCTCCCCTACCTCCCCCTCGATCGCCTGCACAAGCCAGCAACGGCCCCCGCGGCCGCTGATGAGAAGAGGACCTCACCATGACCCAGCAGAACCTCGCGATCGGGCTGATTGCTGTCCTCGTCCTGTTGTTCGTGCTCGGGGCTTCGCCCTTCTTCGTCGTGGACATTACCCAGACGGCGATCGTGGTCCAGCTTGGGAAGCCGGTGCGCAACATCACCGAGCCCGGCCTCAAGTTCAAGGTGCCGTTCATCCAGGAGGTCACCTACTTCGACAAGCGCCTGCTGGATTATGACTCCTCGGCGCAGGATGTGATCACGCAGGACAAGAAGACGATCCTGATCGACAATTTTGCCAAATGGCTCATCACCGATCCGCTGAAGGTCTACCAGGCTTTCCAGACCCAGCGCGGGGCGCTCCGGCGGCTGGACGACATCATCTATTCGGAGTTGCGCGTCGAGCTGGGACGGCACGACCTGTCCGAAATCGTGTCCAAGACCCGTTCGGCGATCATGGCGGTGGTGACCGAGCGGGCGAACGAGAAG
>CAYJUP010000202.1:0-4112 GCA_964373365.1 uncultured Nitrospiraceae bacterium
TCTCAGTCTTAAGACCCCGGCCGCCTCACCGTCTCATCACCAGCACCCGTTGCACTAAGACTGGCAACGGGTACCCGACGAAGCCCGGCATATGGGTCCCCGGCGCACAGACCGGGTACCCGTTGGCGGGTGAATCCTTATTCGTCGCGCCGTGCGCCCCTCAAGTACACGAAACAGTACGCCTCGGGGATGTCGCTCCCTGTGGGCTTGCTGGAGTTCTTTTTGAACACCCTGGAGAGCGGTAGCGGACTGTTACGCCCGCAACTGATTCTTACTTGCCCTTACGCTTTTTCTCGGACTTCTTCTCGGCGCCTTTCTCCTCCACATCAATGACCGCGCCGGTGTCGGCGTCCACGTGCACTTCCTTCACCTTGTCATCCGCGCCGACGATCTCCACTTCCCAGACCGCCTTGTCGTGCTTTTTCTCCAGCTCGGCTTCGATGACCTTGCCGGGCACTTTCTCGGTCGCGGTCTTGATGGCCTGCTCAACCGTGATTTTAGCCGTCTTGGACATCTCAACCGCCTTCTTGGTCTCATCCATTTCCTTCTTTTCACCACTCCAGGCCGGTGCGCTCAACACGAGGACCGACCCAACGAACGCCGCGATCGCCATTCCGACTTTCTTCTCGACCGTGTTCATGATGGAGTCTCCTTTTTGTGAAGGGATTGCATCCGCGGATCTTCCGTGCCCCGTTCAGGGCTTGGGCTCCTTCTGCTCTCCACCCTCCTTCGTCTTGCCATGGCCCATGCCGGCGCCCTTCTCATCCTTGTCCTGCATCATCCTCTCGTGCACGGCCTTGATTCGCTGGCTCTGTTCCGGGGTGAGGATGGCCATGACGTCCCGCCTCGCTTTGATCGCCGTCATCCGGAGACCGACCTCCAGCATCTCGCTCTGCTTCACCTTGGCTTCGATCGCTGCCAGATCGGTCTTGTCATCTTCGACCAACGCCGTCAGCTCCCGCTCGGCGACCATGATGTCGGCCTCGGTCTTGATGCGAGTCCGGTCCAGGTCAAGCTGGATCGTCTTCAACTTCGAGACTTGGTCCTCCGTCAGCCCCATCTCCTTTTGGCTCCCCAGGAGACCGCGAAGGAGATGCCCTGTGGATGCGTCATGGCTTCTCATTCCATGACCCCTGCTGTACCCGCCGCCGTGTCCCTTTGAATAGCCCTGCTCACGATCCGCCCAAACGGGCTGCATGCTGAGACCCAGCATGCCCATCACCGCCAAACCTCCTGTCAGCACCCTCACATTCATGCATCCCTCCTTATCTAAACTGCCTTCTTCAACCGTTCGCCTCTGCCTTGGTCGGGCAGGTGTTGATCCCAAACAGCTTCCAGGCCGGGCAAAATCCCACTGCGGCGGTGAGAATGGCTACGACGCCCACCAGATAGGCAGCGATAACTCCTCCGGTCGGGAGCCCCGCGAAGTATCCTACTCCAATCAGAATCACGCCCAGCACGATTCGAATGGCCCGTTCGATGTTTCCCAGGTTGCAGGTCATGGCTGCACCTCCTTGTTGAAGAACTTCCGCGCTGTCTCCAGCGAACAACGCCTCGACGCGCTAGTGTGGAGTGCCGGCTTTGGCGCGCGCCATCATTTTACAGTAGGAGCAGATCTCGGCGGTCGTGGGTTGGCCGCAAGTACTGCAGGGGTGAAGAGTGGCTTGGTCCTTCTCGGCCATCGAGGCAGATGTCGGCTGGGCTTTTGCCTGCTTCTCCAGGAACCCCCAGTAAAAGGCCTGCTTGGTGCCGGGCGATTCGGTTTCCAATCGGTTCAGGACCTCTTTGTAGAGCAGCATCTTGGAACCCTTGGCCATCGGGCACTCGTCCACGATGTAATCGATCCGGTTCAGGACAGCGTACGCGGCGATCTCGCGTTCAGTGAGCCGATACAGCGGCTTCACTTTCTTGGCGAAACCCTCAACGGAGGCCGGAAGGCTCGGGCCCTGCTTGTCCAGGTACTCTTCCTGCCAGTGCAACACGTTGCCCAACAGGCGGGCAGCTTCGTCGTCCAGGTTGTGGCCGGTGGCCAAGGCATCGTAGTCGCGCTCAACCGCTTCTCGGTTGAACTGGTAGCGCTTGATCGTGCCACAGGCCGAGCAGGTGGGCCGATGGATCAGATCGGCCAACTGACGGATGCCCGCGCCTTCTTCCTCCTGCACGGTGTGGATCAAGAGCGTGGCGCCACAGGGTTTTCCAACCGTTTCGGCAAACCGCTCCGCCTTTTCTCGGGATTTCGTCGAGTAGGTGCCGATGCCGAGATCCACGTACAGCGCGTCGGCGTGATAGCCCAGCTTGAGCAGAATATTCCAGAGCGCCAGGCTGTCCTTGCCGCCGGAGACCGCGACCAAGATGCGGTCCTGCGGGCCGAACATCCGCTCGGACTTGATCGCGCGCGCGACTTGGTCATGCACGAACTCGTTAAAGCAGAGTTTACAGAATGCCGCGTTGTGCCGCGGGAGCCCGATCACCGCTTTGGTGTTACATTTCTTGCATTTCATGGCATCAACCAGGGGCGATAGGCTATGGGCGGAAGAACCTTCTTGTCCACGGCCGATAGCCTCTCGCCTATTGCCTCTAGCCAAGAACCTGCGGCGGAGCCGCCCGAGATGACCGGCCGTACCTCGATCTGGTCGTCGTCTTTCAGCATCTCATCCTCGGTCATCAGATCGTCCCCTCGGATCACCAGATGCGCTTCCGGAACCAGGTTCAGCTCGCGCAGCAGTTCCTTCACCCGCTTGGGACCCTTGACCTCCACGCGCCGATCGGGATGGCTGAGTTGGATCGTCATGGTGCTGATGATAAGCCTACTAACAGGCAAGGGGCAAGGGGGAAGGCGTGAGGCACGAGGCTAGAGGCGATTGGGAAGGGCGATAGGCGATGGGCTATAGGCCCTAGCAAGATCATCCGGCCCATAGCCCATCGCCTATGGCCTCGAGCCGGCTAAATTTCTGCCTCCCTCAGAAATTTAGCCGACTCTTCCGGCGTCACCGGATTGATGTAGAAGCCGGTCCCCCACTCGAAGCCCGCCACCTGGGTGAGTTTGGGGATGAGCTCGATGTGCCAGTGGTAAAAGGGTCCGGTCTTTTCGTGGAGCGGCGAGGTGTGCAGGATGAAATTGAAGGCCGGGCGCGACAGGACGCGATCCATCCGCCGCAAGGATTCGGAGAGAATGGGGGCCAGCAACTCGAACTGGGTCTTCTGGCTTTCCTCAAAGTCCGCGGCATGCCGTTTCGGGAGGATCCACATCTCGAACGGAAAACGCGCGGCGAACGGGGTGACGCACAGGAATTCCTGGTTCTCGGAAACGATGCGGTCCGCATCCGCCTGTTCCTGCCTGATGATGTCGCAGTAGATGCATCGCTCCTTCTGCTCGAAATGCGCGCGGCAGCCTTCGATCTCGTTCATGACGCTGGTGGGGATGACAGGGAGCGCGATCAGTTGCGAATGCGTGTGCTCCAGCGTCGCCCCGGCGGCCGCTCCATGGTTTTTGAAGACGAGGATATATCGAAAGCGCAGGTCCCTCTTGAGATCCACCATGCGGTCGCGGTAGGCCCACAGCACATCCTCGATCCGTTTGGGAGACAGGTCGGCGAGCGTGTCCTTGTGGTCGGCGGTCTCGATGATCACCTCGTGCGCGCCGATGCCGTTCATGCGGTCGTACAACCCGATGCCTTCCCGCCCGAGGTCGCCCTCGACCTGGAGCGCCGGAAACTTGTTCGGCACCACTCGGACTGTCCAGCCGGGCGCGTTCGGCTCGCCGCCCTGCGGCCGATAGGCTAGGACCTCCCGCGGGGTCAAATGCTCCTGCCCCGGACAGAACGGGCAGAGGCCGGTCGAAGGTTGCCGTATCGGCTCGCTACGAAAGAAGTCACGCGGCCGGCCGGCCCGCTCGGTTGAAATGATCACCCACCGTCCCACGACCGGGTCGCGACGTAAATCAGGCATGCTTGCTCTCCCGTTGAGCTGACAGCAAATAGCGAGTAGCCAACAGCACGAGTTTCAGACCGGAAAGCCATTCGCTGCCAGCTATGAGCTGTTAGCTTTTTCTCAAACCTTCCACACCCTGGCTTCAAAATCGCGGTCCGGCACCGTCAGCGTCAGGGGACGAT
>CAYJUP010000203.1:0-4110 GCA_964373365.1 uncultured Nitrospiraceae bacterium
GTAGCAAGATTTTCCAACCGACCTCCCAAAGCCACCTTGACCGCTTCCAGAAACGCCTGTTGTTTGCCTTTTGCGAAGACAACCCTGGGCATTTGTTGGCCTTACTTCTCGCGCGTAATCCGCTCCAGACCGTGCATATAGTGCCGCAGGGTTTCAGGAACGATCACCGAACCGTCCCCCCGCTGATAATTTTCCAGGATTGCCACGAGTGTTCTCCCCACGGCCAACCCAGAGCCGTTCAGGGTGTGCACGAAGTCGGTTTTGCTGTCCAGCTTGCCACGCTGCCGGCGATAGCGGATATTCGCTCTCCTCGCCTGGAACGCTTCACAGTTGCTGCATGAAGAAATCTCGCGGAACGTGCCCTGAGACGGGAGCCACACTTCTATATCATAGGTTTTTGCCGCGGCGAAACCCATGTCCCCCGTGCACAACGTGACGACTCGATAATGCAGTCCCAGTCCCTGCAGCACTGATTCCGCAGCGTTAGTCAGCTGCTCAAGTTCCTGGTAGGAGTCCTCCGGCTTGGCGAACGCCACCAATTCCACCTTATTGAATTGATGAAGGCGGATGAGCCCGCGCGTGTCTTTGCCGTAGGAACCGGCCTCCCGGCGAAAACAAGGAGTGTAGGCCGTATAGCGGATCGGCAACCGTTCTTCCGCCACAATTTCCTCACGATGCAGATTCGTGACCGGTACTTCGGCCGTGGGGATCAGGAAGTAATCGTTGTCCCGAAGCCTAAACAGATCCTCCTCAAACTTCGGAAGTTGGCCTGTCGCCGTCATGGCGGACCGATTCACTAAAAAAGGCGGCAGCACTTCCTGATAGCCATGCCGGGTTGTGTGAAGATCCAGCATGTAATTGATGAGCGCGCGCTCCAATTGGGCGCCCAAACCCGTCAAGACGGCAAACCGGGCGCCGGCTATCTTCGACGCACGTTCGAAATCTAAAATACCGAGCGATTCACCGATCTCCCAGTGGGCCTTGGGTGTGAACGCAAACGTTGGGGGAGCACCCCAGCGCCTCATCTCCTGATTGTCCGCGGGATCCTTCCCGCTCGGGGCCGATTCATGCGGCACGTTGGGAATCCGCAGCGCCAAGTCGGCGCCGCGTTCCTCGACGGTGCGCAGACTCTCCTCGATGTCCCTGATCCGGTCACCCAACGCCTTCATCTGAATGGTCGTCGCTTCGGCAGACTTCTTCTCACGTTTGAGCCGGCCGACTTCCTCGGACCCTTTCTTGAGCTGGTGCCGCAGCTCCTCGACTGTTGTCGTCAGAGTGCGTCGCTCCTGAATCAGCTTCCGAAGGTCCTCCCAAGCCACATCGGAGCCGCGTGGCCCCAGTTGCGACCGAATCGCATCCAGGTTGTCTCTTAGCAAGCGAAGGTCGAGCATAGGACAACGTGTACGAGTCGAATAGGTGTTGCAATCTAGCATCCGTATCCTGGTTAGTCAATTCAACGAGCAAGAGGTAAGAAGCGATAGGGCGCGAGGACGGCTGGGCTGGGCGGCGGCGGGACCGGCACCTCTCTTCTTGACAAGGGGAAGCGATGGGATGGACGATAGGGCCATGCGAGTGATTGCGAATCCGCACAACCCGTTCGAGTCGCGTCATCGCGAACTGCTTGAGCCACCCTCGCACGTCAAACTTGAAGTGTATGAAGATCAGACCAGAGACATTCTCAGCCGGAACGAGAGCCCCGATCTCCCATTTCGCTGGAGCCTCAACCCTTATCGAGGCTGTTTCCATGCCTGCGCGTATTGCTATGCTCGGCCTTCGCACGAGTACTGGGGCTTCGGCGCCGGGACGGATTTCGACTCGAAAATCGTGATCAAACCCCATGCGCCTGCCCTTCTGCGCGAAGCCTTCATGAAACCGTCCTGGCGAGGCGAACTGATCGTGTTTTCGGGAAATACGGACTGCTATCAACCGCTGGAAGCGACGTATGGGCTCACACGCGCATGCCTCGAAGTCTGCGCCGAATTCAGGAACCCCGTTGGCATTATTACAAAGGCTGTCCTCCTTCTGCGGGACATGGATGTGCTCAAGCGGCTTCATGCCGAGGCTTGGATACAGGTGTACTTCAGTATCCCGTTCTCAGATAACGAGACGGCCCGCAAGGTGGAGCCCCAGGCCCCTTCGATCACCAAGCGGCTAGAGGCCTTGAAGATGCTGTCGGATGCGGGCATCCCAACCGGCATCTCGATCGCACCGGTGATCCCGGGCCTCAACGAAGACGACATCCCGGAACTCCTGGCGCGCGCGCGTCAGGCGGGCGCAACCTCCGCGACCTACGTCTTGCTGCGCCTGTCCGGCAACGTGCAGCCTGTGTTCCTGGAACGCATGGCCGCCGCCTTTCCGGATCGGATCAAGAAGATTACGAATCGGATCAAGGAGGTACGAGGAGGTCAACTTTCGGACAGCAACTTCTTCAAACGGCACCAGGGGGAGGGGACCTACTGGCGGATGATCGAGCACCTGTTTGAGGTGGGCCGCCGGAAAGCCGGATTTCCGGATGAGGAGAACCGGCCTATCCCGAACACCTTCAGACGACCGGGCCCTGAGCAAATCTCGTTGTTCGAGGAGGCGCGATGAAACACAATCCCGGATTCCTCAAGCTCGTTGAGTGGGCGAAGCAACACATCAAGCAATGCACGATTGGCGACGTCAAGACGAAGCTGGATCGCGGGGAATCGTTCCACTTCATTGATGTGCGGGAGGACAACGAATTCGTAAAGGACCACGCGAAGGGCGCCAGGCACCTCGGACGGGGCATTCTGGAGCGGGATATCGAGACGGTGATCCCGGACAAGCAGGCCGCGATCATCCTGTATTGCGGCGGCGGATACCGGTCCGCCCTGGCAGCGGACAGCCTCAGGCAGATGGGCTACATGAACGTCTGTTCAATGGACGGCGGTATCAGGGCCTGGCGGGACAGGGGATATCCGATCGAGCAGGGAAGCGGGTCGTAGGTCAATGGCGATTACCCGCCGGGACATTCTCGGCCGCCTCGGATTCGGGCTCACGTTCCTGCCTGCGCTCGCGTTGGCGCCGCGTTCCGTCGTGGGGAGTCTGCTGTTCGAGCCCGACGGCCCGCTCGTTCCTGCCAAGCCCATCCCCCCCAATCTTTTTGTTCGCGATGGAAAAACCCTGGTCGCGATGATTCACGGGCAGGATCCGGCCGCAATGCTCCAGGCTGGCTTGGAATTGCTCGGCGGGATAGATCGGGTAGGCGTCCGGGGCAAACGGGTGCTGATCAAGCCGAATGTTGTGAACGACCGGCCGCCTCCCAGCACCACCAGTCCACAGGTCATCGTCGCGGCCGTGAAAAGTGTCCGTGAAGCGGGAGCGGCCGACGTGGTGGTGGCCGACAGTTCGGGCATCATCCGCTTCCCCACGACCGAAAATTTCGTGGCGACGGGCATAAGAGCCGCCGCCGAGTCGGCCGGCGCGCGGGTGCTGGCCCTGGAAGATGAGCCCTGGGTCCGGGTGGAACCGGCCGGGGCGAAATCTTTGCCCCGTTTCTATGTCTCGAAGCCGGTCTATGACGCGGACGTGTTCATCAATCTCCCTGTCGTCAAGACTCATCGGTTCGCGCATTATTCGTGCAGTCTGAAGAACCTGGTGGGGATTACCCATCCGCGATATCGTCCCTCGGTGACGTTCCTGGCCGGCGATTGGCACGAACGGATTGCCGAGCTGAACCTGGCGGTGCATCCCCATCTCACGATCGCCGACGGGACCACCATCATGATCGAAGGCGGCCCCACGAGCGGGACCTCGGCCCGGGCCGACCTGCTGCTGCTGAGCGGTGATCGCGTCGCGCTGGACGCGGTCGGGGTGGCGCTCATTCGTTCGTTCGGCGCCTGGCCAAAGGTGGCCGGAATGAGCGTGTGGGAGCAACGTCAGATCAAAAGGGCGATCGAACTGGGGTTGGGGGTAAGCGGGCCGGATCAGGTTGAACTGGTGACCCGCTCGGTTTCTGGACCCGATGCCGGATTTAACAGGCTGGTTGACACGATCCGGCGAGACCTTGCACACGCCTGACAAGGGAGCGGCTCCATCCGCGGCACCCCGTCTCCTCCAGGCTCTCACTTTATTTTGCGTCTTTCC
>CAYJUP010000204.1:0-4083 GCA_964373365.1 uncultured Nitrospiraceae bacterium
GGGATGAACTGGTGGTAGGTGCCGTCTTCAGCCAGCTTTTCCACCCCTCGGTGCAGGAAGCCCATGACCGGCGTGGCCTTGACAATCCGCTCCCCCTCCAACTCCAGAATCACTTTCAACACGCCATGGGTGCTGGGGTGCTGCGGACCCATGTTCAACAGAAGCTCTTCCGTGCGAAGCGTCGGCAGCGTCGCGCTTTCCGGATGCTCCGGGTCGACCTTATAGATGGTGGTCCGCTGGTCTTCGAGTTTCATAGCGATGATGCGATCAGCATTCAGCCGTCAGCTTTCAGCCTGGAGACTGAATGATCTGTTCCGTTTGTCCTAAATCTTGAGCTTCACGCTGATTGCTGAGAGCTGATGGCTCTTTTCACTTCGTTTCATTCAAAAATTCGAACGTGTCCCGCCAGCCCTTGCCCTGCAACGGGAAATCCTTCCTGAGGGGGTACCCTTCGTTGTAGTCATCCGGCATGAGGATCCGGCGCAGGTCGGGATGGTTGCGGAACCGGACCCCCATCATGTCGTACACTTCGCGCTCCATGAAATTGGCGCCTTTCCAGATATCCGCCAGGGAATCGACCTCGCAATCCGATTCAGCGGCTCGGGTCTTGAGCCGAATGCGGTGGCGTTTCCGGATCGAATAAAATTCCCAGACCACTTCGAACCGTTCCTCGTCATCCGGCCAGTCAACCGAGCTCACGTGAACGATGTAATCGAAATCCATCTCGGGGTCGTCGTGGAGAAACTTGGCCACCTTGAGCAGCGAGCTCCTCGCCACGGTCACAGCGAGGTCGCCACGCCACTCCACGGCTTTCAAGAATCCCTCCGGGAATTTCTGCTGGATGCGCTCAGCCAATGGATGCATGTCAATACCGTGATCCGTGATACGTAACGCGTGACGGGCCAAGAGATCGTGGCTCAATTCTGCGACTCCACCTCTTCACCACTGATCACGCTTCACGGATTACGCGTTACGCCTTCACCTCTTCTGGTTGCTTCACGAACACACGCCTCTGCATGATTCGCTCCTGCAGCTTCAAGATGCCATCGAACAGCGCCTCGGGAATCGGCGGACAACCCGGCACATAGATGTCCACCGGCACGAACCGGTCCACCCCTTGCACCACGCTGTAACTGTCATAGATGTTGCCTGAGGTCGCGCACGAGCCCATGGCGATCACATACTTGGGCTCCGGCATCTGGTCGTAGATCTTCCTGATCACCGGCGCCATCCGACGACAGACTGTCCCGGCCACGATCATGAGGTCGGATTGGCGAGGCGAGGCCCGGAACACGCCGGCCCCATACCGATCCATATCGTAGCGCGAGGAGACCGCTGCGATCATTTCGATGGCGCAGCAGGCCAGCCCGAACGTCATGGGCCAGAGCGAGCCTTTCCGCGCCCAATTCACGACCTTTTCAACCGTCGTCGTGATGACGTCCAGTTCGCCGTCCTTTTCATGGCGTCCGATCTGTATCAGCCCCATACGCCGCCCCGTTATTCGTTATTCGTGAACCGTTATTCGTGAATCGAAGGCTTTGCTGTTCTCATCCTTTCCCCGCTTATCGTTTCACGGTTAACGGTTAACGGTTCACGCTCTCTAGTCCCACTCCAACGCCCCTTTTCTCCAGGCGTACACGTACGCCACCAGAAATAGTCCGATGAAGACCAGCATTTCCACCAGCCCGATGAGACCAATCTTGTCGAACACCACGGCCCACGGGTACAGGAAGATCACCTCGATGTCGAAGATGACGAACAACATGGCAAAGATGTAATACCGGACCGGAAACGGCATGCGAGCATCGGAGAACGGTTCGCTGCCGCACTCGTACGGGCTGAGCTTTTCAGCCTCCGGGTACTTGGGCTGCACGAGATAGCTGATCAGCAGCGTCACAACGCCGAACGCCAGCGCAATTCCGATGAACAACAGAATCGGAAAATACCGGCCTAAATAGTCAAGCAGCAGGTCGTACCCGCTCACACAGGCCTCACGTCAAACCCATTGACTTCCAAAGTAGGAATTAGCATCCTAGCCCCGATCTGATTGATAAATCAAGCGCTCAAAGGACCTAACCGTATGCCGCCGAAAGCCCTAACCTCCGACGCGCGATTGAAAAACTGCCTTATTTCTACGGATTTGGTCCGTCTTCGGTGAAGGCAGCTACTGAAGTTGGAGCGGGAGCGGAGAACGTTGTCTGCCAACCTGGCGCGTGGCCCCGTTCATTTTTTTTTGTTCATCTTGTCAGACGGCATCCGCAGGCCTATCGGAGGACTCGCTGAATCCGCATCCCATTCGACTTCGAGGGGAAACACCGCCTTGGCCTTCTTCCGCCGATGGATCTGGGTCTCAATGCGACGTTTGGGGCTCCCTCCGGAGGCTCGGCCCGTCTCCGCGGTTCGCTTGGATTCGCTCATCGGTGGATCTCCTGGCTACACTCCGGTCTTCTCGCACCACGCTTCCGATCGCCAGCCATAGTCACATGCGGATCACCCTATACCCGGTCAAACCGTCTGTCAAACCTGTTGGCCTTGCATGTCGAACTTCAGAACTTTGCTTGACAACTTGCCACGATTTGATATGTTTACGTCGTCCGTACACGGTGATGATGCGCATGACTCGTCCCATGACGTTTCTCCTCTCCGCCCTGGTGTGGGCTTTGTTCTGGCCGGCCAGTGCAACCCCTGCGGATCTCGGCTCATCGGAGTCCGTACCAAAGGAGGTGCGGTTTGGAGAGTCGGCCGTTGCATTCGCCGCCGGCTTCATCCGTGATTCATTGCCGACAGACGGATTTGTGACCCGGACAGTTGGGGCAGCGTACACAGGCGACAAGCTGATGCTAGGCGTGGGCGATCCCATCTTCCTACGGCTATCAAAGGCTGACGAGGCTTCCCCGGGCGACCTCTTGACCCTCTATAGGCGCCTCCACAAGGTGTTCCACCCGCTGGAGGGACGCTACCTGGGGGACCTGTTCATTATATTGGGAATCGTCAGGGTGGCCAAGATTGACCAAGACCTGGCAACCGTTACGATCGAGCGCTCGTATGACTCCATCAACCCCGGGGACCGTGCGATGCGATTTGTCCTCCCTCCCCGCGACCCGCCCCCTCTTTCTGGTCGGATGCTCCCTGATAGCCCGGGCGTGATCGTGGACGTTCAAGACCGGCGGACCTTGATCGGGCAAAGCAACGTGGTCTATGTCGACTGGGGGCGTGAGGACGGACTCGCTGTCGGAGACCGGTTGGAAGTGTACCGGGTCATGCCCGGTCTTCCCAATCGGATGGTCGGAGAACTGAAAGTCATCGCAATGGAAGATCACACCGCAACGGCGTTGATTTCGCGCTCGCTCACTCCAATCCTGCGCGGCGACCGCTTCACGTTCAAGGGAGCCAGCAAAGACACTGTTTACCAAGAGGAGAAGCCGCTCCCAATCAAGGAGGAAAAGCTGCTGCCGGATCGACTCGCCAAAGCCATAGAACCTAGTAGTCCGCAAGTGGACCAGGTCAAGCTGAGCGGCTTAGTGGGCCGGCTCGAATACGAATCGGGCCAGGCTGAGGTCACGCCGGCCGGGGCCGAGGTCCTCAAGCAAGTGCGCGATCTTCTCAAGAACGTGACCGACGCGCAGATCAGGGTGGAAGGACACACCGACAACATGGAGATCGGTCCCAAGTTGATCAAACAGTTCCCGTCCAACACGGAGTTGGCAATGGCTCGCGCCAACAACGTAGTTCGCTACCTCGTTGAGGAGGGCGGGATAGACCCGGCAATTCTGTCGGCAGCCGGGTATGCAGACACACGGCCGGTGGCGAGCAACGCCTCGGAGGAAGGACAAAGCAAAAACCGACGGATTGAGATCCTACTCTACCCGAAAGAGCGGTCCGAAACTGCGCCGGAGCACTCAATGAGGCGGTCGGACGGAGAAGCGCGACACGCTGTCATGCCCGAAGCACGTCAGGCTCCAATGCAGTAAGCACGCGGCTCGATCCCTCCATTTCGTACTTCTTCCCAGACCCCTCCGATCTTCGTTGGTTGTCCACGCTACCATGTCGGCGCGTCGTCTCGTAACCTGATTGTCACCCCTG
>CAYJUP010000205.1:0-4057 GCA_964373365.1 uncultured Nitrospiraceae bacterium
GCTGAACACGCCGATGCCGCAGAACGCGAGAATCGCCGGGTAAAGAAGTTGATAGGGCACCATAATCATCCGCACCCACACCCCGATCAGCGGCCGGTTCAGAACGATCAGAAAAAGGTTTCCGATCCACATGGAAACGACGATTCCCCAAAACAGCGCCGGCTGCTCTTTGATCACCGAGGGACCGGGCTGGATGCCTTGGATGATCATCGCGCCGACCATGAGGGCCATCACCGGGTTGGAAGGAATCCCCAACGTCAGCATCGGGATAAACGAGGTCTGGGCGCCCGCGTTGTTGGCCGACTCGGGCGCTGCTACGCCTTCGATAGCGCCCTTGCCGAACTCAGCCGAATGCTTCGATACTTTCTTTTCCAGCGAGTAGGCCGCGAAGGCGCCTAAGATCGAGCCGCTGCCCGGCAAGATGCCCACGGCCGAGCCGATGGCGGTTCCACGCAGGATCGGCGCTACCATCCGCTTCCAGTCTTCCTTGGTCGGCATCAGGTTAGTGATCTTCTTCACCAAGACTAAGCGATCTCCCTCTTGCTCCAGGTTGCGGATGATCTCGGCCAGGCCGAACATACCCATGGCGACCACCACGAATCCGATTCCATCGGCGAGTTCGGGAATACCGAGGGTGTAGCGCTGCATCCCTGAGTTGACGTCCGTGCCGATCAGCCCCAGGAGCAGGCCGAGCACGACCATGCCGATGGCGTGGAGCAGCGAACCTTGCGCCAGCACCACCGACGCTACCAGCCCCAGCACCATGAGGGAGAAATAGTCGGCGGGGCCGAACTTGAGTGCCATCTCGGCGAGCGGCGGCGCAAATAAGGCAAGCAAGAGAGTCGCAACCGTGCCGGCAAAAAATGAGCCGATGGCGGCCGTGGCCAGCGCAACGCCGGCGCGACCCTGGCGCGCCATCTGATAACCGTCGAGCGTGGTGACTACGGAAGCCGCTTCGCCCGGCAGATTGATTAAAATAGAGGTGGTCGAGCCGCCGTACTGAGAGCCATAGTAGATGCCCGCCAGCATGATCAGGGCGGAGACCGGCGGCAACACGAAAGTGACCGGCAGCAGCATCGCGATCGTCGCCGTCGGGCCTAGTCCGGGCAACACGCCGATCAGAGTGCCGAGAAAGACGCCGATCAAACAGTAAAGCAAATTGATCGGCGTAATTGCGGTGCTGAGCCCCAGACCGAGGTTGGCGAGGAGTTCCATGACAAATTATCCGCCGAGCCACGGCCCGATTATCGGCAGCGGAACTCCCAAACCTTTCAGAAACACCAGGACGCAAAATACCGTGAGGCCCGCCGCGAGCGCGAGTGACGGCCCCCAGCGGAAATGGACGCTGGCGTAGCCGCTGACGATCACCAGCACGGGCAGCGCGACGGCCAGGCCTGCACCTCGAACGATGAGGCCGAACACGAGTGTCGAAACGACGACGAGCAAGACTCCTTTGTACGCAAACTCACCGATAGGAGTGCCCGGCTGCATAAAAGAGCGAGTCAGAGCGATAATCCCGATCAGGATCAGCAAGCCACCAAGAACCGTAGGGAAATAGGCCGGACCCATCTTGAGGGCGCTGCCCATGCCGTAGTCGCGCGCGATCACGACCGCGCTCAAGCCGAACGCGACGTAGATGATGCCGGTCCAGAAATCTTTGGGGTTGCGTGAGGGCGAGATCAAGCAGTCTCCTGGCTGGAGTAATGGAGTGATGGAGTTATGGATCTGTGAATTGCCCAATACTCCAAGACTCCAGTACTCCAACACTCCGGTTAATCCGCGTAGACCCCCGCCTTTTTGATAATCGGCCCCCACTTTTCGATCTCAGCCTTGAGGTAGGACCTATGCGCTTCCGGCGTGGCGCGATTTTCGGCCACCGACTCGGCGCCCAACTCGGCAAAGCGCTGCTTCACCGTTGCATCTTTGATCGCCGCCTGGAGCGCCTTGGTGAGAGTAGCGACGACCGGCTTCGGCGTGCCCTTCGGCGCGTAGAGGCCGTGCCAGACCACAACCTCGAAGTTGGACAGGCCGGCTTCGTGCATCGTCGGTACATCCGGTAGCGACGCGACACGCGCTTTCGTCGTGACGGCATAGACCTTGATTTTGCCGCCTTTGATCTGGCTCGTCGTGTTGGTCGTCTGATCGCACATGAAGTCCACCTGGCCGCCAAGCAGGTCGTTCATGGCCGGGGCCGTCCCTTGATACGGGACGGTGGTGAGGTCGGTCTGGATCGCAATCATGAAGAGCATGCCGCACAGGTGCGAGGCAGCGCCGAGGCCGGCATTGGCATACGTGACCTTGTCCTTGTTGGCCTTTACATAGGAGATCAGCTCCTTAAGGTCCTTCGGCGGAAAATCTTTCCTCGCCACCAGCGTCATCGGCGTGTCGTTGACCAGGCCGATATGCTCGAAATCATTGATCGGATCGTAGGGCAGCTTGCGATAAAGAGCGGGCGCCGTGGACTGACCGATGTGATGAATGAGAATCGTGTAGCCGTCGGGCGCCGCTTTGGCGACTCTGGCCGGCGCGATCGTTCCGCCGGCGCCGCCCACGTTCTCCACGATGATCTGCTGCTTGAGCGCTTCGCCCATCGCCCGAGCGACCAAGCGACCGACCGTGTCCGTGGGTCCGCCCGCGGTGAAAGGCACGATCAAGGTGATCGCTTTGGTGGGATACTGCTGCGCGTGTACTTGCGACACACCGAGAAACATCAAACACGCGGCGACTCTCAAAAATATCTTGATCATAGGTGACCTCCTCTGATGGGTGATGCGTCTTCTTTCTCGGCAGCATACTGCCAGAGCGTAGAGTCGTATGTCAAGCGGCCCAGCGTCGCCTACGCGGGCTGCGCTTCCGATCGTGAAGCCACAGCCGCCGCTCTTTTTCGCTGCATGAAATACACCACCGTGAAAATAGCGACGGCAGCGGTCATTGTGATCGGCGAGGGGATAAACGCCAGCACGGTGGCCAGCGCCAGGAGGATGAACTCCAAAACCGTCATCCTAACCAGAAAAAAGGCGGTGCTTAAAATGGAAAAGCCCACTATGCCCACCGTTGCCGAGGTCACGGCCCAAAAATTTTGCGCCGGCGTTCCTGTAAACAGGATATGGGTATAGGCCATCAGCACAGGCATGAGATAGATGACCTTTGCAAACCGGAAGCAGCTCCACCCCGTCTTCATGGGGTCTGCTCCGGCGATGGCGGCGGCGGCAAAAGGGCCCAACGCCACGGGGGGTGTGATGTTTGCGTCAAGGCTCAGCCAAAGGACGATCAAATGGGCCGTGAGCAACGGCAGCCCAAGATCGACCAGGCCGGGGACGACCACGACGGCCACCATGATATAGGTGGCTGTGATCGGAAGGGCCAAGCCCAGGACGAGTGTTGAAACAGCAACCAAAAGAAGCGTCAAGGGGAGATTGTTACCCGCAAGCTCCAGCAATATATAAGAGAATCTGATCCCGATCCCCGTGAGCGCCAAAACGCCGATGAGAACTCCCACGGCGCCGGTCAGGGCCGCCACGAACAGGCTCGCCTTGCCGCCTTCGACCAGGGCCCTCCAGATCCTGCTCGGCCCCATCCGCGTTTCCGCGCGAATCCAGCTTAGGGCGATCGCGGTCACAATGCCGAAGACGGCCGAGCTGCCGGGCGAGTATCCAATGATCAGCGCCCCCATCAAAACCATGATGGGGAAGAACAGATACCAGCCGCGCTTCATCACCTCCCAGAAGCGCGGAAGTTCCTCTCTCGTGAGACCACGCAAGCCGAGCTTTCTTGATTCGAAGTAGACCATGACTCCCACAGAAAGGTAGAACAGAATGCCGGGAATCGCCGCAACCTTGATGATCTCGAGGTAGGGGAGGCCCGTCATCTCGGCCATTATGAACGCGCCGGCGCCCATGACAGGAGGCATGATCATCGCCCCTGTAGAGGCCGCGCCCTCCACTGCCGCTGCGATATGCGGCGGGAAGCCGGTCCGCTTCATAAGCGGTATGGTGATAGTCCCTGTCGTCACGGTCTCGGCGATAGGGCTTCCACTGACGGTTCCCATGAAGAGGCT
>CAYJUP010000206.1:0-4047 GCA_964373365.1 uncultured Nitrospiraceae bacterium
CGCAAAGGATAGATGGAACGTTAAAGGAAAGCAGACTCCCTGTCAAGGAATCACCTGTTGCCTTTATTTCATCCCTCATCCTTCATCCCTTATCCTTTCCGGGTATTCCACGAACCACGAACACGTCTTTTGCCTATTGCTTGATGCCTCTCGCCTGTATTATAAATTGGCCAGTTTCGCACCTTCGTCCGACTGTTAATCCAAAGCACTTTCAAGAAAGAATCAGTCAGACTAAAGGAAGATAAGCAGCTTGGCTAAGCTAGAAGAGTTAACTCGATGCACCTCGGTCAAAGGTATCCTACCGGACTGTCTTGTTACGGTCGTGAGTGTAAATTGGTTTGGCTCGGAGGCGCTCGAACTAACCTATAAAGATCCCGGAGGGCGCGTCGCCAACCAACTGCTCTACCGCCATGATGAGCCGCGCCTTGAGATCGTCGAGCAGGGCCGGCCCTGGAGTTTCGACGGCGACGGCAGTCTCTTTCGCTTGGTCTCTGAAGCGCACCGCATCCACCTCGCGCACTTGTTCGATCCAGTTCTGGCAGTCCACACTTCGCAAGTCGAACCGCTACCACATCAGATCATCGCAGTGTACGAGGAAATGCTCCCGCGCCAACCGCTGCGGTTCCTTCTTGCCGACGACCCGGGCGCCGGTAAAACCATTATGGCGGGGCTTCTCATGAAGGAATTAATCGTCCGCGGAGACCTTCAGCGTTGTCTAGTGGTTTGCCCCGGTAGTCTCGCTGAGCAGTGGCAAGACGAGCTCTATCAGCGCTTCCAACTCCCCTTCGACATTCTGACCAATGACAAACTCGAATCCGCTCGTACGGGCAACTGGTTTGCCGAGAACAACCTTGTTATTGCCCGGCTCGATAAGCTCTCCCGCGATGAAAACGTTCAGGAAAAACTCAAAGCTCCAGACTGTCGCTGGGATCTCATCGTTAGCGATGAAGCGCACAAGATGTCGGCTACTTTTTTCGGCGGCGAAATCAAGTACACAAAACGCCACAGGCTCGGGCAGCTGCTTTCGACTCTGACCCGTCACTTCCTTCTTATGACGGCGACACCACACAATGGGAAAGAGGCGGACTTCCAGCTTTTCATGGCGCTGCTCGATGGCGACCGCTTTGAGGGGCGGTTCCGTGATGGCGCCCATGCGGCAGACGTTTCCGATCTCATGCGCCGGATGGTCAAAGAGAAGCTGCTTAAATTTGATGGTACCCACCTTTTTCCAGAGCGGATTGCCTACACCGTTTCCTACAAGCTCTCCGATGCCGAGGCACGTCTCTACAAAGAGGTTACCGATTACGTGCGCGAGGAGTTTAACCGAGCAGATGCACTCCAAAATGACAAGCGCGCCGGAACCGTCGGTTTTGCGCTTACGATCCTGCAGCGCCGGCTTGCCTCGTCTCCCGAGGCCATCTACCAGTCTTTACGTCGTCGCCGCGAGAGACTTGAGAAAAAGCTGCGCGAATTGGAACTACTTCAACGTGGGGCTGTCGCGGCAGCGATTGTGGCTGACGTCCCAGTGCTCGATGACGAGGACGTTGACGATCTGGAGGACGCCCCGGATAACGAGGTTAAGGCCGCCGAAGAACAGATTTTAGACCAGGCTACTGCCGCTCGAACGATCGACGAACTTAAGGCTGAGATCGCGACGCTCCAGCGCCTCGAAGTGTTGGCAAATTCTGTGCGCCGTAGCGGCGAGGACCGCAAATGGCGCGAACTAGCGAACCTGCTCTCTCATATCTTTACGCGCGCTTCCGTTGGGGACCGCGTGGCCGAAGAGTCAGCGCCGTATGGAGCGAGGGATGTGCCAAAGCCGGTGCCGTCTCCTCGACAAAAACTTGTCGTATTTACCGAGCACCGAGACACTTTGAATTATTTGGAGCAACAGATCGCCACTGTGCTTGGGCGCAAGGAATCCGTGGTGGTAATCCACGGAGGATTGGGACGGGAAGAACGGAGAAAAGCCCAAGAGTCTTTTCTCCATGATCCAGAAGTACAAGTTTTAGCGGCCACTGATGCGGCAGGGGAAGGCATTAACCTTCAGCGGGCTCATCTGATGGTCAATTACGATTTGCCGTGGAATCCGAACCGGATCGAACAACGCTTTGGGCGCATCCACCGTATCGGACAGACCGAGGTCTGTCATCTTTGGAATCTCGTGGCGGGCGAAACCCGAGAGGGTGACGTCTACCGGACTCTCCTTGAAAAGCTCGAAGAGGCTCGCAAGGCGCTCGGCGGGCAGGTGTTCGATGTGCTCGGTAAGCTACAGTTCGACGGTAAGCCGTTGCGTGACCTGTTGATCGACGCCATCCGCTACGGCGAACAACCTGAGGTGCGGGCACGGCTAACGGAAGCCATTGCCCATGCTGTTGACCGTAAACAGATCGAGGACTTACTGGAAGAGCGAGCGCTCGCGCACGATGCGATGGACGCTAGCCGCGTCCGGCGTGTGCGTGAGGATATGGAACGGGCTGAAGCGCGGCGCTTGCAACCACATTATATAGAGTCATTTTTTCTGGAGGCCTTTCAAGGGCTTGGCGGTTCAGCCAAACAACGTGAGTCACGCCGCTATGAAGTGACACACGTCCCGGCGCCGATCCGCAACCGCGATCGTCTCATTGGAGTAGGCGCGCCCGTGCAAGTGCGCTACGAGCGCATCGCGTTTGAAAAATCGCTCATCGCGCCCCAAGGTCAACCTCTTGCCGCTTTCATATGCCCAGGTCATCCACTGCTTGACGCTGTGCTCGACCTCACGCTGGAACGCCACCGTGACTTATTGCGCCGTGGAACTGTTCTTGTTGACGATAAAGACTTAAGCGAGACACCGCGTGTATTATTTTACTTAGAGCATGCCATTCAGGATGCAAGCTTTACGCGCACAGGTGAGCGGCGGGTTATCTCTCGCCGCATGCTGTATGTGGAGCTAGATGCGGCTGGCAACGCACGGCACATTCAATATGCACCGTATCTCGATTACCGGCCTCTAAAATCCGAAGAGCCGACCGTAGAAACAATTCTAAACCGACCGGAGTGCGCTTGGATCACGCGCGGGCTGGAGCAAAAGGCACAAGGCCACGCGATTGCTCAGGTTGTTCCCGATCATCTCCAAGAAGTGCGCGGTCGGCGCGTTGAATGGATCGACAAGACCCGCGCGGCAGTCCAGGATCGATTGACGAAGGAGATCAATTACTGGGACCACCGGGCTGAGGAACTCAAACTTCAAGAACAGGCCGGCAAGATTAACGCCCGTCTCAATTCGCTGGAAGCTCGCCGCCGGGCCGACGAACTACAGGGCCGGCTTCAGAAAAGAATGGAGCAGCTCGACCTCGAAGGCCAAATCTCCGCATTGCCTCCGGTAGTATTGGGCGGCCTAGTTGTCGTGCCGATAGGATTGATCAACAAACTCACTGGCCACACTGATACCAAGTCTAAAGATGACGTCGACAGGTTGGCCGTCGCGGCGCGTGCGCGCGCCATCATCATGGAAGTCGAGCGCAGTCTCGGCTTTGAGCCTGTGGACCGAGAGTTCGAGAAGGTGGGATACGACATTGAAAGCAAAGATCCTCGCACTGGGAAACTCCGCTTCATCGAAGTAAAGGGACGAGCATCTGGAGAGTCGACTCTGACGGTCAGCCGAAACGAGATTCTCTACTCTCTTAATACCCCCGAAGATTTCATCCTCGGAATGGTCGAGTTCATGAGTGACGCCTCGCATCGTGTCCACTATTTGCGCCGGCCCTTTCAGCGCGAGCCGGATTTCCACGTGACGAGCGTGAACTATAATTTTCCGGAGCTGCTAGCGCGGGCGGAGAAACCGCAATGACGCCCAGGCTCCGCGTGTTCGTCAGCTCGGTGCAGAAGGAATTGGAAGACGAGCGCCTCATCGTGCAGAACCTTATAAATACCGACTCGTTCCTGTCCGCCCATTGCGTCCCAGTGCTCTACGAGTTCGAACCCGCTTCACCGGACAAAGCGCTCGAAGGGTGCCTGAAAGCGCTGGATACCTGTCAGATTTATCTGTTGATCGTGGCGGTTCAGTAC
>CAYJUP010000207.1:0-4035 GCA_964373365.1 uncultured Nitrospiraceae bacterium
CCCACCATGGAGGTCGTGGAGATGGTGCTGGGCGGGAAGATCAACAAGGAGATCGTGACGCTCCTGAACCGGCACGGGGCCAAAGCCGTCGGGCTGACCGGAAAGGACGGCGCCCTCATCCTGGCCAAACCGCTCACCGCCAGAGCGTGGTCGGAGAGCATCTACGCAGACCCGGACGGGTCGCCGGACGATGACTTCGGCCTAGCAGGCGAGGTGCAATCGGTCAACCCGCACGTGCTGGAGAAACTGCAGCAAGATCACTTCATCCCGGTGATCGCTCCGATCGGGGCCGACCGAGAAGGACAGAGCTACAACATCAATGCGGATCTGGTCGCCGGGGCGGTCGCGGCCGCGCTCAAAGCCGAGAAACTGTTGATGCTGACCGACGTGAAGGGCATTCGTGACGGCAACGGCCGTCATGTCTCCACGCTCTCGCGGAAGGATATGCAGCGCATGATCAAGAAAGGCACGATCAGCGAGGGCATGCTCCCGAAGGTCCGCGCCTGTCTGACCGCGTTGGATGGGGGGGTTCGGAAAGCCCACGTCATTGACGGCCGGATGCCGCACGCGATCCTGCTCGAGATCTTTACCGACAAAGGGATCGGCACCGAGATCGTGTCCTAGCAAGTTGCCGAAAAAGCCGTTACACGTGAATCGTTACGCGTCACACGCGAAGTCTGATGGTCTGCAATTCAGCTTCCTGCCCCCGCGTTGAACGGTTAACGATTTACGAATAACGACCCCTTGCATGACCCTGACAGATCGGCTCCGCGCTCACCTTCTCGCCTTGATCGGCGACCGTCATCCTGTCTCGTCTCCCGCCACCCTCCGACAAGCGGAGCACTATCTCGTCGGACAATTTCAGCACCTGGGCCTGGAAGTGTCTTCCCACCCGTTCGACGCCTTTGGGGGCACGTACCGGAATGTGGTCGCCACCCTGCCAGCTTCTTCACGTGCGGACAGGCAAGAAGGCGCACCGCCTCTGATCATCGCCGCGCACTACGATACGGTGCCGGGATCGCCCGGCGCTGATGATAACGCCAGCGGGCTGGCAGTGATACTGGAAGTCGCGCACAGTCTAAGAGAGGGTTCCCTGAACCGAGAGGTGCGGTTCATCGGGTTCTGTTTGGAAGAAGCCAACCTGCTCGGCAGCCTCGCCTACGCGGCGCAGCTTAAGGCCGCCAAGCATGAGATTATCGGCGCCATCGTGCTCGAATGCGTGGGCTATGCCCGGTCTGAAGAAGGCTCGCAGCAGGTGCCGCCCGGCATCCCCATCACCGTGCCCTCCGTGGGCAACTTCCTCGCCATCATCGGCAACACCGCCTCGGCGGACCTGACCGCTGCAGTGGAACGCGCCGCAAAACCGCACCTGCCGGTCGTGGCGCTCGTGGTTCCCGGCAACGGTGAACTGCTGCCGGACACGAGACGCAGCGACCACGCGGCCTTCTGGCACCACGGCTTTCCCGCCGTGATGCTGACCGACACCGCCAACTTCCGCAATCCCCACTACCACCAGCCCACGGACACCCTCGACACTCTAGACCTCAGCTTCCTGGAACGGGTCACAGGGGCCGTTGCCGCGGCGGTGATCGATCTGGCCGGCACGGATAGGATGGCGGCGCGATGAAAAGACGGCTCAAGACCTCAACCTGTCAAGCTTTCTCACGAATCTTCGATCGCCCGGACTATACGAAGCTGGGACCACTTACTGAGAGGAGGACGGCGAAGCATTCTGGAGGAACTGCCGCAAGCCGTGCCAAAAGTTTGGCATCAAGCTGGCCAAGGTCCCGTTTGGTCGCCTGAGACCTGGAGGGCGGAGTTTTTATGTGGGCCAGCGTCGCGGAGATCCCGCTCCTAGCGATGGAGACACTGGAGCTGGGCCGGGAGGTGGCAGCCTGCAGCCTTCGGGAGCAAGAAGTGGCGCTGTTGAATCAGGCCTGTCAGGCTGTCGCTGACATCCGGTTTCAGTTCACGGGAAATGACGCGCGCACGGCTGCCGGCACGTTCGATCATCTCTGGATCGTCAGCGTGCTGAATGATCCCGAACGCTTCCCGGAGTTCTCGGCGCTGTCCTCGGCCGGGCCAATCCCGCGATGTTCGATCGGTCTCATTCGCGCGGGAGCGAGAGGAAGTATCTGCGCTCGCTGATGGCTGCCTCAGCAAGCTGACAGTTCCAGATTTTGTCACCACATCCGTGGAAGAGATCCCCTGGATTACGGAGTGGTGCGCGCGGTCGCAGGTGTTGTGCGTGGTCGAAGAGGAGGACTACCCAACCGCCATTGTCGAAAATCCGGTCTGCTTCATCCGAGCCGGGGCCTCGGCGGCGTAGGTCCTGCCCCTTCCTTACATCTTGAATCCGGGCCCGGGCTTCAGAGGGTCCGTCCGATACTGCCGGGCATATTCGACGTAGTTGTTCACGGATTCTCTGATCCAGGCCAGCTCTGCTGCTGTCACCGGCCGCTTGACCTTCGCGGGAGAGCCCAGGATGAGGCTTTTGGGCGGCACGCTGGTCCGCTCAGTGACCAGCGCTCCCGCCCCGACGACGCAGTCCTCCCCGATCACCGCGCCATCCATGATGATGGCCCCCAACCCGATCAGGACACGATCTTTGATCGTGCAGCCGTGCAGGACCACGTGATGTCCAACCGTCACATCGTCCCCGAGCACCGTCGGGTACGTATCATGGGTCACATGCACCACGCTGAGGTCCTGAATGTTGGTCCGGCTTCCGATCCGGATGGAATGGACATCGCCGCGCACCACCGCATTGAACCAGACGCTTGAATCTGCGCCGATGACCACGTCCCCGATGACGAGGGCGGTATCTTCGATGAAAGCAGTCTCTGCGATCGTTGGCTTGATGCCCTGGAACGTTCGGATCATACAGTCACCTTGGGGAAACCTCGTTCTGAAGCAATGACCTTACTTCGGTGGAAAGCGGGTGATCGTGACCGGTGCGTACCGAAGCGAGGGGCCGTCCAGCGTTCGATACGTCAGCGTGTGCTTGAGCCAGTTCGCGTCGTCCCGTCTGAGAAAGTCGGACCGGTAGTGCGCGCCGCGGCTCTCCTCGCGAGCCAGCGCGCCGGCTACGATGGTCTCGGCCACCTCCAGGAGCGAGTGTAATTCCAGCGCCTGGATCAGATCGGTGTTGAAGATCTTCCCCCGATCCTGGAGGAAGACGTGGGCCGCGCGCGCTTTCAGTTCGCGGACCTTCTCGAACGCCTCCGTCATGGATTTCTGCGTCCGGAAAATGCCAAGATTCAGAGCCATGGTCTTTCCCAGTTCGTCCCGGATCTGCCACGCGCGCGTCGGCCCGTTGTTCTCCATCAGGCTCTTGATCCGCGCTTCTTCTGCCCGGAGCGGCGTCTCCGAGATCGCGCGTGGGGCGATCCCGCTCACGTAGTCGGCGGCGCGCGCGCCGGCCCGCCGACCGAACACGATCGTCTCCAGCAAGGAGTTTCCCCCCAACCGATTCGCGCCATGCACGCTCACACAGGCGCATTCGCCCGCCGCGTACAGCCCCGGGAGTTCGGTTTCGCCCCACTGGGTGGTTCGCACGCCGCCCATCTGGTAGTGCGCGCCTGGGCGCACCGGAATCGGGGTCTCGATCGGGTCCACTCCCGCAAACTCGATGGCGAGTTCGCGAATCTGGGGCAGCCGCTCAAGTATGCGCGCGCGACCCAGGTGCCGGATGTCCAGCAGCACGCAGCCTTCTACTCCACGTCCCTCCGTGATTTCCTGGCCGATCGCGAGCGATACGGTGGAGCGGGTCGCCAGTTCCATCTGCTCCGGCGCGTACGCCTTCATGAACCGATCGCCGAGGGTGTTGAGCAGGTAGCCCCCCTCGCCCCGCGCGCCTTCCGTGATCAGGATGCCGGTGTCCTTGAGGGTGGTGGGATGGAATTGGACGAACTCCATGTCTTCCAGCGGCACGCCGGCCCGATAGGCCAGCGCCATTCCATCCCCGGTGTTGATCACGGCGTTGGTGCTGGTCAGAAAGACCCGGCCGCTCCCGCCCGTGGCCAGGATGACCGC
>CAYJUP010000208.1:0-3998 GCA_964373365.1 uncultured Nitrospiraceae bacterium
GCATACCCCCTTCACAACCCCCATTCGAATCCCACCCTCTAGGTATGGCCAGGGCACACCAAATGGCTCCATGCAGTGTCGTGTTGGCTATTGGTATCATGGCGGAGAGGGTGGGATTCGAACCCACGGTCCCCGTAAGGGGACTACGGTTTTCGAGACCGTCCGATTCGGCCACTCTCGCACCTCTCCGGAAATCACTCCCGAGCGTGATCACTGACTACACAGGCAGACACTCAAGATATCGAGGGAACGGTTTTCGAGACCGAACAATTGAACCACTCTCGCACCTCTCCGTTTTTCTTGAACACGTTAACCGTGAATAGTGAAGCGTTAACGGTGAATCGTGTGGAGATCGCTAGCGATGGTGGTGTTTCTGCCAAAGGAGCCAACTGAGGGCTCCTACACCGATCACAAGCAGGAGGCCATAGAGGATTGTGAGATGCGTCATCATCGTCTAGCCCTCCATTCCATCCAAGACATATCCCACTGCGTAAAACACCACTCCAACCATAATACCTAACCAAAAATTGAGCGGCTCGAAGTGGGTCGAGAATGCATTGGTGACTCCTGCTACCGTGACGACAATCTTGCTAAGATCATAGCAGTATTTAGCTGCGCTTTCCCGTTGCCGTTTTGTCATCCTTATAACGCCGCTCGTTCGCCCACGTCATCGCGGAGTCGCCGAAAGAAGGCCTGGATCAATTCCTGGCTTTCCTGCTCCAGAATTCCCCCCACGACCTCGACCTTGTGATTAAGGCGGCGTTCGTCCGGCAGATTGAACACTGAGCCGCAGGCGCCTGCCTTAGGATCTTTCGCGCCGAACACCAGCCGGGAGATGCGGGACTGGATGATGGCGCCGGCGCACATCGAGCAGGGCTCCACCGTGACGTACAGAGTGGCGCCGGTCAGCCGCCAGGTTCCCAGCCGACTCGCCGCTTCGCGGATCGCCACGACCTCTGCGTGCGCGGTCGGGTCCTGCCATGCTTCCCTGAAGTTATGCACCTCTGCCAGCACCTGACCGTCCAGGATGAGGACCGCCCCGATCGGGACTTCCCCGAGAGCAGGCGCCAGCCTAGCCCGTTCCAGTGCCAACTGCATGTACTCAAGGTCGTTGTCTGCCATGAACGGCATGCCTTAGGTCTCCCCTTACTCCCAACCACCCCACGATGGAAAACGGGCGCTATCTTACCACAGCCGACACCCGTGGAGAAGGGCTCTAGCCTTTTCCACTTACCGTGATGAGGGTGCAGCGGAATGGCGGACCCACTCAAATGCATAGCGCAGTTGCAGCGCGGTGTACCGCTGGACTAGTCCGGATCGATCTAAGGGGAGGTCCCGCTCGTGATAGACGCTCAGTTCGGCATTGCCCCACCTGAACGCGAGGCCCAGGATCCAATCCAACTCCGTAGGGCTAACCGCGTTGTTCGACTTCCGGTCCGTGAAGAAGTTCATGTCAGCGAAGAGCACGACGAGGTTGCGATACAGATCGAGATCCGCATGCGCCACATACCGGAATAGTGCTCGTCCGGTATTGTCCGGGCGCGCGAAGTAGCTCTCGTTATGAAACAACCATCCGGCGCCGGCATACGCGGTGAGATTCTGGTTGGGAAAACGCTCTCGCCACCAGTCCACTTGATTGGCGTTCTGGAAGGCGTAGGTGACCAGCGTATCGGCGTACACCTGTTTAATCCCGCTGCGATCGAGCGGGGCGTCCCGCTCGTACTGCAGTCGCCAGCCCAAATTGCCAAGGGCGCTCGTGAATGCGAAAGTGGAGTCGAACTCGCTGAGCCGGAGCCAACTCTCGGTCCGGTCGGAAAAGAAATTCAGGTCCGTGTAAAACCCCAAATAGTGCTGATAGAGATCGGTCTCCAGGTGAACCATGTGCCGCATGCCCACCAGCCCCGTATTATCCGGGCGCGCCGCGAATGTGGGGTTCGACACGAATCCTGCTGTCAGCAGATACCCCCGCAGCCAGTACTGCGCCAGCGGTTCAGGTTTTGCCACGCCTTCCTCACCAATCTCTCCGATTGGTGGCAACGGCCTCCCGTACTTTTCCAGGGCTGCGGAAGGAAAGGGAGATGTCAGCAGCAGGCAGAACAGTGCCCCCGTGCCGCAGGCCCATCGCCTTGCTGTGCTTGCCGCCGTGCTGCTCTGCATGCCGGTGTCCTATTATCCATCTCACGCCGTGCGCCTTCACGACCGCCGGACACACGGGTCTGGCCCTTCTAGCCAGGCCGGGATGAGCTGTCAAGGACAATGTTGATGGGATCGGGAACGTTTAGAGCTGGCCGACCAGGTAGATGTCGCCGGTCGGTTGCGGGCGGCCCCCTTCCGGCTCCACGCTGACCGCAAACTTAGTGATACGGGCGAAATCAGGAATGCTTCGGATGACCAACCGGCTCTTGTGTCCGGCATCCGTATTGAAGATTCCGGCGCTCACCGGTTTATCTATAATGGCCCAGAGTTGATACGTTTTCCGCTCGAGGAGCGGCGGCATGTTGAAAGCATAGAACAACGCCTTCTTGGTGTCGGGATCGTACAGCAACAGCGCGCCCGCGGATTTCGCCATTTCGGAGCCGGCCAGCGAGATCACTTTTACGCTGGGCGATCGCAAGAACACCGAGATCTCATCCCGTTGCGCCAGCGCTCTACGAAAGATGGCCGCTTCCTGTTCTTGTTGCGCCAGTTGTGCGCGTAATTGGTCCACCTCGACTTCACGGAGAATCAGAGCCTCCTTGGTCTCGGTCAAGTCGCCGATTCTACTGCCGAATTCTTTTCGCAAGCCGGCCAGCATTTGCTCCTGTTCAGCGACCTGCCGCTGGAGGAGGGCGAGACGCGCCGTTTCCTCCTGTAACGCGGTTTGGACGCGCTGGCGTTGCTCGAACTCGGTCGCGATCCGTGACCGCATAGAGAGCGCGTACATTCCTGTTCCGGCCAGCAACAGAACCAGGATCAGTGCAAAGGCCGGCGAGGCGGTCCAGGCCAGCGATGGCCAGGCAAAGCGCGTGGCTCTCATGCCCGACACCGCATGAGGCTTCTGAGATGCCTTGGAAACGTCCGGCGAGGAGCCAGGGACAAGGGCAGCCAGCACACGTGCCTTGAGCGTCGGGGGAGCGACCGCGGGAGGCAATCCATACGGCAGCATTCCAGCCACCGCATGATACTGCTTCAGAGCCGCATGACAGGGAGCGCACCCGGTCAGGAGGTGAGCCTCCAACGCTTGGCGTTCGGGACGTTCCAGCGCCCCAACCGCGTAAAGAGGGAGTACCTCTTCAAATTGCTCGTGTGACATCGGACTACTCCTGGCCCCAGCACGAGCGGAGGGTAGCTCGGAGCTTGTTCATGCCGAGCTGTATCCGTGTCTTGATCGTGCCCAACGGCTGATTCAGACGGGCGGCAATCTCCGTATGCGACAACCCTTGATAGTAGGCCAACTCCAGCGCTTGCTGCTGGGCTTCCGGTAACTCAGCGAGCGCTTTCTTTACCAAAGTCCGCAGTTCGAGATCCGCAGAGTCTTCGAAAGGACCTGGGTGCCAGTCATGCAGGTCACCGGTCGGCGAGTCGTGAATGGAATCGGCCACGCCGTACCCTTTAGCGGCGCGGGACCGCAGGTGATCGATCGCGCGGCTTCGGGTCACTGTGACCAGCCAGGCGGTCGGTGAACCGCGCGCGGCATTGTACCGGACGACCTTCCTCCACACTTCCAGGTATACTTCTTGAAGAACATCAGCCGCCTCGTCATGGTCGCCCAGGATCCGCAACGCCAGCGTGAACAGCAGCGAACTTGATCGGTCATACAGCGTGGCAAACGCCTGCTGCTCCCCCTTGGCGACCCGGCCCAGGAGTTCGGGATCGAGGTTCGATGAAACCTGTCGGGGCGAAGATTCCATGCGCGCGTCTGGACAGAGTAGCCCTACATGACTGTGAAGGCGCGCATCATAGCATTCTACGTCCGGCGCTGGCAAAAGGATGTGTGCTCAGAGCAGGGCGCTTCGTGC
>CAYJUP010000209.1:0-3994 GCA_964373365.1 uncultured Nitrospiraceae bacterium
CCAGTCGCCCGCGCCCCGCTGTTTGTCTTTCCGCCACCACCACTGTCCCATCTTCTGCTCCTTTCTGCGCCAGCGCTAGTGCGGCGGTATTGGTCGACGGAGTGTGGTCCATGAAATGAAGCGTCCGACCGAGCTTCTGAGTATGTAGGACGGCGCGTACGGCTTCAGGAGTCAAGTCCTGCGTATTTGTGGACGCCGCCATTGGGTCACCGCGTTTTTGACTGTTGCCGCCGAACACGGACGATGTCCATACTCAGGTTTACAGCAGGGGCGGAGTGAGTCAACGCGCCGATAGAAATCAGATCCGGTCCCGCGGCAGCGATCTCTCGGACATTGGCCAATGTAACCCCGCCGGAAACTTCGATGACAGCTCGGCCCTTGATCAGATCAACAGCCTTTCTGATTGAAGGCACGTTCATATTGTCCAGCAGGATGATGTCGGCCCCGCCATCGAGGGTGGCGCGCACTTCATCCAGGGTCTGCGCTTCAACCTCGATCTTCAGGCCATGCGGGGCCCGTTCACGGGCTAATCGGCAGGCGTGGGCAACATCGCTACCGGCCAACCGGAGGTGGTTGTCCTTGATCAATATGCCGTCCCCAAGACTGTGTCGATGGTTGAACCCGCCACCAAGATTGACGGCCCACTTTTCCAGCGCTCGCATCCCAGGCGTCGTCTTCCTGGTATCCACGATTTTGACGTGATGGCCCTTCACAGCGTTGAAGAATGTTGCTGTCAGTGTTGCGATTCCAGAAAGCCGTTGAAGAAAATTCAACGCCACCCGTTCGGCCTTCAGCATCGAACGGCCGTCTCCGCTGACGATGAGAATCACAGTGCTGTTGGCAGCTCGATCACCGTCCTTCAGCGAGAGCGTGCATTTCAGGGTCGGATCGACTTGCGCGAACACTTCCACGGCAACGGCAAGGCCGGCCACGACGAGTCCTTCTGGCTCCTCGGCCACGATGGCCCCCCTGGCCGGAACGGCCGAGGCGAAGAGTGAATCGGTCGTGATGTCGCCGGTGGCAAGATCTTCGGCAAGCGCTCGGACGACGAGCTCGCGGATCAGAGAGAAAGGCGGGGTTAGGCTCACGGCTGGGCTCTCAGGAGTTGGAGTTCCTGGGACAGTTTCTCGTGTTCCAACTGGGATTCTTCAAGTCGCTTCCTGGTTTTTTCGAGCACTTCTGGCGGCGCCTTGGAGACGAAGTCGGGATTCGAGAGCTTCTTCTGGTGCTGCTCGATCTGCGCAGCCAGCTCGCTTAAGCGTTTCTCCTTCCGGCTCTTGCTGTGCTCTTTGGCGACACCCATCGTGTCGGCCGGCAGGGCGATGGAGAACGTAATAAATTGACCTTGGCTCAACACGAGGGACCCAATCATGGCGTGAACTGAATACTCGATCGTCATGTCCCCGACTGTGAGATCGCTCAGACCGGCCTGCTTGATAATGGTGTCGCGGTGCTTCTCTACTAGCTGCCTGGCTTCATCCTCGACCGCTCGAATCACCCCTTGCAGCTTCATGGACGGCGGGATTCCTTGCATGCTGCGGCTGTCTCGCATGCCTGTGATGACCTTCTGGACATCCCCAATCTCTCGTTCGATGGCATCGTCGAGCGCGGCTTCGTTCGCAGTCGGATACGGGGCGATCATGATGCTACCGCCGGTGTGGGGGAGCGCCTGCCAGATCTCCTCTGTAATGAACGGCATAAAGGGATGGAGGAGCCGAAGCAGGATTTCGAAACTTTCTACGAGTGTGGCTCGGGTGTAGGCTGCCTGCCGGGAATCCTTGTCGGCCATGGCCGGCTTGGTGAGTTCAAGATACCAATCGCAGTACTCGTGCCAGATGAAACGGTACAAAGCGTTTGCCGCTTCGTCGAATCGATAGAGATTCAGGAATTCGTTGACTTCACCGATACAACGGTGAAGCCGGCTCAAAATCCATCGATCCGCCAGGAGACGCTCCGTCACGGAAGATTCGACGCGGGGGCCGTCCAGATTCATCAGGATGAACCGCGCGGCGTTCCAAATCTTGTTGGCGAAGTTCCGGTAGCCTTCGATCCGTTCCTCGGCCAGCTTGATGTCACGGCCGGGCGAGGCCATGGCTGCCAGCGTGAACCGGAGCGCATCCGTCCCGTATTTCTCCATCACGCTCAGCGGGTCCATGACGTTGCCTTTGGACTTGCTCATCTTTTGGCCTTCGGCGTCGCGGACCAGCGCGTGGATGTACACGTCTCGGAAGGGGACATTTCCCGTGAACTTGAGCCCCATCATGATCATGCGAGCCACCCAGAAGAACAAGATGTCTAAGCCGGTAACCAATGTGCTGGTGGGATAGAAGGTCTTGAGTTCCGGCGTCTGCTCGGGCCAGCCTAGCGTTGAGAAAGGCCAGAGGGCGGAGGAGAACCAGGTATCCAATACGTCAGGGTCGCGAATGAACTCGCTCGCGCTGCAGTCCGGGCAATGCACCGGCACAGTCCTCGCGACAATAGGTTTGGCCTCGGAGGTAATCGTAAAGGATGTCTTCGCTGTCCCGAGGATTGCGCCTTCGTTACAACTTCGACAGTACCAGGCCGGAATCTGATGGCCCCACCAGATTTGACGGGAGATACACCAATCCTTAATGTCCCGCATCCAGCCAAGATAATTGTTGACCCAGCTTTCAGGGATCAAACGAATTCGTCCATCCTCCACTGCCCTGATTGCAGGCTCGGCCAGCGGCTTGATTTTCACGAACCACTGTGGCGAGAGGTATGGCTCGACCACAGTCTTACACCGATAGCATTTGCCCAACGTCATCTTATGGTCTTCAACTTTGGCTAGGAAACCCCGATCACGCAAGGCCTGCACTACAATAGCCCGAGCTTCGTGGACAGGCTTCAATGTAAGGCCCAAAGCTGTATCTACTTGAGCTTCGTGAAGTCCAACCCCGTCCATTTTCGCGCGTTCGTTGAATATTGCTATTCTGGGCAGGTTGTGACGTTCTCCTGCCTCAAAGTCGTTGAAGTCGTGCGCCGGCGTGATCTTGACGGCCCCTGTGCCGAATTCACGGTTCACCAGGATCGAGTCGGAGACGATCGGAATATCGCGAGACGTTAACGGCAGCTTCACCTTCTTTCCGATCAGATGATTGTAACGGGGGTCTTCCGGATGGACAGCGACGGCGGTGTCGCCCAGCATGGTTTCCGGCCTGGTGGTGGCGACGGTCAGGTGTGTTGTGGGGTCATGAGTCAACGGGTAGTGGATATGATAGAGCTTGCCCGTCGTTTCCTCGTGCTCGACTTCAATGTCGGACAGCGCGGTGAGGCAACGTGGGCACCAATTGATCAAGCGTTCGCCCCGGTAGATCAATCCGTCCTCGTGAAGACGAACGAACACCTCTCGGACCGCCTGGGACAGTCCTTCATCCATGGTGAAGCGAAGGCGATCCCAATCACAGGAGGCTCCTAATCGTTTCAGTTGCTGGAGAATGAATCCACCGGACTGAGCCTTCCAGTCCCAGACTCGTTTGACGAACGCCTCTCGGCCCAGCACCTCCCTTGATGTTCCTTTCGCCATGAGTTGGCGTTCCACCACGTTCTGGGTGGCGATGCCGGCATGATCAGTGCCAGGCATCCAGAGGGTATTACGGCCTTGCATCCGTCGCCAACGGATCAGAATGTCCTGCAAGGCGTTGTTCAGCGCATGCCCGATATGAAGGGAGCCGGTAATGTTGGGAGGTGGGATGACAATCGAATAGGGAGTTCCTCCGTGATTAACTGAGGCATGGAAATAGCCCTTGTCGGTCCAGAAGCGATACCATCGCTCCTCGACCTGCGTGGGGTCATAGGTCTTCTCTAGTTGCCGAAGCGACATGGTCGGTTGTTCCCTCATTGCGGGCAAACGGTGAAGAATCTTAGCATGCTGGCCTTTACCGGACAAGGCGAGTGCAAAAGGGATGGTACGGGTATGGATATGCTGTCAAATGCTTGTGTCGATGAGGAAGACTGTGCTATACATCGCGCC
>CAYJUP010000210.1:0-3928 GCA_964373365.1 uncultured Nitrospiraceae bacterium
CACGCGGAGAGCATTGCCGGACAGCGTGTGAGCTGCGGCGTGCTCCTGCTTTCACCAACGATGCGGTTGATCCACATGAATCGGCAAGCAGGGGAACTGGCGAAGCGCATCGAACCTGTGATGAACGGAAATGCGGCAAGAGGCGTGCTCCCGACCGCGCTGACGCAGCTCGGTGCGGAACTCAAAAAGCGCCTGCAAAGCCGAACTGAGGACGAGGACTGGGAGCAGTTTGAGCTCAGGCGCCTCGTCGGTACCCCCCAATGCCCGGTGCTCCTTCGCGGATTTGGGTTGCCCGACCGCAACGATAGCCATCAGTCACGCATCCTCATCATCATGGAGGAGGTCAGCCGCCAGAAGGAGGGAGTCACCGAGCATCCGAAGAAGCGCTTTCACTTCACCGATCGCCAGTGGGCTGTGGTCGATTCTCTCTTAAAAGGCTTGACCAACAAGGAGATTGCGGCCGCGCTCAAGATCGCCGAGCAGACAGTGAAAGCGCACATGACGTGCATCATGAAGAAAACCAAGTCCACGACCCGCACGGGAATCCTCATACAGGTCTTTCAGTCATGACTGCCTCGTTTGTGCCCGATTCCTCACCGTAGTTCAATCAGGCGTGAGGCAAGACCAGAAGGGACAATCGTCTGCGAGGAGTGCGCGCGATCGCTCTGAAAGAGGCTTTCTAGAAAACCTCTTATTATTCAGTGGCTTCTCCGGTTGGGATTGCCAAGACAGCTAGATGTGAACTCTGTGCTCGAGGTTCCCGTCCCTGCAAAAGGCACCCGTCTGAACAAGAACTTGACCCCGACTAGGTAGACGCTGTCGGCGGCATCGATTGCAATCCGACGTGTCCAGCACACTTCAACCAGGGTTTGTGGATTGACCCTTTCGATGGGCTGGGGCACGTGCACTTCAAACACCTGCCGGACCTGGGGTTCCTGAGCCATGAAGAGCAACATTCCCCCCGAGCTGATATTGACCGAGAACGCGTATCCGCGGTGAAGGACCATCGAGTCCCGATCGAGTAACTCGCTCATTTCGTACCAGCACGGCCGCATGAACGCAATGCGCTCGTTGCGTATCCGTTGCTGATGGATCGAAGCCGCTGATCTATCCCGGCCAGTACTGTGTTCCACTTTCCCCTCTCTTCTCGTTCGCGGCTACTTTCTCGTGCGGCAGACTCCGGTCACGCGGACGTCTCGTCATCGGATCGCCCCATACGCCCCAGCTTAAGATCCCAAGCACATAATTTAAGATGAGCAAACGAGGTGCCATGCAATTTGGTCAAATGATTAATGCTCTAACCTGTTAATTTGAAAGGCTATCTGGATGGTTCAACAGTGACTTTTTAAAAACGCGACCGAAGCAAAAAGGAATCATACTTTAGTATGGGAAGAATTGGATGGTGTTGATTTTCAATGAATTTGAGTCGTACGAATTTTGTTACGCCCCTGTCAAGAACCTGAACAAAGGTGTACGCCGAGACTGCCCTCATCCATGACCGCACACAACCGGTGGGAAGTCGGGAAGTCAGCGGGCCGCAGGGTCGATCCCTGCCCGGTTGATTTCTGACGAGATGCGGCGTAGGAAACTGCCTGAATCTTCGAGAAGGCGACACATCTCCTGGGACCGTTTCCTCCCTTCAGATGGCAGAGCAGCTGGCTTGCGGTTAGCGGGCCAGAACACCTAGAACCCGGCAGACCTCACCTACCATCATGAAGGCGTCCTGCCGCATCCGCGCTTCGGTCCCGGCATCACCTCCACCTACGAACTTTGCAACCCACGTCGGACCCTCGGCGTCCACGGCGCGGAACTTTTTGGCGATTGCGTTGAGCCCCCGACCCACCGCCGCCTCACCCAGCCACGGCTTCAGGGCCGCCGCGACTGCCGGCGGACCGCCGGGGTAGTGCGCGCAGAGGGCATAGATGTCGTAGGCGTCCTTCTCCGCGTATCGGTCGCCGATTGCATGGCCTTTGAGGGCGAGAGCGCTGACGATGTCTGCCACCTTGATGCCCACCCGAGCTGTGGCTCCATCTGGAAGCTGGGCCGTGAGCTCGTACCAGAACCAGTGTGCAATCGCAACTTCCGCTCCTTCCAGGGTGCGAGCTTGCAGATTGCGCTGAACCTGGCGGTGGCGGTGAGAGCGGCCCTTACCGGGTAATGGACGGGGCGTGAGGAAATCCACCCGGATTACATAGGCCTGGCAGTCTCGTGGCGAGCGGATGGTCTTCTCGAACTGGTAGAGGGAGTTGCCACTCGCCTGGTACCCACGATCGAGGAGTAACTCCACGATCGTCGCATAAGATTCGGCACTGACAGTGTCCGGGTTGACCACGAAGTCGATGTCAATCGAGCCGATGTGGACGAACCCCACTTGGAATGTATCGCTCTGAAAGACATCGGCCTGGAAGGCCCCTCGCTCTCGATGGTCCTCCAAGATGAGATAGGGTGCCCACCCGCCGATGAGAATGAGTGCGTCTCTATAGGCTCCGAGGGCGGTCATGACCTCGGCGAGGCCGGATCGGGAGGCGCCCGTGATTCCGTCCTGGTAATCGCCGACAGTCCTGGGCTGTGGCATTCGTGTCAGTGCCTCAGCTTCTGCCTGCGGAGGGCCTCCGCCTGCTCACGACCCCGAGCCGGGTAGTTGATGAGGTCGAGGTAGAGTTGGGTGTTACAGACCACACGGACCCCACGGATGGTCTGCACCCGGTAGAAAACGCCCTCATCATACGGCTCAAGTAGGTGGACAGTCCCCCCGGATTCCACGGGTCTGAGGTCGAGGGCCTGTAGAAGCCGCTCCCGATCGCCCATGAAATAGGCGTGCACGTCCGCCGAGCGCACGAAGGGCGCCACAAACGCTGCTCCGCTGTGGAGAGTCAGTCCTACGGCCTCCTTATGTTTCACGGCTTGGTCGCTCAGCTTGGCTGCCAGTTCGCTGGGGCTCTTGATAAACGTGTAGAAGGTATGCTGACGCTGCTTCTCTACGTTGTAGTTCTGTGCCCACAGATCGAGTAGTTCCCCAGGCTTCTGAAGTGTGATCGCTCCTCGACGCTTCTCCACAAACGCCTTCTCCTCGAGCGCGTTGAGGACCAGGTAGACCGTACGAAGGCTCACGGTCGCTTCCTCCGCCAATCGGGCCATCGTCCACTCTGTTTCAGGCTGCTCGAGGACAACTCGAATCACCCTCGATGACTTGGAGGCGAAAAGTCGCCTGAGGCGGGCCTTTGCCCGAGGTGGAGGCTGGGAGCTGGCACGGTCTACCAGCACCCCGTCGAATCGCAAGTAGGCATTTCCTGTCAGGTCAAGGTATCCTACACCGGCTTCGCGACAGACACGCTGCCCTTCAGCGGAGATGTATGGGGCAACGACGACCGGATACAAACGGGGGTCGTCTTGGGTTCCCCTAGTCAGAGATGTGATCGCCTGAGCCAGGTAGCGCGGCTCGCCGACAGACTTGACTTCACACACTAGACGGCGCGTCTTTCCGGCCGTGGTGACCTTCAGGACGAGATCCCAGCGGGTATCCCGGGCAGGCGGTTCCACTTTGACTTTGAGAGTGGGCAGCAGCTCTGGGATCCGCTGCCGCAGGCTGGCCATAATTTCCGTCTCTGTCGGCATATTTTTACCTAAATGCCAATTTTTACCGTACGGGTAAAATACACCGAAAGGTAAAAATATGTCAACCGTTCAGTGTCTGGCACAGAAGGCGGGGGCATCGGCTCGACCGTGTCTTTGACAGCACCAGAGAGCTGTACTCTTCAGCGGGCCGCGGGGTCGCTCCCGGCCCGGCCCGGCAATTTCTCGACCATTTCCACAATTCGCACGATCAGGCACCCCACCTTTGGTGGAGCCCCACGGCTTTACAGCCGTGGTCCTTCTGGTGTCTTCGGCGAAACCCGCCGAAGCATGTCCTCCTTCGCCAAGGCTTCGG
>CAYJUP010000211.1:0-3924 GCA_964373365.1 uncultured Nitrospiraceae bacterium
TGACACCGTCGTGGCCCGAGTGCATCGCCTGAACGACATCGAGCGCTTCCCCGCCCCGCGCCTCGCCCAAGATGATGCGGTCCGGGCGCATGCGCAGCGCGTTCTTCACGAGCGCGCGCAGGGGAATTTCCCCCCGGCCCTCCAGGTTGGGCGATTTCGCGATGAGGCGGATCCAGTGCTCGCGCCCCGGCAGCTCAAGTTCCGCGACATTCTCGATGGTGATGACCCGCTCGTCAGGGCCGATGTCTTTGGACAGGATGCCAACCAGCGTCGTTTTCCCGGTGGACGTGCCCCCGGAGATCACCATGTTGATCTTCGCCTGCACGCACGCGCGGAGGAACTGGGCCGCCTGGTCGCTTAACGCTTCGATCTTGACGTACTCCTCCATCGTCCAGGTGCGGGACTTCGTCCGGATCGTCACGACGGGACCGTTGAGGACCAGCGGCGGGATGATGACGTTGATGCGGGTGCCGTCGGGCAGGCTCGCGTCGCAGACCGGATCCGACTCGGTGACGGCGAGGCCGGTCGCCCCCAGCAACCGTTCAATCACCGTCATGAGGTGGTGGGTATCGCGGAAGGCGGTGGCGACGCGCTTGAGGCGGCCGTCCCGCTCAACGAAGACGTCGTGGGGACCGTTGACCATGATTTCCGTGATCGACGGATCCGCCAGCAGCTGGTCAAGCGGGCCGAAGCCGAGCGCCTCATCGACCACGTCCTTCACCAAACGCTCCTCGTCATCCGAAGAGAAGCTCACGTTCCGGAACTCTTCGGGCATCGTTTTGAACATCTGGCGCAGGTGCACTTCGACGGCGGCCCGCTGGTCCCGACTGACGACGCCGTCGGCGGTGCCGTCCAGCAGATCCACCAGACGCATTTTCAGTCTGGTCTTGATCCGTTCATACACGTTGGCCGGAATGTCTGCCATGGTCCCTTCATGGTCTACTGACAAGACGACTGCGAATGTCCAACAGGACGTGGAGCAGACAGCTCGTCAGCCAGAAGGAGAAAAAGTAGATGGCTGCCGAGAGAAAATTCAGCACGCCGACCAGCCGCGCCGGCACGTCAAAGTCGCCGATCAGGATGGGCTCTCCGCCCTGGATCAGGAGGTAGAGACCCATGGCCACCTGCGTCGCCAGCGACAGCCACGCCAGGACTTTGAACACCACGACGCCGATGCGCAACACCTTCTCCGGCTGCATCATTCACACGGCCCCCCTAGACGTTGACAAAGACAAGGCGCCTCTCGGCGCCTTGCTGCACTCTTCCTCGTCGTTTTTGCAACGGTTCCTCTGGTATGTAGAAATAAACAGCCCCAAGGGGATTCGAACCCCTGTCTTCGGGCTGAGAACCCGACGTCCTAGACCAGGCTAGACGATGGGGCCCAGTGCCCCGCAACCCGGCCTAACGACCGGGGGACTATTATTTGTATCATACGCGTCATGTAAGATCAATAGGAATCAAGAGTTGCGAAGAATCAACTTCCGGGCCAGGCACGTTTCTTGGCAGTCTCCCGCGTGCCAAGCATCTGAAACTCCTCGGGATTTTTCACTTGGGAGATCGCCGTGTTCAAGGAGATGAGCTTTCGATCGTACAAGGCGCGCAGGGTCGAGTCCATCGTGCACATGCCATACTGGGCTCCCGTCTGGAGGGTGGTCAGGATCTGCTCCGTCGCATGCTCGCGGATGAGATTACGCACGGCCGCCGTCGCCACCATGATCTCGTAGGCCACCACCCGCCCCATCCCATCGATGCGCGGCAAGAGCTGCTGGGACACCACCCCTTGCAGGCAGCTGGCCAATTGGATCTTCACTTGCTCCTGCTGATGGGGTGGGAACACGTCGAGGATCCGGTCGATCGTCTGGGCCGCATCCGGCGTGTGGAGCGTGGTCAGCACGAGGTGCCCGGTTTCCGCCGCGGTCAAGGCAGTTGAGATCGTTTCCAGATCCCGCATCTCGCCGACGACGATCACATCCGGGTCCTGGCGCAGGGCCCGCACGAGCGCGTTGGCGAAGGACTTCGTGTCCGAATAGACTTCCCGCTGCTTGATGATGGAGAGATGGTTCTGGTGGAGGTACTCGATGGGGTCCTCGATAATCACGATATGCTGGCGCCGCTCATGGTTGATCTGATCCACCATAGCCGCCAGCGTCGCGGTCTTCCCCACCCCGGTCGGGCCCGTGACGAGCACGAGCCCGTTGGGCTTGCGGGCGAACTCTCCGACGACGCGCGGCAGGCCCAACTCCTCAAGAGAACGGATGCGCATCGGCACGAGGCGGAAGGCCGCCTCGACACTGCCCCGCTGCAGATGAACGTTGATGCGGAAACGGCCCACGTCCTGAACATCGATGGAGAGGTCCAGCTCCAGGTCGCGTTCGAATTGGGCCTTCTGCCGGTCGGTGAGGAGGCTGTAGATGAGCCGCTTGGTGTCGGCGCGGGTCAGGGGCGAGAGCGCGGTCGGCATGAGGTCGCCATGGATGCGCAACACCGGCGGCGTGTGTTCTGTGAGATGGATATCCGAGGCGTGATGTTCGAAGGCCAGCTCAAAGAGCGCGCGCATATCGGTGGCCGTCCCCGGAGACCCGATCGGTAGCGCCGTGACGGGGCGCGCGGCGGGTTGCTCCGGTTTCTCTGTGTCTCTGTGTGCCTGCCCGCCCCTTTGATCGAGTGGCAGGCGGGGATTCTGTGCCATCTGTGGTGTCGTGGTCTTACTGAACATCTCGCGTGGCTCGGATTTCGCGAACCGCCAACTGCAATTCCTCCGGGCTGTCGGCATGCCGGAGGGCTTCCTCAAGCGTCACATCGCCTGCGCGGTACCGCTGGTAGAGCGCCTGGGTGAACGTCTGCATCCCGGCCATGCCGCCATCGTGCAGCGTCTCCGGCAGCTCGTGGGTCCGGCCTTCGCGCAGGAGCTCCCGCACTCTTGGCGTCGCCACCAGGATCTCGCAGGCGGGAATGCGGCCGGTGCTATCCGCGCGCACCAACAGCCGCAGCGAGACAATGCCGCGCAGCACAAGCGAGACCCGCAGCCGGATGAGCTGATGCTGCGACGACGGGAAAAAGGCGACGAGCCGCTCCACGGTCGTCACGACGTTGTTCGTGTGGATGCAGCTTAAGACCAGCTGCCCCGCCTCGGCGGCCAGGAGGGCCGCTTCCATCGTCTCGCGCTCTCGGATATCGCTCACATACAGGACATCGGGGCTTTGCCGCATCACCTGCTTGAGCCCTTCACGAAATGATCGGGTATCCACGCCGATCTCCCGCTGGTTGATGATGGCCTGCGCTTCCTCGAATTGAAATTCGATCGGGTCTTCCAGCGTCACGATGTGCTTCGCGGTCGTCTGGTTGATGAAGTCCAGCATCGAAGCCACCGTCGTGGATTTGCCGGAGCCGGTGGGGCCGGCGATGAGCACCAAGCCGTGTTGCTCGCTCATGAACCGGGTGAGCACCTCGGCAGGCAGGTTGAGCTCTTCGAACGTAGGGATGAGCCGCTGGATGCGGCGGATGACGAGGGCGATGGTGCCCTTCTGCCAGAGGATGTTGGCGCGAAACCGCCCCACGCCGGCGCGGTCAAACGAGAAGTTCATCTCGCGTTCGGCGTGGAACAGCTGGCGCCGGTCCGGCCCCATCAGCTCGGTGGCGAAGGTGGTGATCTCCTCGCGGCTCAGCTTGTCGTTGCCCACCGGGATGAGTTTGCCGTGGATGCGCAGGAAGGGGGTGTTGCCGATCTTCAGGAAGAGATCGGAGGCCTCTTGCTCCGACATGGCCCGAAACAGCCGCTCAAGGTCCATCAACTCTCAAGTATATCGCATAAAAAACGGGGACGTTTCTATTTTTTTCTGGGCGTGCTCAAATGTTGCCTCTTCTGGAAAAAGAGAAACGTCCCCATTATTGAAAGCCAGACGACCCAGTCGCCGAAGCGGACGG
>CAYJUP010000212.1:0-3883 GCA_964373365.1 uncultured Nitrospiraceae bacterium
TCCCCGTCGGGCAGGCGGATATCCATGAGGACCACATCCGGATTGGCCCGACATGCTTCCGAGACCGCCTGTTGCGCCGTGCCGGCCTCGCCCACGATCCGAATCCGGGCATCCCGCTCCAGCACCATCTTGAGCCCTTCACGAACGATCACGTGGTCATCGACCAACAGAACCCGGATGGGATCAGGTGAGCTCATGACCGGACACTCCTTTGCTGGAGGGGAAGGCGAGCGCAATGCGCACGCCGTGGCCAGGCCAAGACAGAATCGTGAACTCCACTCCGATCGCCCTAGCGCGCGCGGCCATGTTCGCTAAGCCATGGCCGTCCTTCCTGGCGGCGTCCGGGTCAAAGCCCACCCCATCATCCTGAATCTCAATCCGGAGGGCGCCGTTCCGTTGGTGCGCGAGGACGAAGCCTTGCTGCGCATGGGAATGGCGGACGCAGTTGCTCAGGGCTTCACGGACGATGAGGAGAACGGACTCGGTATGCTCAGGCGACACGCTGTCGGACATCCCCGGGTCCATGGTCAAGCGCAGGTGCGGCCCTTGCGCGAGGGTCATGCCCTGCACCAGCGCGGCGAGGGCAATGTCGAACGGTTGTGTCTCCTGACTGGAGGGATGGGGGCCGGCGATATAGGTGCGGATTTGCTGCATCACGTGCTTGAGCTGATGCAAGGCTCGGTCGATGTGCCCGGCCAGCACTCCGGGATCGTTCTGGCCCGGCGGCCGACCGGCTTCCAACTCCAAGCCCACGGCATAGAGTGATTGCAGGACATCGTCGTGCAGGTTGCGGTTGAGCTGTTCGCGCTCGTCAAAGGTTCGCGAGAGCTCCTGCGTCCGCTGCGCGACACGCGCCTCCAGCTCCTTGTTCAAGAGACGGAGTCTGTCCTCTGTGCGGCGGTACTGCCAGGCCAGCACGGTGGTCAGCCAGATGAGGACGATCCCTGTCGTTCGATTAAAGAGAAGGATGCTCAAGTCGAACGAAGGCGGTGAAAGGAAGGCCCCCAGCACGGTCAGGACTGTGCAGAGGATGGCAACCCCCCAGAGGGTTCGCTCGTGCTGGGACCACACGGAGACCAGAATGCAGAGGACGTAGAGCATCTGAGGGGGCATTTCCTGCGGGGTGAAGACATCGAGCAGGAGCACTCCGGCAGCAATGGCCAGCGCAATGCAAAAAGCTGGAACGTTCGGCCGGTCTCGTACACGCTCTGGAGTCATCTGACGTCAGCGTTTCAGGGGTTCTTTCCTCAACTATTGCACCTTCTCCCGTCGGCTGCAAGCGTCTTGGCCAGGCTTAACGGCTTGCGAACATCCTGCTAGAATGCCTGCATGGATCTTACCACGACCCCTCTCGATGCGGATTGCAACGGAGTGGTCTCGATGAATGTCCGAGGGCTGATGTTGGAGCGCCTGCCGGCGCGGGCCTTCATCCTGTTGGAAACGGTGGGCCGCTTGGCCGAGCAACTCGGCGTCTCGGCCTACGTGGTGGGAGGGATTGTCCGGGACCTGTTGCTGGGCATCGGAAACCTGGACTTGGACCTGGTGATCGAGGGAGACGGCATTGCCTTCGCCCGTGCCCTGGCGGATGAGATCGGCGGACAGGTGAAGGCGCACGAGCGCTTCGGCACGGCGGTGGTGATCGTTCCGGATGGCGTCAAACTGGATATCGCCACGGCCCGCACCGAATCCTACAAGCGTCCAGCCGCGCTGCCCACCGTCCAGCCGAGCTCGATCAAGCCGGACTTCTCCCGTCGGGACTTCACGATCAACACCCTGGCCATCCGCCTGAACGGGCGGCGCTTCGGGGAGCTGATTGATTGCTACGGCGGACAGCGCGACCTTACGGACAAAACGGTCCGCGTGCTGCACAACCGGAGCTTCGTGGAGGACCCCACGCGCGTGTTCCGGGCCATCCGGTTCGCGCAGCGGTTCGGATTCCGGCTGGGGAAGGAAACGCTCGTGCTGATCAAGGCGGCGGTGAAGAGGGACCTGTTTCACCGCCTGTCAGGGCAGCGACTGCTGAATGAGCTGATCCTTCTCTTTTCAGAAAAAGAGCCGCGCAAGGCCGTCGCGCGACTTGGAGAGCTGGGCCTACTCCGATTCATTCATCCGTCCATCAAATGGTCTCCTCGGCTGGGTTCGCTCCTCAAATCCGTCGAAGATGCCCTGGACGGGTACAAGATTGCCGCGTTGAACTGGACGGATCGGAAGGTGGGCGTGGGAGGGGCGCGGGGACCCGTTGCCCCTCCGGGTGCAACGGGTGGTGGGCCCCTCCCACTCGGGTGGGTGTGGGAGGGGAATCTTCGGGGCCCCCTCCCACTCGAATGAATGCGTGGGTGGTCTATTTCATGGCGCTCATGGAGGTGCTGCCGCCCAGAGCGGTCGGGGAGACCTTGAAGCGGCTCACGATGCCGGAACGCGAGGCTGAGAAGATTCGGGCAGGTCATGCAGCGGCCAACACCGTCCTGCGCCGACTGGCCAAGCGCCCACTACCCACGCCGAGCGAAACCTATCGGGCGCTCACCGGACTTGCGGACGAGACGCTGCTGCTGTTGATGGCCAAGACCAAGTCCCAATCTGTCAAGCGCCAGGTGTCGGCCTACCTGACGATCTATCGGCACGTCAAACCGGCGCTGACCGGAGCCGATTTGAAGGCTTTGGGCCTCAAGCCCGGCCCGATCTACAAGAAAATTTTTGACCGATTGCTGGACGCACGCCTGAACGGTGAGGTCAAAACCGAAGCGGAAGAACGCGAGCTCGTGAAGCGAGTGGCAAAAATCTGAAGATGTTTCGTGACAAGTATAGGTGGTTCAAAAACGTTCTTGCTGCGAGAGTTGTAAGGAGTTGTTTTATTTGCAAGTCCCAATCGGTTATGATCAGGGGCGAAAACAAATGTTTATGCCCGCCGAGGAAGAGAATTCTGCCGGAAAGGAAGTGACCTAAGCAGAAAAATTTGTACGGATCAGCTAGCCGCAAAAGGAAGCCATAGAGAGAGTGCACAATGCCTCTGTCGGAGTTCGCACTGAGAAGCGTTTTCCATCCCACCGATTTTTCCCCGGCAAGCGAGGTCGCCTTTGCTCATGCTCTCAAGCTCGCCCTGGAAGCGAAGGCCGAACTCCGAATCATGCATGTCGACGCCACTAGGCCCCACTGGGACGAGTTCCCGCAGGTTCGGGAGACCTTGGCTCGATGGGGACTCCTTCCTCCAGGAAGCCCAAGAAATGCGGTGAGCCGACTTGGCCTCCAGGTGGAAAAAGCCCACGCGAGAGGGCGCGATCCCGTCACGGCGATTCTTCACTATTTGGAACAGGCACCTGCCGATCTCATTGTGCTCGCCACGCACCAGCGTCAGGGCCCCGTGCGCTGGATGTATGAAGCCATTGCCGAACCGATCACCCGGCAATCTGGGGCCATGACGTTGTTTGTCCCTCCGAGGAGCACTGGCTTTATTTCCCTACAGGACGGAAGCATCAATTTGCACCAGATCGTTATCCCAGTCGACCAGGTTCCTCATCCGCAATCGGCCGTCAATGCTGTCATCCGGCTTTCGCGGCTCGTTAAGACCCCTAACGTGTCGTGCACAGTAGTTCACGTGGGAGCGAGAGACAAGATGCCCACGCTGTACCTCTCTGACAGCCCAGGGTGGACCTGGACAAAGACCATCCGAGAGGGCGACATCGTTGAGCAAATTCTCCGGAGTGCCGACGAACAGGCCGCCGATCTCATCGCAATGGCCACTCAGGGGCACAAGGGATTCCTCGATGCGCTGCGCGGTAGTACCACCGAGCGCATCGTACGTGGGGCACGGTCCTCGGTACTGACCATTCCGGCGGACCAACCTTATCTCGCTTGACAGATGGCATTCACCATAACTCGCCGACGT
>CAYJUP010000213.1:0-3879 GCA_964373365.1 uncultured Nitrospiraceae bacterium
CATGGGTCGGCTCCTTCACGAAATACACGTCATGGATGGCTCTGGCCGGGTGGAACTGGGGCATGTAGAGCGAGTCCATATTCCAGAACTCGGTCTCGATCAGCGAGCCCCGCATCTCCTGAAACCCCATGCTCACCAGCTTGCGTTTGACCAGGTCCAAAAACTCGCGATAGGAATGGCGCTTGCCGGCCGCCAGGCGTGGCGGTCGGAGGCTGATCGTGTACTTCCGGAACCGTTTGGTGCGCCAGGCGCCGTCTTTGAGCAGGTCCGGCGTGAGCTGGGAGACCTCCTCTCCCAGACCCTGCTGGGCGATGTCCTGAGCGATCCGTTCTCCCTCCGTGGTCAGCGCGTACCAACGTTCGATCCGATCGTCGATCCGGAACGGCTCGCGGGCGTTTCCGCGCTTCACGGCATGCTGGTCGATCACGCGGCGCATCGGCTCCGGAAAGGCGTGCAGCTCCCGTGGCGAACCGCGCAGTTGCTGAAAGAGCGAACGCAGCGATTCGGCCGTGCGGCTTGGCGTGCCGGTTGCTTCGACGTGTCCCCCTTCCACGATCCGGATCGCGCCCTCTTTTTTGAGGCAGCCGATGGCGCCGCTCATCTCCGTCGGCTCCAACCCCTCGCGGGCCTGAATATCCTGGATCGTCAGGCGCTTGCCGGCATGGCCTGCGTCTCGGATCGCCGAGAGGACCCGCTCCACAGGGGAATATTTCTCGAAGTACAGTTCACCAATCTTGGTGAGGGAGACCGTCGGAGTGATCTTTTCGGATTCCACGCGGACGAGGGATTTGGCCAGCAGCCACTCGACCGCCATGCTGAGCTGGGATGGCTCGAGCGCCGCGGTCTGCGCGATGTGCTCCTCGCTGAGTGCCGGGTGCGGGGACTGCGACGGATGGGACGGGGGACGGCCTAGCGCGGTCAGGACCTTGATTTCCAGGGGGTGCAGACTGTCACTGAGGGAAGAGGTGTCCACGAGGCCTCATGAGCGCCGGGCGGCCGCGGTGCCGGCTTGCCGCATCGCTCTCTGCGTGGCCTGGCCGGCCTGGCGCATCGCCTTGATCGTTGCGCCGTAATCAGGGCTGGAAAAGATGGCCGACCCGGAGACGAGGATGTCGGCTCCGGCCTGGACGATTTGGGCCGCGTTCTCCACCTTGACGCCTCCATCCACCTCCAGTGCGGCGCGGCTGTGCGTGCGGTCGATGAGCTGCCGGGCGCGAGCGATTTTGTCGAGTGTTGAGGCAATGAAATGCTGGCCGCCGAATCCCGGATTCACGGACATCACCAGCAGCAGGTCCACGTCCGGCAGAATCCCCTCGATGGCGCTGAGCGGCGTGGCGGGATTGAGCGTCACGCCCGCCTTGAGGCCGCGTTCTTTAATGGACTGTACCGTGCGATGGAGGTGCGGGCAGGTCTCCACGTGGACCGTCAGGTAGTCGGCGCCCGCGTTCGCGAACTCCGGAATGAACGCGTCTGGGTTGGTCATCATGAGGTGCACGTCGAGAGGAAGCTTCGTCACCTTGCGGAGCGCCTCCACGATCGACGGCCCGACCGTCAGGTTCGGCACGAAATGGCCGTCCATTACGTCAATGTGGAGAAGATCGGCTCCTCCTCTCTCGACCCGGGAGACCTCATCCGAAAGGCGAGCAAAATCCGCGGAGAGGATCGAAGGGGCGATGCGCACGCTCGGGCGGGTCATGGCCGGTCGGCCTTTCGGATCTGAGTGGCCGCTGTTGCGGCCATCATCTCGATCGAACGGGTGTCGAGCATGGTCAATTTTTTCCTCGGCTGCTTCATGCGCAACTCCGCGTGCCTCTTACAGAACCAAGAGGCTGGCCTTGAGTGTGTTGCGCTCGGTCGAGCACGTACTATAGACGAACAGGTTCGAGGCCGCAAGTATGATGGCCCGCATGAACCTCTGTGTCGGTGCCGCCATGGCGCCGGGTGTTCATCGCGCTGTGCAAGACCCGGCCGGCTCACCGACGCATCACCAGCACCCGTTGCACCAAGGCTGGCAACGGGTACCCGACGAAGCCAGGCAATGAGTACCCGGCGCACAAACCGGGTACCCGCCTGGCGGGTGAATCTTTATTCATCGCGTTGCGCGAGGACGAAGACTAGACGAACATTGAAGCCACCCGGCCGCCTCACCGACTCGGCGGCGCACACAAGCGTGGCGCTCTTTATTCATCGCGCCGTGTGCCCCAAGACCAGCCCGGGTGACAGGGGATGTCCGGCCAGGTATTGAGGCATGGTCATCCGTCGGCTGTTCGCCGGTTGCAACTCCGTGATGGCCAGCAGGCCCCCGCCCGTGGCCACCAAGAGCGCGTCTTTGTTTGCTTCGATGATGGTTCCCGGGACTGCCGCACCGGCTGGCCGGTCGGCAGCCGTTGCCCACCAGATGACCCAGCGTTCATCCTTCGCATACGTGTAGGCTCCCGGCCAGGGGGACATGCCACGCACCCGGTTGGCGATGTCGGCCGCCGTGAGTTTCCAGTCGATGAGGCCGTCCTCTTTCTTGAGCCGGGGAGCCAGGGTGGCCTGTGAATGATCCTGGGGGCGCGGGGTCACTGTGCCGTCCCTCAGCCGGTGGATGGTTTCGATCAGCAGTCTTCCCCCGACTTCCGCCAGTCTGACCGACATCGCGCCGGCGGTGTCGTCCGGCTGAATCGGCACTCGCTCCTGAAGAAGAATCGCGCCGGTATCCATGCCTTCATCCATCAACATAGTGGTGATGCCGGTTTCGCGTTCGCCGTTGATGATGGCCCACTGGATCGGTCCCGCGCCACGGTATTTCGGCAGCAGGGAGGCATGCACGTTGATACACCCCCGCGGGGGCATCTGGAGAATGGCCGGCGGCAAAATGCGCCCGAAGGCGGCCACGGCGATGAGGTCAGGTTGCCAGGCCCGAAGCGCGTCAAGGAAGGCAGGATCCTTCATCTTGAGCGGCTGCACAAAAGGAAGACCTTCCTGCTGACAGACCTTCTTCACCGGCGACGCCGCCAGCGCCTGTCCCCGCCCTTTCGGTCGGTCCGGCTGCGTGACCACTCCCACGACTGAATCCCCCGACCGCACCAGCGCTTCCAGCGAAGGCACCGCAAACTCAGGCGTTCCCATAAACACAAGACGCATGAGGCGTCCTTTAACACGCGGATAGATGGAAATCAACTTCTACTAAGGCGCGCAGAGCCAATAGCTGAAAGCGAGTAGCTGATAGCCCCGGTCGCGGGGCGTGTCCATCGCGTCCGTTGCGTCTATCGCGACAGACGGTTCGACTAGCTCACCGTCCCGAGCACAGTCGAGGGACGCAACGACGCAAGGGACGCAACCGACGCAAGACGCTGCTCGCTGCCGGCTGTCCCATTGCCTTGACTTCACCCCACCCCTTTGTTAGGATTCCGCCGCGGGGTGGAGCAGTCTGGTAGCTCGTTGGGCTCAATCCGCAGGGTTAACATGAGCACAAAGCTCAAAGGGGACATCTCAGAACAGGCGGCCATTCTTCATGCTTTGAAGCGTGGCTGGGGAGTGCTGAAGCCCGTCGGGGATCGGTTGCCATACGATCTGGTCTTCGATGTGAAGGGAACTCTCGTGAAGGTCCAGGTCAAGTGTGCTTGGTTTGACGAATCACGCGGCAACTACGTTGTGGACAATCGTCGAACCAAGACAAACCGGCGTGTCATGGTCCGAGAGGTCTATACGACGTCGGACTTTGATTTTGCGTTGGCATACCTGCCGGACCGGGACCTGTTCTATATTTTCCCCGTCGCTGTGTTCATCAGCTACGCCAGTGAGATCCATCTGGTCGAAGCTGACAAGCGTCAACGAAGACCTCGTTCCGCCGAGTATCGTGACGCATGGGCGCTAATCCTGCACTGGGCTGCA
>CAYJUP010000214.1:0-3854 GCA_964373365.1 uncultured Nitrospiraceae bacterium
GGAAGTTGGGGTTGACCTCGACGATGCCTTCCTCATCCCCCGCGCTTGAGGGAAGCGGGAGGATTCGCTCTTCTAAGACGGAGAGCAGCACGTTGTTGGCCTCAGGACGAGAGCGGTTGAACTCATCGTAGATAAGCGTGAAGCCCTCTTTACAGGCCTGGGTGAGCCGAGCGTCCACCCAGCGGGAGCGCATATCCTCCTCCACCTTGAGGACGCTGTGGATGAACCGATCGACCACTTTTCGCATCCGATAGCCATATTGGCCGCCCACAAGATCGCTTGAGCGAAACTCCTCATCCCCAAAAATGACCATCGTCGGCTGGCCAAGCTTTCGCGCCAAGTGCATCGACAACGTGGTCTTCCCGGTTCCGGCTGGGCCGGAAAAATGCACTGGATACCCAGCCTTCAGATAGGAAAGGGCACGCTCCGTGATGTGGGTGATCTGGGGGGTCTCAACAAAACCTTCTTCCGGCTCCAGCGAGATGACGGTTGGGGCTTCCGCAGCGTAGGCCATGCCTACTTCGCCTTTCCGTGCTTAGTCTTTCCCTGCCGTTTCTTCTGCAATGAGGAGGCGGCGTGCTGCCACGCGTCCTTGGCCTCTGACAACTCCGCACGCAGACTCCCCTGCGCCTGACGATAGCCCTTGAGCAAATGTGCAGTCTCGGACTTCAACTCCGTCAGGCGCTTCTGTCGTTCATCGTACGACCGCTCGACTTCCGCTCCAACATCTTGCACTCTGGTCATCCTGGCTCACCCCCTCCGGATCCTCACCGTTCTGACACGAGGCGTCGAACTCTTCTTGGCCTCAGGCGTTTCTTGAACCTCGCCGACAGACTGGCCGGCCCACCGTTCCTTTTGGAGTTGATAGCGAAAGCCCACGAGTCGGCGGTTCCTCTCCCGCACATCATACAGTTTCGCCCTCGTATGTTCGATCTTCTTCTTCATGCGGGCTAGGGAGCCGGCCTGTCTGACGAATCGCCGCTTTTCTTTCAGGAGCTCGATGGCGATCTTGTGTTCATCCACTGGATAGATCAAGTCGCGGGTCCGGAAGACCTGCTGGCTGCTCTTGATGGGCCGCAGGCGGACATCCCGCGAGGTCTTCACGTCATGCATGGTTTTCGGACGCAGCATGTCATCCGAGGGCATTTCGATCCTCCTATCACTTCACTTAGAAAGAACGCCCCGCCCCAGGCAGCGGCTGCACGCCATCGAACGGCCTGGCGCGGTCCCACTTCCATGGCAAGCGGGGCATTGGATGGTCTCCTGCTCAACCAGCACCTTGCCCTTGCCGTTGCACGCGGTACAGGTCATCCGCGCAAACCGTTGCCGTCCGCTGCCTCGGCAGTAGGGGCAGGTCTTGGTGAGGTAGCTTTCAAGGGTCGTGATGCTGACCCGGCCCCTTCCGTTACAGACCTGGCAGCTCGACAGGCGGGACATCACGGCAAACGGGTCCTTCCCTTTGCCGCGACAGTACGCGCACTCAAAAACCTTGATCGTCCCTTCAGTCTTCGGCATGTGACTTCGCCCGGCCGTAACCGCCACTGGTGCAATGATACCAAGTTTACGCTGGAAGGTATAAGGCTTTTTCTTTCCTGAGGTAGTCTCCAGACGCCAGCCGTTGCAGCGTCTTCGAGAGCCCGCTGCTTGGGATCTCCAGGCTGTACGCCAGCTCAGCCAAAGTCATCCCACTTGGATTTTCCTTCAGCAAGCTCAGGATCTTCTGCTCGCGAGCGGCAAGCCCAGGCCGCTTTTTTGCGGGCAGCTCCTGACTCGTGCGCTTTTTCTGCATGGTCGAAGCCAGCTCGTGCCACGCCTTGTGCGCTGCTTGGGAGGCCTTGTGATAGCCTTCCATGAGCTGGTTCGTTTCCTGATGCACCGACTTGACATAGTCGCGGAGCGTCTTGTGGAGCTCCCTGGCCCGCTTCTGTTGCTCATCGTCGTAGCGCTCCAGCGTCTCACCAACCTCTTCCCGACGCTCTTTGGTCTCCTTGTGGAGCGCTCCCAGGAGCTTGCGCATGTTGGAGGTAAACTGCTGCATGTACTCCTCCAAGCTCTCACTCACCTCTTGCGCGCGGTCTTTGGAGGTCTTGTGCAGCAGGCGCATCAGCTTGGCCACATTGGCGCGGAATTCCTTGATGTAGTTTCCTAACTGCTCGGCCTGCTCCTTGCTCATGTGCGTACGGGCGCTGTGGTACTGCTTGAGCAACTCGTCGGCGTGCTTGGCCACCCCCTTGACATACTGGGTCAACGTCTTGTGGAGCTCCTTTGCTTGCTCCTGCCGCTCTTCGCCATACTGCTCGAGTGTCTTGCCGACCTCTTGCGCGCGGTCTTTGGAGGCCTTGTGGAGCCCGCCCATGAGTTTGCGCATGCCGGTGTGGAAGTCCTTGACGTAGGACGCAAGCTCCTCTGCCTGCTGCTCGCTCATCTTTGCATGGCTGCTCTGGAACTCCTTGAGCAAGCGCCTTGTGTCTTTTGCCGCCTGCTGCACGTCCTTTTGGCGCTCTGACCCCTGCTTCTGCAGATCCTCGATGAATTCCTCCACGGTCCCGGTCAGCCCCTTGACGAACCCGCCAAGGTTTCCCGCCAGCTCTTTCGCCATCTTCTTGCGATCCTGCTTGTAGCCGGTCAGGGTGTTGTGGGTGTCCTCAACGAGCTGCCCAAGGGTGCTCACGCGCGTGTCATACGAGACCGCAAAATCCCCCGCCAACTTCTTCAAATCCTCTGCGAGTTTCATTGCTTCACCCCCTTTTGCACCGCCTGCGGCGCTGCGTAATCACTACACCACCTGTTCCCCATCAACCGTACACTCCGCCAAACCACTTGGTGGATCCGCCACGCGTTGGGGCGGACGTTCACCGTACTTGGGATAAACGTATGCATGAAGCCGGCAGGTTGGCTCGCGGCCCCGGTGAACCCTCTACTACCCGGGATGACCGGGGCACGCGGAGCCAATCCCTGCGTGGAGCCGACACCGCTTACGCGGTCGCGCCAGCTGTCAAGCCCACCGCCTCGGCGTACTTCAAGAACGTCTCGACCGATGCCACGACGATTCGAGCCTCGATACCGAGGAACTCCATGCCAACGAGGCTGACCCTCGCCCAGGCGTCGATCACGATCCCCTTGTCCAAGATCCGATCGAGCACCTCTGCCAAGGACGCCCCTGCAATCGTTTTCTCAACTGCCATCTTGTTTCACCCCCCTCCTCAGTGTTATCTTCCACAAACTGCTACCGTTACTTCCTGAGCTTCTTCCGGGCGTTGCCGATTACCGCACGGACGCAAACGGCCTAACGGGATAGTCGCACCCAAGAGCCGAACCCACGCCTCGAGCAGTCCAAGCGCGGTGCGGCCAGTCATCACCATGACCGGCATCGTAGGCCGCAGTTGCTTGAGCGTACACAGTGTCGCCTCGGCGTCGATCCCTGGCATGTCGATGTCAAGGATCACTGCCGCCGGGTGAGAATCGATCATCCGGGCGATCAGATCTTGTGGGTTGCTGGCTTCGATACTGGAATAGCCAACACGTTGGAACAACCCCCGGGCCATCTGCCGCCTCTCTGGTGCATCACCTGCTACGAGGATGGAGTCATTTGTGGCGGCATCCACAAAGCGATCCTCACTCATGACCCCAGTATCTCCCGGATAAGCTTGAGGAGCTTTTCGACACGAAACGGCTTGTCGAGAAACGCCACAGCACCAAGCCGCTTCGCTTGGGTCTTCACGAAAGGTGAGCCGAACGCAGACATGGCAATAACAGACATTCGAGGCCTGATGCTTTTCATCTTCTTGATGAGCGCAAGACCGCCGGCTTCACCCATATCCGGCAGGCGAACGTCCAATAATGTGAAGCGGATG
>CAYJUP010000215.1:0-3845 GCA_964373365.1 uncultured Nitrospiraceae bacterium
CTTTCCGAAGTGCGCGATGCGCGAGCACGGGGGATTAGCCTGGCCGCCCCGCCCTTCCCAAGCCTAGGCCACATTTTCAAACTATCGTAGACGAGGAGGTGCGGGAGCGCAGAGCCCCGCACATACCTTCCTCCGGTTGAGTGCCCTCCCGTCCGACACGCGGTTTAGGAAAGCGTTTCCGGCATCCCACCCAATCGCACTCTGGCTCACTTAGGCCGATTCCAGCAACGGGTTCGGTCAGATTCAAAACAACGGGTTTTCCTTGCAGCCCTGACGCTAAGTGCTACGCTATGCCGGTAAGGGCCGAGGCAGGCTCCACACACGGAGTGAGTTGCGCTATGCGCTGCGTCAACAACGGCCACGACGAGTCGATGGGTACCGAGCGGCATGGTCTCAAGCGGTGGCGAGGATTGCTCGCGATCCTGACTTGTCTGCTCGCCACACCAGGCTGCGCATCACAATACCTTCCCGGGGACTGCTTCGTGATGCGAGGCACCGGATCGGTTGGCACGGTGCTCGAGGCTCAGCAGGATCGCTACACCGTCCAGCTACGATCTGATAGGGCTCGGACCCGGTGGCCGGTCCCGAAGAAGCAACTTCACCACGACGCCCGACTGCTCGAGTGCCCGGAGTCACGCTGATGGCGCCGCTGATGGGCATAGGAATGTGCCGACTACACGGGTTCTTCATCTCGGTCAAGCTCGTAGCCCTTGCTCTCATGGTCCTCTCCGCAACCGTCCTGATGCAGGGTTGTATGCCAGCTCTCTGGCTTGGTGCGGTCGGGATTGATAGCGCTCGGAGCAGTGAGGTCGAATTCCAGCCGTTCGAGCACTCGTGGGGGGCTCCTCTGGAGAAGTGGCCCCAGCCTGGCGCGGTGAGGAGCCTTGCGGTTGCTCCATTTGGGGGAGAAGCGAGCATGGCGACTCTGCTGGCAGCCGCGCTCCAACAGGGAACAGACCTTCGGGTTGTCAGCCCATCAGAGGTGACCACGCATGGAAGTCCTGAGCTTGTCGCTGGATTGTCAGAGAACGTCACTGAAGAGGATGGGCCGGCCCTGGCGGAGAAGATCGCCGCCGAGTTCGAGGTAGACTGTGTGCTGCTCGGGCGAGCGGTCGGAGGCCAGCCGCAGTGGAGCTTCTGGGGATTGAAAGAAAGGTATCCAAAGAGACTTTACCTCCATCTGGTGGATGCGAAGGGAACCATGATGTGGAAGGATGAGCTTCCCTTCACGGTCGTAAAAGGGGCAAAAGAGATGGATGAGACTTGGGTGAAACAGGCTCTCATGGCTCGTGTGATGGCTCGCGTCAACTAATTAGGGTTAACCGAGGTGTGGCTGGGTCCGAAAAAGAAAGCCTCCTGACGACCTACACCACTCCTGAGTAATACCGCAAGACATTCGACACCGAGATGACGCCGATGATCGTCCCGTCCTGGGTGACCGCGAGATGGCGAGTGGCCTTCTCTTTCATCAGCCGAACCGCCTCGATGATCGGCTGGCTGCCCTCGATCGTGATGGGCGGCTTCCTCATGCAGACCTTGACGGTCGTGGTGGATGGATCAAGCCCTCGCGCCACCACCTCCCGGGCCAGGTCCGTATCCGTGATGACTCCCACGTAATTGCGAGCGTCCGCGACCAGCAGCGAGCCGATCTTCCATTCCTGCATCCGCCGGCCGGCCTCCTTCAATGTGGCGTCGAGGGGCACGCTCCGGATTTCCGCTGTCATGTGTTCGGCCACCTGGGGACCGATCACCAAATTAGGGATCCTGTCTCGCTTCTTGGCCACTGCCGCCCGGCTCGCTTCGAGCTCCGCGATACAGCTTTCCATCACACGTCTGCGTAGATGGAGACTTTCCTGATCGCTGCCCTGCGCCCCGCCTTCTTGTGCCTCTTCCGGCCAATTGACCAGACTTGCCGCCTCGCCAAGCTGGGCATGTTCATACGCCTCTAGCATCTCAGAGGTCTCTCCAAACACCTCACTGATCATCCGTTCGGTTTCCAGATCAAACCCCTCAAGTATCGACGCGGCATGCGCCTTTCCCTTGGAAAGAAACGGCGTCAAGCGAGCAAGCTGCTGTCGCAGCCGTTCGATATTCCGATCCGGGGATACGTCGCGCGTTCGTCGGGTCGTAGTCCGTTTCTTCATAATCCCTCCTCTCCGAGTGTCCCGATGATACGCTTACCGTGTACGATGGACAAGAGGTGAAATTAGGTGGGAAACGCCGACATGGCGCACTAACTCATGAAGACTGTGATCTGAAAAATTGGGGACAGGCCGGTTCTCAGTAGCTCACTGCGGGTGGCGGCGACCAGGAAGCCCGACCTCCTCACACCCCTTCCCCTAGGGTGTGCCAGGGCTCAAAGCGGACCCTTCGATTGCCTCAGGACAGGCTTCGCCGGAGGAGCGGGTCAACCCTCATCACCACGGGATGGCCGGACCCGCGTCGCGAATCGCGCGTAGGCTCGGGGCGCACGGTGCGACGAATAAGGATTCACCCGCCAAGCGGGTACCCAGTTTGTGCGCCGGGGACCCATTGCCGGGCTTCGTCGGGTACCCGTTGCCAGTCTTGGTGCAACGGGTGCTGGTGATGAGACGGTGAGGCGGCCGGGTGATTTCGCACTTGCCGAACAGATGCGGTCGGGTACCCGTTGCTCTTCGGTTGCAACGGGTGTCGGACGGCGAGCCGGGTACCCGCCCGGCGGGTGTAGAGCACCGTCTAGACGTAGCCTGCTGACGGGGCGAGTTGTGCAGCCGAGCAGATGCGAGGCTTAGTGCGGTCGAGCCGGAGCGCCTGAGCAGGACGGGTTCGGTCCTCCCGTTTTTTCCTGCAGGAGGTGCGGGAGCCCTGCCACACCCGACCACTTATTTTTCGATGTCCAATTCCCCATCCTTCCACACGCCGAACCCACCCTCCAGCTCCATCACCGGGTAGCCCTTGCCCGCGAACTCCACCGCCGCCGCGGCGGCCAGATGACAGACGTGTGAATAGCAATACACCACGTTGATCTTGTCTTTCCTCAGTCCTTTCACGGTGTGCCACTGATCCTTCGGCAGATTAATGGCGCCGGGAATGTGGCCCTCGGCATAATCTTCCGCCGCGCGCACATCCACCACGTTGATCGCCTCGCCCTGCTGCATCATCCGCTCCAATTCCACGGGCCCAGTGGTAAAAGCCATCTTGGCCTCAAAATATTCCTTCGCCTTGGCCGGATCCGTGATCATTAGCTTGGTCGCCATGGTCTGTCCTCCATGTGAAGAATGTAATGTAAGGTTCATGCCGTCATTTTTTTCGCGATCATTCCGTCCACCGACCATTTTCCCGCGCCGGTGATGATCAGGACCGCGCAGATCGCGATGACCAGCAGATGGTACTCAAACCCCTCTCCTGCCTGCTTGCCAAACCAGTTCATGAAAAAGCCGTTCGGCCAATGGACCAGCGTGATCGCGCCCACCATAATGAGGGCGAAGCTGGCCGCCGTGAACCGAGTCAAAAAACCCGCAAGCAGTCCCAGGCTGCCGAAGGATTCGCCGATGATCACCAACAGGGCCACGAGCCAGGGAAGATGCATCTGTTCCGTGAAGAACCCCAGCGTCCCGGCGAACCCGAATCCGCCGTACCAACCGAACAGCTTCTGCGCCCCGTGCGGGAACATCACCACCCCGAGCATGACGCGCAGGATCAAGCTGGACCACGCCTCGTCCGTCTGAAATAGACTCTTCATCGCGCACCTCTCATTTGGATATGACGTCATTGATCCATCAAGTTTCGCCGTGAATATAGTTCTAATTAGAACCAATGTCAATATGTCGAGGAACTTTTTGTTGCGGGTCCGTATCTGACGAATA
>CAYJUP010000216.1:0-3821 GCA_964373365.1 uncultured Nitrospiraceae bacterium
GTGGGGGGAACGAGCGGGAGAATATCACAGTGGCCGAGGCGATCCTGAAGCATCTCGGCAAACCGGTGTCGCTGATCCGCTATGTCCAGGACCGCCCTGGACATGACCGCCGGTATGCTGTGGACTGCAGCCGCCTGCGTGCATTGGGCTGGACTCCGACGATCCCATTCGAAGAAGGGCTGCAGGCCACGGTGGACTGGTATCGAGGCAACGAAGCCTGGTGGCGCAAGATCAAGTCGGGCGAGTTCCGATCGTATTATGAGCAGGTGTATGGACAGCGGCTGAAGGATGGGGGTAGGGGCATAGGGGGATAACGGGGTAGCGGGTTAAGCGAAATTCTTACCCTACCTCGCTATCTCGAGTACCCCCATACCCCGAGCTGTAAGCTATGCGCATCCTGATTACCGGCGCCAATGGGCAGCTAGGCCGTGAGCTTCAGCATGTGCTGAAGAACCATCAGCTTTTGCTCAGGAGCTGGCCCGACTTTGATGTGCTTGAGCCCGAAGCCGAAAAGAAGGTCATTGACCTACGGCCTGATGTGGTCATTCATGCCGCGGCTTATACCGATGTGGAAGGGGCTGAGGGGGAACCGGACAAAGCGATGGCCATCAATGCCGAGGGAACGGAACGGGTCGCCAGAGCCGCGGCTAAAAGCGGCGCCCGTCTTATCTACCTCTCAACCGATTACGTGTTTGACGGACAAAAGGGTGCACCGTACCGGGAGACGGACGAGCCCAATCCGCTTAATGCCTATGGGCGGTCCAAGCTTGAGGGAGAGCGAAGGGCGTTGGCATACTGTGCGAACACGCTCGTGGTGAGAACCGCCTGGCTGTACGGTGCGCATGGGAAGAACTTCGTCAAAACGATCATGCGGCTTGCGTCCGAGCAGCCGGAGCTTCGCGTGGTGGCGGACCAACGTGGCTGCCCAACACATGCCGGTGACCTGGCTCAGGCGCTGGCTCGCATCTTGGATACTGATCTGCGAGGCGTCGTCCATGCCGCCGGAGCGGGTGATTGTACGTGGTATGAGTTCGCCTGTACGATCGTGTCGCTCATAGGCTCATTGGTGACGGTGCATCCCATCACGACAGCAGAAGCCAAGCGAGCGGCGCCTCGGCCGCCCTACTCGGTTCTGGCAAACCGGGTGCTGGCCGAGGTTGGGATTATCATGCCGCACTGGAAAGAGGCGTTGACTCGATTCATGAAGGAGGTCAAGGGATAGCGGGGTATCGGGGTAGAGGGGTAAGGGGAGGACGGGGTCACGGTGAGCTACCCCCGAGCGAAGCGATACCCCGTTACCCCGTTGGTGGACTAATGAAGCGCGCTTTGATCACCGGCATCACTGGTCAGGACGGGTCGTACTTGGCCGAGCTGTTGCTGGAAAAGGGCTATGAGGTGCACGGACTGGTTCGGCGGGTGGCGATCGAGGATCCCGAACACCGGCTCTGGCGCATTCTGCATCTCAAAGATCGTCTGAAACTCCACGCGGCCTCGCTGGAAAGCCTGCCCAGCATCTACCGGGTCTTTCAGGCGGTCAAGCCGGATGAGTGTTACCACCTGGCTGCGCAGAGCTTCGTGGCCTATTCCTTCGAAGATGAATTTTCCACGCTCAATGCCAATATCAATGGCACGCACCATGTCCTGGCCGCGCTACGGGATTGTACGCCCGACTGCCGGTTCTACTTTGCTGCTTCGAGCGAGATGTTTGGAAAAGCGGCGCAGGTGCCCCAGACCGAACTGACGCCCTTTCATCCTCGTTCCGCGTACGGTATCTCGAAAGTGGCCGGGTTTCACCTGACCCGGAACTACCGGGAGGCCTACGGCGTGAAGGCCTACTCCGGCATCCTGTACAATCACGAATCCCCGCGTCGGGGCTTCGAGTTCGTCACCAGGAAGATTACCTCCCACGCGGCGCGAATTAAGCTGGGTCTGGCCAAGGAGCTGAGACTCGGCAATCTGGAATCGCGGCGTGACTGGGGGCATGCTCGCGAGTACGTGCGCGCGATGTGGTTGATGCTCCAGCAGGACGACCCGGAGGACTACGTCATCGCCACCGGTGAGCAGCACTCGGTGCGAGAGTTCGCTGAGGCGGCATTCTCTCACTTGGGTCTCGACTACCGGGAGCACGTGATTCTTGACTCCGAGCTCCTCCGGCCGGCCGATGTGGAAACGCTCCTGGGTGATGCCGCCAAGGCCAGAAAAAAATTGGGCTGGTCCTGCCAGGTGAAGTTTAAGGAACTGGTCCACGAGATGGTGGAGACAGACCTGCGGTTGCTTGCCGGTTCGCAGCGCGGAAGCGTATGAGAAGGCGGATAGCATTGCCGATCGCACGACTGATGAAGGGGCAGAAGACAACTGCCAGTGCGTCGCTCACGCGCGCGCTGAAGGGCGTGCGCCTGGTCGCCATGGACGTGGATGGGGTGTTGACCGATGCGGGGATGTACTATTCGGAATCCGGCGATGAGTGGAAGAAATTCAACACGCGCGATGGGATGGGCATCAAGCTGCTCCAGCGTGCCGGGCTGATCACGGCGTTGATCACGATGGAGGAAACCAAGCTCGTCGCCCGCCGTGCCGAGAAGCTCGCGATCCCTGAGGTGCACCAAGGGGCGCGGGACAAGCTGGCTGTCCTGCGCGACATGGTGGCGCGGCACGGCCTGATACTCCAAGAAGCGGCGTACATCGGAGACGATGTGAATGACCTGCAAGCGCTGAAAGCGGTGGGCTTTTCGGCGACGCCGGCAGATGGGCTCCCATCCGTCCGTCAGGCTGTTGATTACGTGTGCCGGAAGAAGGGTGGCGAAGGCGCTGTCCGCGAGATTGCCGATATGATTCTGGAGGCACAGGCTAGGCGTTAGGTCGGTTAGGTCCGTTGTAGCCGTTATTTCCGTTAACGGACTCAACCGACAAACGGACTAAACGGATGTAACAAGCTCAATGAAAACCAAGAAGCATCTCTACGCCGTAATCCTGGCTGGTGGGAGCGGGACTCGGTTCTGGCCTCTGAGCCGGCACCTCTACCCGAAGCAGCTCCTTCGGATCATGGGGGAGGAGACCCTAATCCAGCAGACGATGCGCCGGGTCCTCCGCTGTGCACCGGCAAGCCGGGTTCTCATCTCGACAAACTCGGCTCAAGCCGACTCGATTCGGTTTCAACTGGGTGAATGGAAGGACGAGCTCCGGGACAATTTTGTCATTGAGCCGGAAGCACGGAACACGGCTCCTGCCATCGCGTTGGCCGCGACGGAACTGATCCGGCGAGACCCTGACGCGATCATGCTGGTGCTGCCGGCCGATCATGTCATCAAGGGGGATCAGCGGTTTCAGGCGGCGGTGACGCTTGGGACGGAGCTGGCGGCGCAGGGGCATCTCGTCACGTTCGGGATCCGGCCGGTCAGGCCGGAAACCGGCTATGGCTACATTCAACCGAATCTGCGCACTCGCTTGGCAAAGCGGGGAGGACTCGTGGGCCATCCGGTCGCCCGCTTTGTTGAAAAGCCGGGTGCCGCCACGGCCGCCCGGTATCTCAAAGCCGGCCATTATTACTGGAACAGCGGGATCTTTGTCTGGCGCGCTTCCACTATTCTGGAGGAACTGGCACGCCACCAGCCTGCTCTTGCCCGCGCGATGCACAAGATCGGAGCGCTCGTGAAATCCGGCGCCGTTGACGGCCAAGTGGTTCAGGTGTACGGAAGACTCATGCCGGTCTCGATCGATCAAGGAGTAATGGAGCGTTCTTCCCGCGCGGCGATGATCGCGGTTGATTTTATCTGGTCCGATGTCGGCAATTGGAGCAGCCTAGATGAGGTGGCCCCGCGCGA
>CAYJUP010000217.1:0-3785 GCA_964373365.1 uncultured Nitrospiraceae bacterium
TCCGTGGCCCACCGCCCATGTTTCGAACCGTCCACCGCCAGCAGGATTTTCATGATCACGCTCCTCTTTTAAGACCGCCTTCAACCATTCTTGGTGCTGGTCGTCAGGCGTAAGGATTGAGGCATATGCTCGATTTTGACTTTCGGCAAGAGCCGTTGCACATCCCGAAGCCGGCACAACTGGTTCCCCGGCGCCAGGGTCGCCGCTGTGCCTGCGGCCGTCGCAAAGCGCACACAATCCTCCAACGTCTTGCCTCCCGCGTGCTTGAAGACAAAACCGGCCACGGTGGAGTCGCCGGCCCCGACTGTGCTTCTGACTTTCACCGACGGAGGAATCGCGCGGTAGCGTTCGGATCGGCTCACCATGAGCAGACCCTGGCGTCCACGCGAAGTCATGACGACCTTTACACCAGCACGGTTCATGGCGTCAGCCGCCGCAAGGATTTCGGCTTCGGTTCGCAGCGACCGTCCTGTCACCCGGCGAAGCTCGTTCAGGTTCGGTTTGATCGCGAACGGCTTGGCCTTCAGTCCGGCCTTCAGGCACGGTCCGTCCGCATCCAGAATCGCTTTGGCGCCGCGACGCTGAACTAACGTGACTATCTGGTAATAGGCGTCGGGCGGCACGCCACGTGGGAGGCTCCCGCCTAGTACGACGTACGCATCCCGCAATTCCAATAGGCGAAGGTGCGTCAGAAAGCTCCACCACTCGTCGGCTGTGACGGAAGGCCCTCGTGCGTTCAGCATCGTCTGACTTCCTTGCTTCCTCGTGCTGATAATAATATCCCGGCGGGTCTCCTGCGCGATGGGGGTGAAATAGGAAGTCACGCCCTCGCGCTTGAGTAGGTCCACCATCACCCTTCCGTTGTGGCCTCCAATGAACCCGAGTGCCATGCTGTCCCCGCCCAGATGCCTGATGGCGCGGGAGACGTCAATTCCCTTTCCACCCGCATACAGACACTCGGACTTCACTCGGTTGGCATCATCCACGCGAAGGTCGTCCACCTCCAAGTAGTGGTCGAGGGCCGGGTTCAAGGTGATGGTGTAGATCATGACTCGAACCGCTCGAATGAGAGGGCGCTCATGTGATCAGCCTCGCCAACACGCGATGGCCCTGTGCGTCTTCGCGCGCGCCTCGAGCTTCAGCAGCCAGCCTCTCCACCCGTACCGTCGACACCTTGTACTCAGGACACTTGGAACTCTCGTCCGCGCTCGAGGAGAGCAGCGCATTGATGTCAGTGGCCGGAAAGTGGAAACTGGTGAAGAGCTGTCCCCGTTCCACGCGCTCGCTCACGGCCAGCGGCAGCACCGCCTCGCTCCGGGCGCTGACCAGCCGGACTAGCTCACCATCCTCAAGGCGCAGGCTCGCGGCATCCTCCGAATGCATCTCCAGCACGTCGGCGTCCACCAGCCGCACGATGTCGGTCCGGCGGGTTTGCGCTCCACAGTTATAGTGTTGCAGGATGCGGCCGGTGACCAGCACGAACGGGTACGTTTCGCTGGGTGACTCGCCCGGCGGCAGGTAGTCCACCGGTACGAACCTGGCCCGCCCGCGCGGGAAGCGATCGCCGTGCATCAGCGGGGTCCCGGGGTGATCCGCCGAGGGGACCGGCCACTGGAGTCCCTCGCCATGCTCCAGTCTTGCGTAGGAGACTCCGGCCAGCATCGGGGTGAGCCGCGCAATCTCGTCCATGACCTCGGAGGGATGCGCGTAGCGCATCGGGTAACCCATCCTCGTCGCCACGTCGCCCACCACTTGCCAGTCGGGCAGGACGCCGTCGGGTGGGTCCACCGCTTCGCGAATTCGCTGGATGCGGCGCTCCAGATTCGTGAACGTGCCGTCCTTTTCCAGGAAGGAGGCGCCGGGGATCACCAGATGGGCGAACTTGGCGGTCTCGCTTAAAAACAGGTCCTGGACCACCAGGAACTCCAACCGGCCAAGCGCCTCCCGGACCTTCTTCAGATTCGGATCGGTCTGCGCCACGTCGTAGCCGATAATCCAGAGCCCCTTCAGCCGCCCTTCCAGCGCCGCGTCCCACATCTGCGGGATCATCATCCCTCGCCTGGTCGGAAGCGGCCGTCCCGTGACCGCTTCGTGACGAGTGGCCAACGACGGATCATCAAGCTTTTGGTAGCCGGCGAAATAGGTGGGTAGGCATCCCATATCGGACGCGCCCTGCACGTTGTTCTGGCCCCGCAACGGATTGATGCCGGTTCCCGGCCGACCGATGTTCCCGGTCGCGAGCGCGAGGTTGCACAGCGCGATCACCCCGTGGCTACCCCAGCGGTGCTCGGTCACGCCGAGGCCGTGCACGCACAGGGAGGCACCACTGGTCGCATAGCGGCGGGCCGCCTCGCGGATCTTGGCGGCCGGCACGCCGGTGATCCGTTCGGTGGCCTCCGGGGTGCAGGAAGCCACGGTCTCCATCCAGTCCTTGACCCCTTCCGTGCGCGCCGCGATGAAGGCCTCGCTCAGTAATCTCTCGGCCGCAATCACATGGCCCAACCCGTTCAACAGCGCCACGTTGGTGCCGGGCCGCAGACGCAGATGCAGATCGGCCAGGCGCGCCAGCTCGGTACGGCGAGGATCCACCACGATAAGCCGCACGCCCCGCCGCACCGCCTGCTTGATCCGGGCACCGACCACCGGATGGGACTCGGTGGGATTCGCCCCGACCACCAGGATCAGCTTCGCCAGGTCGAGGTCGGCAATCGAATTCGTCGCTGCGGACGCGCCGAGCGTTTCCATCATGCCGGTTACGGTGGCGCTGTGGCAGACCCGGGCACAGTTGTCGATGTGGTTCGTCCCGAGCACGCACCGCACGAACTTGGAAAACAGATAGTTTTCTTCATTCGTGCCGCGGCTTGAGGAAATCACTGCCAGGGCGTCGGGTCCATGGGCTTGCTTGATTCGCGTGAACTCCGCGGCGATCCGGTCGAGCGCGGCGTCCCATGAAATCTCCTCCCACCGATCCCCCTGCGAGTCGCGCTGACGGAGCAGCGGGACACGGAGGCGATCCGGGGCATAGATATAGTTCCAGCCGAACCGGCCCTTCATGCAGGCATGCCCCAGGTTTGAGGGGCCGTCATCGGCCGGGTGCATGCTGACGACTCGGCCCTCACGGATGCCGGCGTCAAACGCGCAGCCCACGCCGCAATACGCGCAGGTGGTTCGCACTGTGCGCGTTGGTTTCCCGAACTGCAGGATTGAGGTCTCTCGCAGGGCGCCGGTCGGACATTCCTTGACGCAGGCCCCGCACGAGACGCAGTTCGAGGACGCAAAGCCGGCCGCATCGCCGGAGAGCGGACTCGAACCGGCCACCGGTCTCGCCTCGAATCCCCGCCCTACCATCGTCAACGCAAAGGTGCCCTGGATCTCCTCGCAGGCCCGGACGCAGCGCGCGCAGGAGATGCAGGCGGCGTTGTCGAACGAGAAAAAGGGGTTCGAATCATCGCGAAATTCCGTGCGATGGGATGCCTCGGCATACCGAACCCGATCCAAACCCAGCGCGACGGCCAGTATTCGAAGGGGCTCCGGCGTCTCGATCCCGTCGGGCCGCTCCGAGAGATACAGCTCGACGATGTTTCGCCGGTGCCGTGCCAGCCGCTCGCTGTCGGTCCGCACCACCATGCCCTCCCGCACCGGGGTCGTGCAGGTGGCCGGCGTGCCCGGCTGGCCCTCCACCTCGCAGAGGCAGAGCCGGCATGACCCGAAGGGTGCCAGATGATCCGAAGCGCAGAGGCTGGGGATTGCAATCCCCGCCCCCTGCGCCGCGGAATAGATGGTAT
>CAYJUP010000218.1:0-3755 GCA_964373365.1 uncultured Nitrospiraceae bacterium
TGAAGAAACCTGAGCACACGCTTCTTTAGCAAATCGACATCCTTTAATTCAGGGGTCAATGGAATGGGGTCAGGCATGAGTATTGACTTATTCCGAAGAGGAGCCTACCCTGCTCGGCATGGCGCGCAAGCCACGCGTGGAATTTGCGGGGGCGTTCTACCATGTGATCGCCCGAGGCAATCACCGGCAGGTGATCTTCCACGATGATGAGGACCGGACCGCCTATCTGGCGCGCCTCGAACGCTACCGGCAGCGCGACGGCTGTATGGTCTATGCCTACGTCCTGATGGCGAACCATGTGCACCTGCTGGTGGAAACTGGCGCGACGCCGCTCTCCCGGACGATGCAGACCCTCCAGTTCACCTACACGCAGTACTACAACCGTCGCTATGGCAAACCCGGGCATCTGTTCCAAGGGCGCTATAAGGCCATCTTGTGTGACCGCGAGGCCTATCTGCTAGAATTAGTCCGGTACATCCACCTGAACCCGGCCCGGTTGCAGCGTCCCGTGGATCCTTGGCGCTACCGCTGGAGCAGCCATCGGGCCTATCTTGGTGAGCCGACCCCGGCGCAGGTCAATACGACCGTTGTCTTGAGTCAGTTTAGCCGACAGTGGGGAAGAGCTCGGCACGCCTATCGGCGGTTTATGAAGGAGGGCCGGGGCTTGGGGCATGAAGCCAAATACTATGACACGGTGGATCAGCGCTTCTTGGGCGATGCGCGGTTCATTCAGGAGGTGGACCGTCAGACGGAGGCCAAACGCGAGGTGGCGGTTAAAGGGCCGCGGGTCGCCTTTTCCGCGCTGCTGGCAGCGGTCGCGCAGCTCTATGGGGTCTCGCCTGCGGTTGTCGAGCGAGCCGGGCGTCAGCGTGCCGGGAGTGAGCCGCGGGCCGTCTTGGTCTATTTGGCCCAGGCCTGGAGTGGCCTCACGGGACGGGAACTCGGAAAGCGCCTGCATCGCGATCCCTCGATGATCAGTCGGCTCTCCGCCGCCTATGCCGCCAATCGCGATGTCAAGAGGGAGGCGAGGCTGAGAAGGATGCTCGCGCCATAAGTCAATACTCATGCCTGACCCCAACTGCTCCGGGTTGACCCCAACTGCTCCGGGTCCGCTGGATCGGCTGGTGCGTCAGGGGTTGCTGGAGGAACGAACCGGCCGTGTCAGGCTGACCGATCTGGGGCGTCGCTTCGCCGGCACAGTCGCGGTGGAGTTGCTCTAACTGGTTCCAGCCGCCACCCCACATCAACGTATCAGCAGATAATGGAGCGCGGTGTCCGCTAAAATAGCCGCCCAGGCTGCCACGTTGAGCAACACGAGCGGCCGGTGCCCGCGTCCCCAGATATGAAACAGGGCCAGGGCGATGGCGAGCTGCGTCAGGAGAGAAAAGGGACGGTGGATATTCGCGGATATCGCCCCACGCTCGCTGGCAATGGCCGCCACGGCGGCCAGCAGATAGCATGCCAGCGCGCCCCCTTGCAGCCAGACGGCTGCGGCCCCGCTTGAGCGCCGGACCACATAGACCAGCGCCCAGGTCAGGCACACCACCACAATCAACAGCAAGAGCGGAAAAAGCGGCCAGAGGACCTTTGCGCTCAGGACCATGTTATCCTGTACTCCCTTGCGTCGCGTCCCTCTGGGAACGGCGGACAAACGGGCCAAATCTAACAGCCGGCCCGGCGCGAGTCAACATGCCCTTTCTCGCCGCACGCAAAAGCCTGCACGCAGGGCTCTATTGACAAAGCCCTTAGGATGGCGGTAGGAAAAGAGTGTTACGTCGCTGCCTCGGCGGGGGAGTTCCCTATGCCTGTCAACAGAGATCCGAAAAAGCGTCGGAAGAGCGCTGGGGCGGAAGACGTCCAGACAAAAGCAGGAGCACACCCGCAGAGCTCCGGCCAGGCCACCCCGAAGAATCCTGACGAGCCGGACGAGGCCGACCTCGCCGAAAAGGAGTCGAAGCATCTCTGGGACGCCACCGAGGTCATCGACATGGACAAGTGGTGAGGTCTCACGGCTCAACCGGTTGATCCGCTCAGACCGGCAGAAAATAGAACGCGATCGCCAGGATCAGATAGACTCCTACCAACATCACCCCCTCCATCCAGTGAGATTCTCCGTCCATCGAGACAAACCCGACGACCAGCACTGCAATCGTCACGGCAGCGACTTCGAACGGTGTGAAGATTAGATCGAGGGGTGCACCCAGGAGATAGCTCGCAAAAACCAGCACCGGGGCCACGAACAGCGCGATCTGCAGGCTGGAACCAATGGCGATACCCAAGGCCAGGTCCATGTTGTTCTTCCTGGCGACCACGACCGCGGTCGAATGCTCCGCCGCGTTTCCGATCAGCGCTACCAGGATCACCCCTACGAAAACTTGGGTCAGCCCCAGGCGACTCGCTACCGGCTGGACGGCTCCGACCAAAAACTCGCTCATGGCCGCGATCGCTACCGCCACGACCGCCAGGACGGAGATGGACCGGCTCCGGCTCCACGCCGGCTGACCCGTGTCATGGGGGCTGACCACCTCCCCTGCAAACAGATGGCGATGTGTCCTCAAGGAGAAAACCAGACTCAGGAGATAGATGGCGAAGAGGACGATGGCGATTTCCAGGCTTAGTTCTCTTTCCACGGCAAGGCCCCGCTCCGAGGCGGTAAAATGAAACAGCGCCGGCACGACCAGCCCGACCGCCGACAACAGCAACAGACTTGCGCCCAGCCCGGCCGCCGTCGGGTTGAACCGCTGACGCTCGTAGCGAAGTCCTCCCGCGACCATGGCGAGGCCCAGAACGAGCAGGATATTGCCGATGATCGAGCCGGTGATGGACGCCTTGACGACGGCGTACAGACCTTCCCGAAGCGCGACCAGCGCGATGATCAGTTCGGCGGCATTTCCCAACGAGGCATTGAGCAATCCTCCGAGCCCGGCCCCGACGCGGCTCGCCAAGTGCTCGGTCGCTTTGCCCATCAAGCCCGCCAGCGGGACAATGGCCAAGGCCGACGAGATGAAGATCAGCATGGGATCAGCGTGGAGCAGTTCGAAGGTCAGCGCGAGCGGAACGAACACCAGCAGAAGATTGAGACCCAACCCGGCTCTCAGCCGTCGAACCATCGCGCAACCGTAACATAGCCGAATGGACTTGTCGATGACACCTTCGGTCGAACGCCGGGCTCTGTATTATCCGTTTCACCTCTGCCCTGAACGGACTCTGCAGCGTTTGCTCGAAGAGTATGCCTCCGTTCATTTCAGAGACTACATGGCCCTGCAGGTGACGATGATGAGCGGGACCACCGCCTACCAGGACCGGATGGGAGACCTCCACGAGGATCTGGTCAGGACCGGACGGATCGTCCAGGGGTACTCGGTCAGCGGCCCACTGGACGACGACGCGATGGCCGCTGTTGACCGGGACCTGGCCGACACGAGCTGGCGTTCTCTCTTCCGTCGCGCCCTGTCGGAAGACCGCCGGTTCCAGCGCGGACTCTTTGATTTCTCGCATGGCATGCTGATCGGAACCACGATGGTGCCCGGACCCGCCGCGCTGCTGCGCTTGACGGAGGAGATGCGTGCGCGTCGGACCTACTCCGTCCACATCCTGAAAAAGCTGAGCCAAGGCCGATTATCGGTTGAGGAGGGGTATGACCACGAGTACACGCTCGCGCTGGTCAAGACGTCTGCGTCGCTGGTGTACACCATTCGCCTCTGCGGCCAGCACGGTCTGGAGGCGGTCACGGACTCGGAACCCCACTTTCAGTT